>JASHRX010000049.1 GCA_030037075.1 Microcaldota archaeon | reverse complement strand
CTATATGGAGCTCCTGCGTGCTTTATAGCGCTATTGAGAGGTTTCGGTTACCTTTTACCTCCTGACTCTGCCGGAAGGCGCATGGATTATATATTTCAGTGCCTTCATATCTTTCCCCTTCCGGTGACCAGCATGATTACCCAGGCCGGCGAGCCATTCTCTGACCAGGAAAGCCTATCGGTGCTTAATGGCTATGTTAAAAAGTGGTTCATGGAGAACTTCAAGGAGCTGACTCCTCCGCAAAAGTACTCTTTCAAGCTGATAGCCGAGAAGAAGAACATACTCGTTACCGCTCCCACAGGAAGCGGCAAGACTATGTCCGCATTTCTATCCATAATAAGCAAGCTCTTTGACCTATCCCTGCAGGGCAAGCTCGAAGACCGTATCTACTGCGTGTACATATCACCGCTAAGGGCTCTCAACAATGACATCTACAAGAACCTCAACGTACCCCTCGACCAGATATACCAAGAAATAGTGAAGGAGAAGGGCGTAGACATAATAAAGAGCAACATACGCAAGGTCACGATAGCCGTGAGGACCGGAGACACAACGCAGAAGGAGCGAAGGGAGCAACTACAGAAGCCGCCCAACATACTTGTAACGACCCCGGAGAGCCTTGCCATACTTCTCAATTCCGAAAAGTTCTCGCTCAACATGAAAGGGCTAGAGTACGTCATAATAGACGAGCTGCACGAACTTGCGAACAACAAGAGGGGAGTGCACCTTGCGCTATCGCTTGAGAGGCTCGTGGAGGTGACGGAAAGCAACTTCACCAGGGTTGGCCTTGGAGCGACCCTCCATCCATTGGAGGAAGCCGCCAAGTTCCTTGTCGGCTATTCGAACGGTGAGCCTCGGGATTGTGTCGTAATCGATGCGTCTTGGAGCAAGAAGCTGGACATAATAACCATGAGCCCCGTCAAGGATCTCATATACACCAAGGACGGCAGCGTCGAGGACTCGATGTACGAGGAGATAAACAAGATAATGAAGCAGAGCAAGAGCACGCTCATATTCACGAACACGAGGAGCGGCACAGAGAGGGTTGTCTACAACCTCAAAAGACGTTATAAGTATGGAGAAGACATAGCGGCGCACCACGGTTCCCTGTCAAGGGAGTCCAGGCTTGAGGTTGAGGAGCTGCTCAAGAAAGGATCGCTGAAGTGTGCCGTATCCTCAACCAGCCTGGAGTTGGGCATAGACGTAGGCTCGATAGAGAACGTGATACAGCTGGGGTCGCCGAAGAGCGTAACACGCGCAATACAGAGGTTCGGCCGCGCCGGCCACAGCTTCAAGGCGGTGGCGAAGGGCGAGATGATAGTCCTGAACAGGGATGACCTCATAGAATGCACGGTGATGCTGGATGCCGCGCTGAAAAGGCACCTCGACTCGTTCGCGGTGCCGCAGAATGCGCTTGATGTGCTCGCGCAGCACATCGTCGGCATGTCCCTCACGAACAAGTGGAACGTGGACGATGCTTTCAATGTAGTAAGGCGTGCGTATCCCTATCATGAGCTCGACAAGAAGGACTTCATCTACCTGCTCAACTACCTCGCAGGCACGTACGTTGGATTGGAGAGCAGGAGGGTCTATGCAAAGATTTGGTACGATGAGAAGGAGAACGCGTTCGGAAAGCGCGGAAGGTTCACAAAGGTAATCTACATGCTCAATCAGGGTACGATACCTGATGAAGTAGCCGTGAACGTGATAGCAACCGGCAACAAGTGGATAGGAAACATCGAAGAGGAATTCCTCACCAGGCTGAAGCAGGGTGATGTGTTTACTTTGGGAGGCAGGATGTACAGATTCGAGTACACTAGAGGGATGAAAGCATACGTCACAGAGGCGAAGGACAGCGCGCCCACAATACCGCCGTGGTTCTCGGAACAGCTGCCGCTTAGTTATGAGCTTGCGATAGAGATAGGGAGGTTCAGGGCCACATTCGGCGAGATTGTAAGTGCTTGCATAAAGAAGGCGAAGATCAAGTCGCTGCTCAAGGCGGGTGCGATTCCGGATGAGGCGAAGGAGTTCTTAGATACCCTTCCGATAGATGAGAACGCAAAGCGTGCCATATTCGGATACTTTGTCGAGCAGCTGCTCTTCACCAAGATGCTGCCGAACGATAAGCAGCTGGTTATAGAATCTACGAGCGAGCTCGACTCAGAGAAGAAGCACCTGATCTTCCATTCATTGTACGGAAGGCGCATAAACGACGCGCTTTCCAGGGCATTCGGGATCATGCTCGGGGAAATGCTCGACATAGACATAGGCGTGATGGTGAACGACAACGGGTTCGTTCTCTCCACAGAGGAAGATGTGGAGTTCGACAAAAGGACTATTGATGATCTGATGTCCGATATAACTAGCACGGACATTCCAAGGATGCTGAAGAGGAACATAAGGAAGACAGAGCTCATGCGCAGGAGGTTCAGGCACGTCGCGGCAAGGAGCTTCATGATACTTAAGAACTACAAGGGCTACAAAATGACAGTTGGAAGGCAGCAGGTCAATTCACAGCTGGTACTCAACGCCGCGGAGCAGATAGACCCGAACTTTCCGATAATAAAGGAGGTCTACAGGGAGATATTCAATGACGTGATGGACCTGCCAAGGGCTGAGTCGATACTCCAAGAGATAAAGAAGGGCACGATAGTCTACAAGTTCATAGAGACGCCGTTTCCTTCGCCTTTCGCGCACGGCATGATAACATTCGGGCACGCAGACGTTGTCCTAATGAAGGAGAGGAATAAGTACCTCCAGTCCCTGCACAAGCTCGTTCTCGAAAGGATAAAGAGGAATGCCTGATGAAGCTGACCGAGGACGTTGAGCTGCTCGACGGCATGCCAGTCATCTTCATAAAGAGCCTAAACGCCCTGGTCATCGCGGACCCGCATCTTGGCTATGAAGGGGTGATGGCCAAGAAAGGCGTGCTCATACCAAAGGCGAACCTGAAGCACATATGCAAGATAATTGAAGATGCGCTGAAGAAGACGAAGGCAAAGACGATAATAGTTGACGGAGACATAAAGAACGAGTTCTCGAAGGTGGACGAAGAGGAGTTCAACGAGCTCTTCGATTTCATGAACTTCGCGAAAGAGAGAGGAGTTTCACTTATTCTGATAAAGGGCAACCATGACAACTTTGTGGACAGGTATGCGGAGCCGTTCAAGCTGAAGATACACCAGCAGGAGGCAAAGGTCAACGGCTACCTCTTCTTCCACGGCGAGGACATGCCAAAGGACCTGCAGGATGTGAAGATGCTCATAATGGGGCACGAGCATCCCGCAATAGCGATATTCAACAAAGCGGGCAAACGAGAGAAGCTGAGATGCTTCCTCTACGGCGAATTCAAGGGAAGAAAGCTGCTCGTCCTCCCGGCAATAAACTACTTTGCCTCCGGCACTGAGGTCAACTCGGTGCCCCAAAAAGAGCTGCTCGCGCCTATATTCGAGCACCTTGACATAGACAGCATGAACGCGATAGCCGAAGGCTATGGCGCGACAATCGACTTCGGCAAGGTCGGAGTGCTCAGGAATGTGCAGTGAATGCGCTCAATGCAGCAGCAGTACCTTGAATACCCACGGCAATGCGTTCAGGAATATGCTTATCAGCACAAGCCCTGTCACGAAGCGCGTGAAGAACTGCGTCTTTATGTTCGTATTGTAGATCCTGGATCCGTCGAAGATCGGGACGGGCAGCAGGTTGACTATCGCAACAAGGAAGTTGAGCAGGAATGAGAGGGCAAAGAGCGTGTAGAGGAAGTACATGCCCTGCGCATACGCTGTAGGCTTGATCACCTCCTTCTGGTATGAGGTTATGCCTATGTAGCCCTTGGTGGAGTTGTCTATCGAGATGGCCCTGAAGCTGTAATTGCCCGTGTTCGTCCCCACCGTCACTATCGCGCCGGGCAGGTCGCTTGCGCTCGCCGCGATTATCGTGGTTTCGTTAGTTATCCTCTGTCCGTTCCAATAGAGTATCTGCATCCCTGAGGAAAGTATCCCATTGGCAGGCACGTTGGCCGATACCGACTGGATGAAGACCCCGTCGTTCTGCGACAGGCCCGGCACTATGTAAACGAAGAATGCGAACATCAGCAGAAAGAATATGATGGATGCAAGGAAGTTGGATGATATGCCCGCGGCGGATATCCTGTTCTGGTCATCCTTGTTCAGTTTCTTGACAGCCTTCTCGTCAATCTCCACAAAGGCGCCAAGTGGAACAAGCCCCAGTACGAGCAGTCCTATCGACTTGATCTTCAGCTTGGCCATTCGTGCCAGCACTCCGTGCGAGAACTCATGTATTGTCAGGATTATCGCCAATGATAGTATGCCTGCCACCAGCGGTATGTCTATTCCGGGAAGGATGGGCGCCACGCCGGGCGTCAGCGTGGTCAATAGGGCTGTCTGCGGCGCTCCAGAGTACGCGGTAAGTGCGTAGAGTACGCTGTTGGATAAGACATTAAGGCCGTTGTACAGCAGCGCCGCGATCAGGAAGCCAGAGAAGCCAGCGACCAAGACTATGGCCAAAATCGCATAGCCGTAGAGGGTCAGCCCGGCAAACGAGGGGATGCACTGCGCGGTAGACGCGCTTGCCGCGGATTGTATGGACGCTATGCTTATGAACTGGGCGGCAACGCCCAGGCATGGAAATAT
>JASHRX010000048.1 GCA_030037075.1 Microcaldota archaeon | reverse complement strand
CTTCATGATGGATTTTCTAGCGCGAGGTTCTTTAATATTGACTATTGAAGCGTAAGCATGGATATTGAAGCGGTAATGCCGCTGATAGCAGGCGTGCTTGCGCTCGCGATATCAGTAGTACTGGCAAGGATGTACGTACAGAAGCGCAGGATGCACCACCTGCTCTGGGCCGTAGGAATGCTCTTCTGGGCGATATCCGACTTCACGCAGCTTTATGCGATCGTTGCATCATGGACCGTTTTTATATACTTGGCGTACTTCTTCGGCTCGATAATGCTGGCCGGGTTCCTCGGCGCAGGCACGATATACCTGGTATTCCCGAAGAGCCGCATATCTAGCGGATACCTGTGGTTCAACATTGTATTTGGCGTGGCGCTTGCGGTATCCCTTGTGCTCACTCCGTTAAACAGCTCTGCGCTGCAGGCTGCTGTGACGGGCGCGAACCCGATAAGCTCGCCCATAGTAAACGACATTGCAGCAATCATCAACATACCAGCGCTTTTCGCATTCGCTGGCGGGGCTCTCTACAGCTACATACGGACAAGGAGGATATACGCGCTGCTCATAACCATAGGAGCGGTGATACCGGCATTGGGAGGCACGCTCGCCGCGATCCTGATACCTCAGTTCCTTCCCTTCACGGACTTCTTCGGAATACTCTTCCTTGGGGTTGGATTCTACCTCTCGTTCAACGCCAAACCTGCAGAAAAGAAAAAGTAAACGCCTTGGCCGGGATTCGAACCCGGATCCTTGACTGTTTTGGATTAAAGAACGTGGCGCGTTCTATCTAGTAATTATTGTTATGTTTCCATCTATGTTCTTGAAACTACCGTCCATAGTCAATAGCTCCTCCCCTTGGCTCAAGGCGACGCTTGCAATGAGCAGGTCGATATCATCCACAATTTTCCCTTTCGATTTCAGCTTATGCCACAGCTCGGCTGCTTTGTCTGATGCTTTTTTATCAAAAGCGTAAGTTTTGACATCTTCTATGAAAGAGAGCAGTGCCTGATCCTTGTAAAAGCGCTGGAGGAGTTCATATCTGCTTATAGACGTGACGGCCACTCCGCTCTTTTCGCTATAGGTATCTATTATCGAGGCAATTTTGGCATTGCCTTTCAGGTATTCTATGACTACGTTTGTATCTATGACGACCAATCAAACACCGGCAAGAGCACTTTTACGCCTTACTCCGAAGGATTTCCTGCTTGCGGATATTTCCGCCTCTACTTTATCTAGGTCCTTCTTGTTCCTCCACACGCCAAAGTATCTGCTTATATCGCCAGATTTGCTCTCGATGAGGCTATCTATTGCGGCCGAGAAAGATTGCTTTCCTTTCAGCTTTCTAAGTTTCATATAGACCTCTTCCCTGATAGCTATGAGTTTTGCCATTTATATCGCTATATAGTTTATGTTTATATAGATATAAATACTTTACTGTGGGTTGCCGATTTAAAATTATATACGCCTTGGCCGGGATTCGAACCCGGGTTACAACCGTGACAGGGTCGTATGCTAGACCACTACATTACCAAGGCGCGTAAGTAATAGACAGGATAGATTAAAAGCGTTATTTACCGGTTATCTTCTTCTGCAAGGCCTTGAGGTCCTCATCGCTCGCTCTGGGCCCAAGTATAGTGGTAACGAAGCCGGGATAGCTCTCAAAGTAGGTTCTTTCTTCAGCCACAATCTCCGTGAAGCGCGATTCCGTGCCTACAGCTGGATACAGCTTCGCGTGCAGGTGGTTGACTCCCAGGCCCTCGAACACAAGGTTCACCCTTCCGACATCTAGCCTCTTCTGCAGCATCTTTGCGACCTTCTTCGTTTCCATAATGAAGCTCTTGAGATCATTGTCAGGAACATCGAAGACATAGCTGTCAATGTGCTTCTTCGGGATCACCAGCGTCTGGCCTTGTATGTTTGGGAAGATGTCCAGGAAGGCCAGGACCTCCTTGTCTTCGTATATCTTGTACGAGGGCAGTTCCTTGTTCACAATCCTGCAGAAGATGCAGCCTTCCTTTGCCATGCTGCTTCTTCGCATCTAACAATTATAACCCTTCCAGTCAGCCGTACTTTTTCTTCAGGAAAATGAGTATCACGATCAATGTATCGGCGCCGACGTTCCACAGTATGAGAGGGAATGAGCTCAGCGTTACGCCGTACACGACCCACAGGGTAGTGCCTGCGCACGCTACGCTCAGCCACACTATGGACAAATCCTTTGTCGACCTAGTCTTTATCGCCTTGAACGCCTGCGGTGCGTACGCCAGGGTGGTGAGCAGGCCTGCCACTAGCCCAATTAGTTCTGCTGAGTCAAAGGTCATGTAATCGTGTATCCCGTTGGAGCGAGTCGAACGCCCAACCTGCCGCTTTCTACTTTTTTTATCAGACTACAGGCGGCCGCTCTGCCATTGAGCTACAACGGGATGATGATATTCTGACCGACAATATTAATATAGGTATTTGAGTTGTATAGAGTGCCAATCAAAGTAGATTATAAATATCAAAAAGCGCGTAATCTACACGGGATTGGGGTAGAGATGTTCGATGGCAGCGACTGACAACCCGGATAGCACAGCAAGCAGCCAGCAGAGGGTAAAGGAGGTGATAAGGAAGAGGCATGGAGGCCCGGTCTTCCTTTACAACCTAGATGAAAGATTCTCGAGGCTGGTGCACGCTCCTGGGTTCACCGATGCAATACTCGCCGTCTTGGCGTTCATTGGGGCTAACGCAGCGCTGAAGTTCTATCCGCTCATCCTTATTGCCGCGTTTTCGGTCGTGATATTTGCTGTAACGGTGAAGAAACCCTTTGTCGGCTTCCTTGCACTGATAATCTTCATCTTCCCGCTACTGATGTACCAGATGCCCGCGCTCACATGGCTCTATCTTCTGGTGCTCGCGGGTTCGCTGATATACGGGTACAAGTACCACAGGACCCTGCTCTTCATGTATGCACTCGTCGCTTTCACATTTTCATCCCTGGGCATGCTGCTCACCATACCGCTGCTCATAATCGCAGTCATGGTGATCGGGTACAAGCGTGCAGTCATACTCAGCGTGCTGCTGGTTGTCGCTGCAGTTTCGTTGTCTGCTGTGACAGGGGTTCAGAACAACGCCTACATACTCTACAATGCTAGCGCAGCCCATACAAAGGTGGTGAGCAACTCCCTTGCACCGTACGTGACACCGATAAAGCCGGGCCTTACACTATCCACATTCCCGGCAGGATTAAGCAGTGCGATCGCAAACTTCACTGGGGATAATGTTGTAGCGATAACCTCGTATACGGCAGACTCTGTGGCCGCCTCATTCACAGCGGGCACCTACTACTATGTGGTTGAGATGGGGGTGCTGATCGGCCTGGTCTTCCTTGTGGACAGCGCTGCGGCCGCCGACCGGACGAGGTACCGCGGGCTCAAAGCGAGCTCCCTGGGAGTAATCTACCCGGTTGTTGCGGTGGTACTATCGATATACATAGGGCAGCCGTACAACTACTGGCTGCCATTTATCGGATTCGCCATGGCACCGCTCTTCTTCGCCATCATGGAGACCATGGGCATAAAGGTCGTGAACGTTCTTGACATAAGAAAGCAGGACCTGAGGATGAAGTTCGGTGAGGCCTTCGAGGACCTTGAGGCTGGCAACGTATCAGAGACGTTCGATGACATAGCGAACTACGCGGCTACGAAGCGCGAGCTGGTTGATGCGGTGCTCGCGCCTATCGAGGAGCGTGCGATATCCAAGGCGTACAACGTCAAGCCCTCAAAGGGCATACTCTTCTTCGGGCCGCCGGGCACCGGTAAAACGCTCATGATGCGCGCTCTCGCCAACGAGGTGCACGCCGGCTTCTTCTACGTGAAGGCATCCAACCTCATATCCGCCTTCCCGGGAGAGACTGAGCGGATGATATCAAACATATTCACGATCGCGAAGAAGAATGCACCCTGCATACTCTTCTTCGATGAGATAGACTCCATTGCCCCGTCGAGGGACAAGCTTGCAGCTGGCGACGCGACAAGGCAGGCGATGTCACAGCTGCTGATCGAGATGGACGGGTTCCAGAAGACTAGCAACGTGATAATGGTTGGCGCGACAAACTCCCCGAACCTGCTGGACAAGGCGGTCATACGACCCGGTAGGTTCGACAAGATAATCTACCTGCCGCCGCCGGACTACAACGCAAGGAAGCTCATCTTCAACCTATACCTCAAGAAACTGCCCGTGTCGAAGGAGATAGACCTGGACAAGATTGCGGAGGCGACAGAGAGATACACGGGCGCTGACATAAAGGCGCTCTGCGAGGTTGTGGCGCAGAAGGTCGCACAGGAGGCCTCGACAAAGCACACCGTGCTTGAGATAACGCAGCAGGACATAATGGAGCGCGTGAAGGCGACGCATCCATCTGTCACGATGGCGCAGATAGAGCAGTACAAGAGGTTCAGGCTCGACTTCGAAAGGAGCGTGTATGGACAGGTAGGAGAGGAGAGCCAGGGCGAAGAGATACGCATGAGCGACGTGATTGGATTGGATGAGGCGAAGAAGGAGATAAAGGACGCAGTTGAGCTGCCGCTCGTGCACCCAGAGCTGATAAAGAAGTTCAACATAAAGACGATAAACGGGATGCTGATATTCGGGCCGCCGGGCACGGGCAAGACCATGCTTGTGCGCGCGATAAAGGATGAGATGAAGGGGATAACCATACTGGAGCTGAATGGCGCGGAGCTTGTAGAGCAGGGCATCGAGAAGGCGCAGGCCACTCTGAAGGAGACGTTCGACAGGGCGGAGAGCAACATACCATCGATAATACTCGTCGATGAGGTTGAGGAGCTGATACTGAAGAGGAGCGGAGCGAGCGAGTTCGCAGCGCAGGTAACCAGCGAGATGCTGCGCGAGATGGACGGAGTGAGCAAGACGGAAGGAGTAATGGTCATAGGCACGACAAACAGGCCGGAGGCGATAGACTCAGCGGCGCTGCGCCCGGGAAGATTCGACAAGATAATATTCGTGAAGCCGCCGGGCAAGGACGACCGTGCTGAGATGTTCAAGGAGAACCTCAAGGGTGTTCCGGTTAGCGACAAGATAGACTACGATGAGCTGGCCGAGCAGACGGAAGGTTTCACTGGCGCGGACATCTACCACGTCTGCAGGGAGGCAAAGACCGCGGCGCTGAACAGGGCGATGAAGGAAGGGGAGGAAGGCCAGGTGGAGATGCAGGACTTGGAAGGTATCATACCGAAGACGAAGCCATCCGCCCCGCCATCTGTGGTCGCGCAGTACATGTCCTTCTACTCAAAGTTTGGCGAGAGGTAGACGGCCTTCGAGGCTTTTGCTGATGAGTATCCTTGAGAGGTCGCTTGCCTGTATGTAGACCTTAGAGTCGACAAGGCGTGCAGCGCAGAACTCTATCTTTATGAAGTCGCCTATGTTCATGCGCGCTGCGAGCAGCGCACACGATCCCCAGAGCGTGACATTCGCTGTGTTCCTCATGTCGGTAATCTTGCAATCCGCAACTGGCGTCTGCCCCTGCTTGCCTATCTGGTTCACATAACGTAATGGATATATCTCTGTAACTTTTCCTATCACATCTACGTTCCTCGAGTCTTCCATCTTCGAGTAATCGGCAATTCCTGAAAGCGACTGCCTCATGCGGCTTATTGTGGTGAGCCTCTCGCTCTTCAGCTCATCGCGGGCTGCCACGAACGTGGCATCCTTTACGAGCAGGATGTCGCCGCGCTCCACTCCAAATACGTCTACTTGCGAGGACACCCTGTCCGAGAGTGTTATGTTTATCGTCTCGCCCTCGTTGCCCAGTGTGAGAGTCCGCTTGCCGAAGTCGCGGAGTCCCGCCTTCTGCCTTACCTCGTTGAATACCCTGTAAACGTTGTCCTCTATTGTGACCTTGTAGCTCTCCTGGACCTTGCCCTTGCTTTTCGCTGCTCTGATGAATTCACGGAGGCCGGCAACGCTGATGGATTCGCCTGGAGGGTCATCCGCCCCGTTCGCTATCGTGCTGGCCTGCTCTCTGGTTATCATACCCGAATAGCTGTCTATGACCTCGTCGACGCTCCGCATTTCAGCTCCTTATTACGGATATAACCTTGCCCACTATAGATTCCTGGTTCACCGGGCCGAAGGTTCTGCTGTCGGTGCTGACAGGGGCGTTGTCGCCCGTCACGAAGTACCACTTGCCGTTGATCTTGGATATCCTCTTTATCAGGAAGATGTTCTTGCTGGGGTGCTTGAGGATGACTATGTCGTGCACCTTGGGCTTGCCCATTATGTAAGAGAGTTTGCTCACAAGAACGTAGTCGCCGCTCTTGACCGTTGGCTCCATGCTCCTGTCGCTTACCTTGAAGAACGGAAATCGCATAGTAGTAATAGGCGTTTTACTTTTATAGCTTTGGCACAACTATGGTGTGCTCTGTCGGGTACGGAGACTTTACCCTTTCGCTCTGGATGTTCTTCGTCTTCCAGAACATCTCCGCGATCTTCTCTACGTTCTCGAGAAGTGCTTCAGCCTCTGCCACATCTGAGCCTTGTTTGGCTTTTGATGCGAGCTTGAGAGTATCGAAAACGAGGCCGTGCAGCTCCGGGTTCGCCTTTGCGTGCTCAGGTTTGAAGTAGTCACCCCATAGCACGGTAACCTCGTGCTTGCAGATCTCAGCGTGCTGCTCTTTCGTCATCACGTATCTTACCATCTTGTTCCTTGTTGCAGCATCGGTTGGAGGTGCTTGCCCAAGGTCCTTGATAAGCATGTCCATTCTTAGTACCGTGTGCGCTGCAATCTGGGCCGTAATGGGGTCGTAGATTCCGCATGGCACGTCGCAGTGCGCGTAAGCTGTCCTGAAATGCATTATCCTATCGAGAAAACTGATTACCTTGTACATGCCCACCACACGAGTAAAGCTCATTTCTCTTTTATAAGCCTTTCTTCATGCAGCAATAAGTTTTAGTACCTCTTTCTTGTCGCTTAGGTCCTTCAGCACTTTGTAAGGCTTGTACGATTTCAGCGTCTTTACGCTGAACCGGCCAGTTGCTACTGCTATCATTCTGACTCCCGCGCCCTTCCCTGCAATAACATCATTGGGAGCGTCGCCGAAGTAAACCGCATCGGTTTTCCTTAGTTGGAGGCAAAACTTGGAGTTTGTGCTTTTTAGTGCCCTGCTCACGTACGTGCTCCTAGGTTTGAATGAATCCCCATATGCTCCAACAGAGAAAAATTTGCCTATTCCGACCTTCTTCAGTTTCATCTTTGCGACAGCCGGGAGGTTGCCTGTGAGAAGTCCGAGCACGTAACCTTTCTTTTTCAAAGCTGGGAGTAGAGCTCTCACGCCGGGGTTTGTCTCAAGCTCCGATTCCTTTACATGCAACCTTACGAATTCTGCGATTAGTCGGAAGAGCCTGCTACTATTTTTTACTATATCTTTCCTGCTTATGCGATTCACCCTACCGAGGTCGAGCAGGATGAGCCCATCCGTCAGGCCCTGGAACACTGTCTTTGATCTATAAAGCGCGGGAGGGACGCCGAATACCCTGTTCAGGGCGTAATCCCACCTGCCCAGAAGAATTTCCATACCCTTCTCTTTTATCAGAAGGTCATCAACGTCGAAGAGGATAAGCTTCTTCCTTGCTTTCATAGGATCAACAGAATATATGGGCCTGTGGAGAGTCGAACTCCAGTCTCAAGCGTGTAAGGCTAGCGTCTTGACCGTTGGACGACAGGCCCGCTTCACTGCTTTGCGTGCCTTTCGCAGAATGCATTTATCCTATTTATTGCATGCCCTAATATCTCTTTCGGAGCGAGGCTGACAAGGCGTATGTGGCCTGGCGCTCCGAATCCCGAACCCCTTATTATCTGGATGTTCTCCTCAATTAGCAGCTTGGATACGAACTCCGCATCGTTCTTGAGCTTTAGTCCCTTGAAGTCGACCCTTGGCAGTATGTAGAAGGCCCCGTTGGGCCTGACGGTTGTCATGAAGGGATTCTTGTCGAGCAGGTCGACCGCGAAGTTTGTCCTTTCTGATACGAGCTTCACGAGGTGCTTCACGGCCTTGTTGTGCTCCTTCACGTTGTTCATTGCCTCTGCTACTGCGTACTGTGCTGGTGTGTTTATCGAAAGCCTTGATCTCGCGTAGTCCGCGAACATCGCCTTCAGCTTCATGGATGTCCTGTCGCTCTCAGGCACTATCATGAAGCCGATCCTGAAGCCTGTTGCCTGATAGTTCTTCGAGGCGCCGTAGAGTATGACGTGTGGCATTCCCTTTGCAAGCTTCGAGACGCTGGTGAACTTCGCTCCGTTGTACACTATCTCATCGTATATCTCGTCGCTTATGAGCAGAATATCGTTCTCGTTGACTATGTCAACGATTGCCTCCAAAGCAGGCCTGTGCAGCACCGTTCCTGTTGGGTTGTTAGGGTTCGCAAGGAGCATGTACTTCAATCGCCTTCCCTTTGGACTCCTCTTTATGCTCTTGACTGACTTTGCAACCTCGTCTGCGTCTATGCTCCACCTGTCATCCTCGTGATACTGCTCGAAGAGGAAACTTCCTCCTTCTAGATTGAGCATTGAGGCGTATGCGGGAAAGTAGGGCTTGAAGGTTATTGCGTAATCGCCCTCGTTTATCATTGCGCTGTTCATTATGTGCAATCCCTCTGATATGCCCTGTGTTGAGACTATGTCATTCTCGTGCAGGCTGATTCCATATGTTCTCTTGTACCTGCCAATGACCGCGTTGATGAGCTCCCAGATGCCTTCCGACCTCGAATACGATGTCTTGCCCTCCTTCAGCGCCCTTACGTATGCGTCAATCATGAAGCTTGGCGTAGGTATGTATGCTGGCGGATCTCCAGTACTGAGCCGGATTACCTTCTTGCCTTTTCTTCTCAGGCTGTCGGCCAGGTCGTCGTCTTCTCTTATTGGGTTGGTGGCGTACCTGCTCCTGCGCGATAGTATTCCCATGCTTTCACTTTTCTTCTAAAACAGCGTCATCTATTATATAAGTGCCGGAAGAGCCTGCCCAAGTCTTATGCGCTTTGAGTATTTTTATTGATTTGCTGAAGAGTGGCGCATCCAGAACAAACGACTCCGCTTCTCCGCCCTCGAACGACATGTTAATCTTGTATTTCTGGTTCACCTTGACGAGCTTGCTTATTGCATCGTCGTCTATCCTCTTTCCAAGGAAGCTCTCGTCCAGACCCGCGGCCGATACGCTTGTTATTATTGCGTTGAATTTTCCGGAGATCTCCTTGAGCTCCGTAAGCGGATCCATTCCCCACAATGGGGCGTGATGCTTTATTTTCATTCTCTTGCATATTTCGTTTATCCTGTCGGCCTGATACTTGCTTGCTACCGCTCCGGTAATAAGCTCCGTTACCTCTTGCTCCTTAAGCACGGTCTCCAAGTCGACAAGCTCCTTCTCCTTCTCGCCCTTCGTGCTGAAGAACACGTGTGGCATCCCCATCGCCTCTGCCTGCAACTCTGTCCATCCTATGTTTGGCCTGTGAAACATGTAGCTGAATTCATTGTTTGATATCATCGATATGAGTAGCTCTGTTACCTTACCCTGCTCTTCCATCTTGTGTATTGCGAGCGTTGAGTCCTTGCCACCGCTGTAGAGTGCCGCGATCATGCCCTCACTCTGGCTCATCGATAAGCTGCTTCACGAGAAGGCGTATCTTCTCGGCTCTCTCCTTCCTTGCGTTGGCGGATTTTGTGTCGCGCAGATCCACAATGTCCCAGAAGACTATCTTCTTGTAAAACTTTCTGAAGTAATCAGGCAGATACTTCCTGCGCTCCTCCAGGGGCATGAGCACCACAACCTTGTCGAAACTGCGTAGCATGCTCTGGGTTACCTGCTTCCTCTTCCACTTCGATATGTCGATCCCGTAATACCTCTTCATGACTGCGGTTACACGCTTGTCAGGAGGCATGCCCACGTTTTTCGTGGAGCGCACATCCAGGCCTGCGCTGGATGCCTTATGCTCCTTGGTGTCGCTCTTGAAGAACGCCTCGGCCGTCTGGCTCCTGCCTGCATTTGACCTGCATATGAAAAGTATCTTCATTTCTTCACCGTGCTTGAGGGGCATATGTCACTGAGCACGCAGTCTTCGCAGTACTTCATCCTTGCGGTGCATACATCTCTCCCCAGCGCAATAAATAGGTGTGTGGTGTTGCCCCACTCCTGCCTTGGGACAAATTGCATGAGCCTTCGTTCGATCTTTTCCGGGCTGCTTGTGTTCAAGAGAAAGAGCCTGTTCGCAACTGTAACGCAGTGCGTATCTATCGCAATGCCCACATTCTTGCTGAATGCGTTTGACAAGACCACGTTGGCTGTCTTTCTGCCTACTCCAGGCACCGTAATCAATTCTTCCATGGTGCTTGGCACCTTGTCATTGAAATTCTCGTGTATGACGCGTGCAGCCTTTACTATGTTCTTGGACTTGTTCTTGTACAGGCCAAGCGTCTTGACATACTTGTGCAGGTCGGTTGGCTTGAGCTTCAGATAGTCTATCGCTTTAGGGTATCTCTTGAAGAGGGCAGGTGTTATCTTGTTGACCTGCGCGT
>JASHRX010000047.1 GCA_030037075.1 Microcaldota archaeon | reverse complement strand
ATTTTTCGTTTCCTTTAATTCCGCTATTATTTTTTGCGTTTTTTACCTTAGTTTCCCTCGTAAAACCAAGAGTCTTTAATAGTTAATTCAGATAACAAGGAGGTAAACCATGGAAACAGTGTACATACCAGCAGAGAGGCTGGCCGCGCTTAAGGGCGACAAAAACGGCTTCAAGACCCTGGAGAGGGCATGCGGCTGCAAGGTAGTCATAGATAGCGAATGCGTTTCTCTGAGCGGGGATCCGTATAGGGTATTCGTCGCCAAGGGGGTGGTATTCGCCTTTGGGCGTGGCTTCGAGATCAACGTAGCGCTGCACCTGCTGAACGACGACTGCTACTTTACTTCAATAGACCTAAAGCAGGAACTGGGCGGCGAAAAGCATGTGGCGCGCGTAAAGGCCAGGATAATCGGAGAAAACGGGCGCGCGAAACGCTACATAGAGAGCGTCAGCGCGGTGAAGATGAGCGTCTACGGTGACACTGTAAGCTTTATAGGCAATATGTACGAAATAAGAGAGGCGGAAACGGCAGTCAACACCCTCATAGACGGCGGGACCCACAAGCTTGCCTACCTGAGGATGGAGGCGGCACACAGGAAGAACAAGGAGGCGTCAAAGACGCCCAAGTTTTAAGGCGACAGGATGGCGACGACTAACGCGGACCAGATATTCAAGGAATTCAGAGAGCACTCAGCAGCAGAGTTCTTCAAGAAGAACAGGCAGATGCTCGGCTATTCCGGCCAGGGCAGATCGCTTGTCACGCTTGTCCACGAATACGTGACCAACAGCCTTGACGCATGCGAAGAGGCAGGCATACTTCCTGACATAGAAGTGGTGATAAAGAAGATGGAGAACGGCAGCGCGATAAACAGGTATACGATAAGGGTGTCGGACAACGGCCCAGGAATACCTAAGGTTTTCGTAGGGAAGGCGCTCGCCACGATCTTTGCAGGCACGAAGTTCCACAGGTACATGCAGCAGAGGGGCCAGCAGGGAATAGGCGCCGCGGGCTGCCTGCTCTTCTCGCAGATAACAACCGGCAAGCCCATACTTGTCAAGTCGTCCACCGGCAAGGGCAAAGGGTACTCGTGCAGGCTCGGCCTCAACACTGCGAACAACAAGCCCGTCATAAACGACATGGTTGACATCGATGAAGACTTTCGAGGTTTGATAGTCGAAGGGGAATTCGCAGACATTAGGTACGAGAGCGGGGAGCACAGCGTCTATGAATACATAAGGAGGACGGCCCTCTCGAACCCGCACGCGCAGATAAAGCTGACAGACCCCAACGGGCAGGAGTCCCTCTTTGTAAGATCCGTGAAGGAGCTGCCGAAGAGGCCGGAGGTTGCGATGCCGCATCCCGCAGGCCTCTCGACCAACGACCTGCTCGAGTTCGCGCACCTCAGCCAGAGCAGGAAGATATCATCGTTCCTGGTAGACACCTTTGCGAGGACTACGCAGAACAAGATAGGCGAGCTTAAGGAGATAGACAACACAATCGACTTCGACAAGGACCCTAAGCAGATGACCTGGGAGGACGCGGAGAAGCTCGTCAACGCATTCAAGAAGACCAAGTGGATCGCTCCCGACGCGAGCTCCGTGGTCCCGATTGGAGAGAAGCAGATCAAGATTGCGCTGAAGAACATACTGAACCCGGAACACATGTCCGTGACCGAGAGGAAACCAAGGATATTCAGGGGGGGCATACCGTTCGTGGTGGAGGCAGCCGTCGCTTACGGGGGAAATTCGGGCAAGAAGGAGGAGGAGGGCTACTCGGGCAACATACTCAGGTTCGCGAACAGGGTACCGCTGCTTTTCGACACCGCGAGCTGCGCGATAAGCAAGGCCGCGAACGACATCGAATGGAGGAGGTACAACATAGACATGGAGACGCAGCCCGTCAGCGTCTTCGTGAACCTATCATCCGTCTACGTCCCATATTCGGGAGTGGGCAAGGAGGCAATCGCGCAGGAGGACGAGATAATAGACGAGATAAAGCTGGCCGTGATGGAAGCCGCGAGGGGCGTGCAGCGCTACGTGCGCGGCAAGGAGAGGATAAGCTTCGATGCAAACAGGTACAAGGCGGTTGCAAGGTATGTGAAGCAGCTATCCTCCGACGTGGGCGACCTGACCGGGGCAGACAAGGCAAAGGTGGAGAAGAGGCTCGAGGGCATAATCTCAAAGCACTTCCCGAAGATGAAGGAAGGGCAGGAGGAGAAGGGTGAACAGGATGCAGCGGAAGAAACGGAAGAGGAAACTATGTGAGTGTCTCCTCTGGGTTGTCAGCGTTTATGATTATCACCTGTCCGGCCGATATGTACATGCGGAGCTCCTCTGTCTCCGGAGCGGTAGATGTATGGAGGTACTGGTCGAACTCGCCAAGCTTGTCGGTATTCAGGAACGCTATGCCAGTCTTCGCGTCCGGGAATATGGGCACCTTCTGGAACTTGCTCGTCTTTGAGTAAATGACTATGTAGACGCGCTCGTTGTGTATCGTGACTACCATATCGGCCTTGTCGTTCGTGTCTATGTCTGTAGCCTGGTAGGCGTGCGAGACGAAGTAGCCGCGCAGCTTCCTGAATGTGGCGAGGTACTCTATGTCGTGCCCGCTATCCGTGACCCAGGTCTTAGGCGCGTAGAGATTGTCAGCGCTGACCACGTATCCGTGCGTGAGCATCTCCGTCAGAAGCACCTCCACGTTGCTGTACGTCAGGTTGACCGACATGTTGTTGAACCTTATGTTGCTGAGTATCGCCTGCCTTATTTCATCGACCGAGAGTGGCATGTACCTCCACCTGAAGTAGTTGTTCTGCTTTTCGAAGACGCCCGCAAGGTCAGCCGCCTTGATCGTTATCGGCAGCTTTTTCTGCTCTATCATCGCAGGTATGTCTATGTAGAATTCGTCCCTGTTCGGCGCCTTGACAACCGTCACGATTATAAGCGATATGATTATCACGACTGCGAGTTCTATGTAGTCGTTATTGATAACTATGTGCGGAGGGGGCGGAGTGGGCGGCTTCGCCACTACCACATAGTAATTCCTGAGCAGCATGCTCACGTTGAACGATAGCGGGGTCTGCGCGGCAAGAGTGGATGGCACGCTGTACACTATCTGGCCGTTGTTTACGACCCCGCTGCTCTGGGACTGGCCGTTCAGCGAGATCGTGTAGTTTATTCCTGAGAGGGGAGTGCCCTGCGATGTGACCAGGAAGAAGAAGGTGCCGGTCGGGCTGTTCGACGGGGATGTCTGTATGGTCACGGATATGGGCGAGACATTGAATAGCGCAGCGGCGTACTGGCTGTTGTTGAAGTTCTCCACGGCGGCGATGTACTGCCCTTGGGGTATGGAGAACCCCAGCTGGACTATCTGGCTGAAGTTGCCCGAGTGCGTGAACTCCGGCAGCGGCGTAGACCTGACGAGCGTCATGTTGATTGTGTATATGTTGAGGTGCGGGATTACAGTAACTGGCGTTGACGACCTTGTATTGATCGTTATCGAGACGGGCAGGGAGGTGCCAGGCAGTATGCTCTTTGGCAGCAGCACGCTCCCGTTCGTTGAGAAGAGCTGTGTGTATTCTATTGTATCATAGGTGCTCCCCTTTGTTATCGCAGACATGTTCTGGTTGTTGTAAAGCGTTATTCTGCCGTAGCCTTGCGGCTGGCCCACGAGCGAGTAGTTGCTGTACTTTGACGATAGGCTTGTCATTGCCACTCCAACGCTCCCTGTCGCACTACTGAAGCCTACAAGCGGGACGGATGTGGAGCCAGAGGTGTATGACGGCACCCAGAACGACAGGTATATCGACTTGGCGAGGTCCTGCGCGGCCTGGCTCGCGTTCTGCCACGAGTTCAGGTAGTCCGAGAAGGCTATGAGCGTACCATTCCCGTAGTTTATATACGTTAACGGGCCGTACTCTGCGCCTCCAGACAGAGAGAATGTCTTTGTCCTGAAGAAGAAGGTGTTATTCGTGTAAGTCTCGTTGCCGCCTGTCCAGATCATATACGACGGCAGCTGGGACTCGCTCACTGGTACGAGTATACTGCCGCTGAGGGTAGCGTTGCCGAAGTTCCTGCCCACGTATATTACGCTTACGCCGTGGTCGAGCAGCTGGGTCATCACTGGTTGCCCTCCGCTGCTGTTCGTTATGAAGTAATCGGGAATCACTCCGCTCAGGACTATGAGAACAGAGCCTGGAGAGAGCGAGCCGAGGTCCTGCTGGCTTACTAGAGCGGCGCTCGTCCCGTTCGGTATCACGTCGTACGTCTGAAGGTACTGGTCTGTCAGGTTTATTACCTGCTGGAGGTCGGAGCACTGGGAGCACTCGTCGGCCACGTCAAGTATGTAGACCTTGTTCGGCACCGGCTTCTGGAAGAGCGTGACGTTGACGTAGAGATGCGAGACGTTAACCGTGCTGTATGAGAGAAGCACGCTTGGCACAGTATACCTGCCGGACGAGTACGAGAGAAGGTTGTAGGAGGTGAGCGCAGAGCTTATCGCGGGATGCTGGTACGGCGGCGCAAAGCTCTGCGCGCTCAGCTGCGGGACCTGTGCGTAGGCGATCGCATACGCTGCCGATACCGCAAGAAACGAAATGAGTACCGCAATGATAGAGAGCTGTTTTGGTCGCATCGGCCATCGCCTAGACGGGCACGCCCTTGTTCTTATTGCCCTTTGCCAGCAGCTTGAACAGCAACTTCATGATTATGTTCTGCTTCTCCCCCACCTTCTTCACTATGGTGTAGGTACGAAGGTACCTTATGCGCTTGTTTATCCTTACAGCGTACTTCATCGACTAACCCTTTACCTCTATGTACCCTCTTGATATCATGACGTTGAGTATCTGTTCCACCCTTGGGGCGGGAACCCCGTTCGTCTTGGAGAATTCATTTATGTCTATGGTGCTGTCGTGGCTCTCTATCCAGTCCTGCACCTTCGCCATGAGAGCCTCATCCGAGTACGTCTGCAGCTCCCCGAGCTTCTGCTTTAGCTCCCTGTTGTCGTTGTTCAGCTGCATGCCCTGCACCGTCAGGTTCTTGTTCGATGCCGTCAGTTCTATGTTAAGCCTGCGCAGCTCCTTGTACTCGTTGTTCAGAGAGTCGTATGCGTTGTAGAGCGAGCTGTAGCTCTGCGGTATAGTGCTAAGCACGTCGTCTATTGCGGAGTCTGCATGCTGGAAGAGCTCGGTGTTGTCCACATAGTACACATCGGATATCAGGGAGAGCACCCCCAATAGGTTCTTTATTATGAACAGCCTGCGCATCCTGACGCTCGAGTCATGGGCTATCGAGTACTGGACGGTCAAGGAATCCTTTGCGAAGGTTATGAGGAAGAAGAGGAATGGCCTTTTCTGTATGTCCTTGCTCTCCACCCTGAGCAGCATTATGTTCTCCGGACCCATCTTCATGGAGTCGAAGAGTTCGAGGTTCGAGAGCCTCTTTGTGATGTCATCAAAGCTTCCAGACAGCTTCGCCTTCAGCCTGAGCTCTTCTATCTCGGGTTCCAGGAATCCTCCTGCCTTCTGGGCATCCTCCGCCAACAAACCACTTTTAATACATGCAAAGAGGATAATTTAAACCTTATCTACTCTTGTGGCCTTGCTTTTTCTCGTCGTTTTTGCCCGGCATCATGCCCTCAGGTATGTCAAGGGCGGGCATGTAGCTTATCAGGGAGAGGAGGTACATGAAGAATATGACAGCCAGGCCGGCCAGGAAGGCAAAGGGGCTCGCCCTTGATGCGACAACAACCACACAAGCAAATACAACGCCTATTATCACATAGGCGATCCTCTTAGTCTCGAAGCTCTTCCTGGATTTCGTGTACTTGTTGAAGCATTCGCGGCAGACCACAGGCCTGTAGGGGTTCTTGTGCCTTATCGTGTGCAGGTTCAGCCACCTTAGCGCCTCTATCAGGTAGTCTACCTTCACGTCTATGCCTGGCTTCTCCTCCCCGCATACTATGCACTTTGACTTCTTCCTTGGGTCTTCCATGAAATCAGCTGAATTCAACGTCCGCCCTGTATAGCCTTCCGGTCTCGGCGTTTATCCTGCTTTCGTCAGCCGTGTTGAGTATCTCCTCTATCAGTATGTCGTTCATGTTCATCCTTCTCAGCACGTTGACCAGCTTGTCGCGGCCGAGCCCTCCCCTCTCGAGAAGGCCCACGAAGCGCACCACGTCTATGTGCCTGTGCGACTTCTCCATGTTGCTGAATATGTCCTGCATCTTGCGTTCCGGCATGCCGTACGCTGACAGTATCCTCCTGAGTTCCATCCTGCTTATCGTGAACGTGCTCGGGTTTGCCATTCTACCACTATATGTTGGCGCTCGTCGTTATTCCGCTGTATGCCAGTATCCTCGTTATTATCACGTCGTCGATGCTCAGCCCCTTCAGGAAGGACACGATGTCGGTATTCAGCACCGACCTGTTCTTGAGCAGGCGCACAAGGTCGAGCACCTTCATCCTCCTTCCCGAGGAGTCGAACGATGCGAAGACCTCCTTCGCGATCGCGCCGCCTATGTTGTACTCTATGAACCTGTTGCGCAGCTCGTCCCTCTCCAGTTCGTAGGCGCTCTGCACGAGCTTTGCGCTGAGCTCGTTCTGCGTGAGCACGTCTGATATGTCCAACGTGTAGATGTATAGGGGCTCCTCTCCGCTTATCCTTCCCAATACGAATGTCTCTGGGAACGTGAGCGACGTCATGAATTCCATCTTCACTGCGGCCTGGCCCACAGCGAACTTGCCTATCTCTTCTCGTATGAAATCCGAGAACTTGAGCGATCCCTGCAGGTAGTTCATGAACTTCTCGAACTTTATTCTCAGTATGAAGGTTGTGCCGACGTTCGAGAAGATCGCCTCGTTGACGTCCGTAGGGTTCTGCGATGCGACTATGAGTCCGAATCCGTACTTTCTTGCCTCCCTTACAATGGTTATCGCGTCGCTCTTGTCGTCGCTCGCTACCTTCCATGCCTCGTCGAGCACTATCAGAGCCTTCAGCCCCTTCGTCTCCGCCCAGCCCTCAGCGCGCATCTTCTCCTTTATCGTCTGGAGTATGAAGAGGGCGGCGAGCGCCCTGAACTTGTCGTCAGGCAGGCCCGACAGGTCTATGTCAACGAGGCCAGACTTTGAGAGCAGGCCTAGGTCCAGCGTGCTCTTCCTCGCAAAGTAGTCCTCACCCTCACGCGCGAACTGCCTCAGCCTGTATATGGCGTTCTCGAGCTCCGCCGGGTATGCATACGTTCCTTCCTGCAGCTTCTCCTGCAGGAGCGTTATGACGTCCTTAAGCGTGGGCGCATCCTTCTTCGACGATGGCGCCGGCACCTGGTAGAGTACGAAACCAGAGTTGGTGTACGCCTGCTCTATCGCCTCCTCGGTCAGCCTTCTCTGTTCTGGATAGAGTGCGATGTCAGTAAGTATGTCCAGCGCGTTGACTATCTGCTTGGACCTGTCAAGCGGCTTCATGCCCGATAGGTCTAGTATGTTGAGGTAGTCGCCCTTTGCGAGTGAGATCACCTTGCCTCTTGTCTGCAGCACCCACGCGTTGTACTCTCCCGCCCAGTCTATGATTATCGCGTTCGTGTTCCACACGTAGTTCGCGCGCCTTAGCAGGGTCTTTACGAAGTAGGATTTTCCGGATCCGGTTATTCCCACGACGGCTATGTGCGGGTTTGTCAGGTTCATGTAGGTCCAGTTGAACGGCACCTTGAATATGTTCGTGTTGCCTATGTAGATTGCGGCGAACGGGTCGCTGATGAGTACGCTCGCCGGAGGCTCCGGAGGCCTAGAGAAGAAAGCCCTCTTGGCTATCTCGTTGCTCATTATGTTCTGGTACCTTATCAGCGACACAACATCACTTATCATCGATTTATTTTATACCTTTGCTAGCCCTCTATGCTGAATTCCGCGGATATCTCATCAGATGTGAGAGGTATGGAGAAGTTGAACTTGAAGAGCGAGTAGAGCTCGCGGCCAGCGACCCTCGAGAGGCTGAGGTTGAGCGCGCTCATGCTTATCTGCAGCTGCTTTATCTGCGTGGTGAGCTGGTCGAGCGCAGCCTTCTCGCTCACTCCAACCGCGGTGGTCTCGAAGTACATTATAGTGCTGACCGGCTTCTCGCCGGCCGAAATCCTGTCTATCTTCGCCTGTATGACCGCTATCTGCCTTCGTATGTCTATGGTTGCCGTTTCCGAGGAGGCCTTCTCGTTCTCCAGCGCTCGCGCCAGCTGGAACTCCTGGTAGCTGCGCTTGCCCTCCAGTTCGTCCCTGATCTTCTGCACGTCACGGCCGACCGACAGCACATGGAACTTGAAGGGGAAGTCGAGGCTCATGATGGCGCGCTCCCACTTGTCCGCCGACTGGATCATCTGCGACTCCACGCCCTCCTCCTCTGTCTCCTCCTTGAACGCATAGCTGAACAGGTTGCCGGTCACGTATCCGGTTGCGTAGTAGAGGCCGCCCACATTCTTGAGCAGCGCGTCGTGCGATGTGACTATTGTATAGTCCTTGGCGGGCTGCACTATTATGCTGAACATCTTCGTGAAGAGCGGAAAGACCACAAAGTCCACCCAGTTTAGCGCCAGAATCATCACTGCAGCGAGCAGTATGAGTATCAATGCAATCGAGGAGAGGCCACCGAAGGCCCTAAGGGAGACAACTCCTATGAGCAGTATGATTCCGCACATCGCAAGGTAGAATATGTCGTTTGGGTCCATCATTATATTACCTGCTCCTCGGTCTTCTTCTCCATCTGCTGGCTTATCGTCGAGAAAGGTATCAGGTACTCGGGCTCGACGAACTTGAGTATCTCCCTGCCTGTCACGACGCTTGGGGTAACTCCTAGCGTTGATCCTATTCCTGACATGACCTCGCGCGCCTTCTGCTGCACCAGGCTGACAGCCTCATACTCTTTTGTACCAGAGGCGGATATCGACGCGTAGGTTATCAGCTCCATTGACGAAGCAGCGCTCGAGCTCTCAAGCACATTCCTCCACATCGTCAGCCGGCCTCGCACGATCTCGAGCTGCTCCGATTTGCCGTCTCCTTGAGTGAGCTGAGCCTCCTCGTTCTCGGCATTGTTGATCGCCGTCTTGAGCTCATCGATGTATGAATCTTTGTTCATGAGGTAGAGCTCTGTAGTGAACCGCACAGGGTCGCTGCTGACTCCTACAAGCCTGCTCATCTGCCTCGCATATTCCAGCTTCTCCTCCTCGTTCATCTCCGTCCCGGACCTGTAGAACGGCACCATTATGTAGGCCGTGGCGACGTACTCGCCCTTCTGCCTCTTTATGACGGAGTCACCAGACGAGGAAAGCCAGTAAGGCTCCTCGTTGCTGAGCACTATGTACTTGCTGTGCTGCTTGAGCAGCGGTAACATTATGTAGGAATATCTGCGCGCTGCGAAAGCGGCAACGTCGAACAAGAGGGATATGAGCAGCAGCAGGATCTTCAGCGGGTACGGCACGAAATATGCCGGCGCGCCCACCGCGATGAAGAAGAGGACCAGGGCTACTCCGAGGAGGCCAAACGTCAGGAAGATCTTTGAGTCCATCGCCCTCACTATTCAATGTAGATAAATGTATTTAAATGGTAGGTCGTCGGTGCGAGCGACATTGCGCCTCACACAAATCCTCTTAGTTTTCCTCCAATCCTGCTCGCCCCCCCTATGAAATTGGCCACCTGCGTTATGAAAGCGTACGAGAGCGCTATTATCATTGCGGGATAGAAGAGCACGAGCAGCCAGAAGGTGCTCATGTCGGCCTGGACGCCGCTTATCGCGAGAGCAAGCGGGCTGCTGGCCGTTTCTGCATTAGTCTGCGCGCCGGTGCCGGTGCCCCACCTGTTCAGTTGCGCCTGAGATGTCGCGAAGGCGCTTATTATCGAAGGCGCGGTGAAGTAGTACGCGACCGCGAAGAGCGTCGGCATGACAAGGTAGAACGCTATCGCTATTGAGATCAGGATGCCGCCGAGCGCCCTTGTGGGTATGAACGCGCGGAGTACCACGCCGGGCACAAGGAATGCGGGTATCGCGGCCACAGAGAAGAAGACCAGCAGGTAGTACTGAGCGTAGAGTCCAGCAATTCCGTCTATGAGTATCGCTGCGAGGATTGACGCTGGCTGCAGGAAGAGTATCTCCAACGGCAGCACATACGTTAGCTGCAGGCTGCCGAGGACCGTAGAGGCTATCGGGCGGTCCTCTATGTTTATGCTGTAGCTTATTGAGGCCCAATAGCTGTCGATCATGTAGGTCTGGAACATCACGTTGTAGAGGCCCTGCGCCTGGCTTATCGTCGTTGTTATCAGGTCGAACGCCGTTGCGTACGGGTTTATTCCACCGACTGCAATGCCGGGACCGAGGCCGAACATGACAGCGCAGAGGTACATGAAGAGGCCTATTATTATCGCGCTGGCGAGCGCCTCATAGAATTCTCCTATTCCAAAGTTCCTTATTCGGTCGCTCCTGAGCGCTATGCCTGCCATGAATATCAAGGCCGCTATTGTGATGGCGATCAGCACCACTGCGCCCACAAACGGCAGGTCAGCGCTCCACACCTGATATATCTGCGCATTTATCGGGCAGTACCATGGTACCTCGGACTGCAGCTCCTGCGTCAGGAATGTGGGTAGCAGCCCGCACTGCGCCGCGCCCGTCTCGACAGGTAGGTCGTACGATTGTGAGGTTGCGACTTGGGTGGGCTTAGAGGAGTCGCTTACTTGATAGCAGTAGAACGTCTCCGTGTTCGGTGTAACTCCATACGTTGACGTGTACACCCCCGCGAGCGACCATGATCCGGTGCCGCACGTCGTCCCGGCCACAGCGCTAGAAGTCGTGTAGTACCATTGGTATGAATACGGAAGGTCGCCGCCTGACGGGTTCGCGGTAAGCGTGTCCTGCGGGTTTCCTATAATGTACGGGGTCGCCGATGCTGTTACCGTTCCAGCCATCAGGGGTACGGCGGCGTGCGAGACGTTGATGAGCATGCCTGCAAGTAGTACAGATGCGAAAGCGAACAACATCATTTTTCTTGCATCCATCATATCAGCCCTCCGAGCAGCGACATGAAGTCGATCTGCTGCCCTATCGCCCTCGAGAAGTCCCGTATGAACGCGTCGAGTATCGTGAAGTTTATGAAAGGTATGAATGTAAGGCCCGCGAATATGTAGGAGACCTGCTTAAGGAAGTGCTCCGAGAAGAGCGCCGCCGCGGGGTTGCCCGAAACGCCGGATAAGAACGCTGCGACTGCGCTGAAGAGAAGGCTCGGCAGGGTCTCCATGTTAGCGGCCAGGCTGACCCCGCCCAGTGCGGATATTCCTCCGTCTATGTAGCCGTACGTCACCGTGACCAATAATGGATATACTAGGCCGAGCGCCAGGCCGAGCGCTATCATCGTGCCGCCAAACGCCCTTGTCACGCCAAAGCACCTTGCGACAAGGCCGATGGTGAGGAAGAGCGAGAGCCAGAGCAGCGATCCCGCTAACAGTATGACCTGCAGTTGGTTGAGGATCAGTGCGAAGAAGAGCAGCCCGAAGCCGGTTCCGAGAAGCTCCTCCTCCTGCACGGGCACAAAGTCCGGAAGCCCGCTGGTAACTCCGACACCCACTCCCAGCGTGTAGTTGAATGCAATGCCCGGGGAGAAGCTCGCAAGGAATCCAAGCACGTATACAGTTGTCGTTGCGTTGAATGAGCTGGCGCTGAAGTAGCTTATGTCACAGGACGCGAGCGTGAATATCGTGTTGGCGCTGCTACAGCCAGGTGGTGGCGTCGTAGGAACGAGGCCTGCAGACGAGAAGGGCACCTGCGGGTCGAGCAGGAAGAGGTACGCGAAGCCAACGAAAATGAAGAGCAGTATCAGCGAGAGCACCGCCTGCGCCACCTGAGACTGCGCCCACGCCCTCGGGTATCCGCTGTTCAGGAAGCCTCCAAGTATGTACACGAAGCCGGCAACGGCTATGACAAGCATGACCGCAACGAACGCTAACGGAATCCAGTTCGTCGCGTTTATCGGGAATGAGCCTGGCACCTGTAGTGCGAACCCTGCGGTAGCTGCGCCCGTCTGCGTAGCCAGCAGCAGCGTGAGCGCTGCTACTGTTACGGCGAACGCCGCCCCTCTTTTCCAGTCTTTGTTGTTCATTGGTTCATCACAATAGCTTGTTCAACGAATGGGAGGTGTGCAGGCCAGGCGAGCCCAGGAAGTCTGCAGACGCTTCTGCGAAATCAAACGAGATGAGGAACGAGAACGCCACCGCGAAGATGGCGTACAGCGTTGGTACAAGTACATCGAGCATCAGCGTGATAGAGTACTGTGTGTTGAGCAGCGTTATAATGCCCGCGGCGGCGCCTGAAGAGCCGAAAGAGCCGAAATAGTTGAGTATGGTTCCTATGCCGCCTCCAGGGCTAAGCGGCGTAGGAACTGATGGTGCGGTCACCAGCATGAAATGCAGCAGTATCGGGAAGACTATGTAGAAGCCTATGAAGAGGCCGAGGAAGGCTCCGCCTGCGGCCCTGCTCCACGGCATCGTCCTCAGTATTATCCCGGCGAAGAGGAAGAGCGGCATTATTGCGTAGAATATGCCTAGGCCCACGCTTACGCCTAGCAGCAGGCCTGCGACCTCACCCGCTATCGTATACAGCCAAGTTATCGCCTTGAATGAGCTCGCGTAGCCCTTGAAGGGGCTGAAGCTTATCCCGAACCCGTCGGGCTGCAAGCTTATCTGTATGCTCTCCACCATCTGCACCTCATCGGTATCTATTCCGAGGTTGAACCACTCGGTGTAGAGCGTGAAGGCATCGGTGGTGAGGCTGTTGCAGTCGCTGACGAATGTGCCCTGGTTGTAAGCGCCGGTGCCCTGCAACAATGTAGGTGTGCTTATGCTGGTGGTGAGAGTGAACGTGCCGACCAGCACGAAGATTATTATTGCGGTGACGGCTATCTCTCCGAACTCCTGCCGGCTCGCTATAAGTAGGTTGTTTATCCTGAAGGAGTATCCGAAGGCGTAGATGAGCCCGCTTATCGCGGCCATCGTGAGCAGTATCAGCAGCGATATGAAGAGTATGTTGTTTATCGAGGTGTAATTGGCGATGAAGGTGTTGTTCGCCGGGGGTATCACGCCAGGGTTGCCGAACGAGCCTGCGCAGAATGAGGTGACAGACGGGACCAGATCGGACAGCTGCGCCGTTGCGGGGTGGACCAGCATCATGACAAGGAGCAGCGCGGCTATCACCGAGACCTTCTTTGCGCTCCTGACCTTTTCTCCAATCATTTGATCACACAAACCTCGCGAGCCCCGCCAGCTCCACGTCGCCTCCCAGCAATCCCGACAGTCCTATTATCGCAGTTATCGTTATCAGGACATCAAGTATGGGCAGCAAGTAAGCGGTTATTCCGTATACCCCGAACGAGTCGGCGACCTGGAAGATCAGTGCGACCGCGTTGTTGGGCGAGCACTGGTTTGGAAGGGGCATAAATGGATAACTGCCGAGGAAGCCGCCTATTAGGGCGGACTCGAGCTCGGCAAGGCTTACACCTGGGATAAGTTCGAATGCAATGTCCGCAGCCTCTGCCTGGGTCGCTCCGGCGCTGGCGCCGTTGGGCGGCCAGCAGCTGTTCGACTGCGCTATCGCCTGGAGGCTGGGCATGACGTAGAAGTTTGGCACGTATGTTCCTCCGGACGGGCTCGGAAGGCTGGTTATCGGGCTGGTCAGCAGCGAATTGTATCCGTATATCGAGCTTATGCTGTTCGCCTGCGACGAGAATATGTTGCTCGGCGAGTATATCGCTATGTTGCCGAAGCCGTTGCCCAGCGTGAGGTACTGTATCGATGTGACGAGCGGGTAGAAGAAGACCGCGCCGATCCCGATCGCTATGAAGAGGCCGCCAAGCTTCCTGGTGACGAATGTCGACCTGAGCACAAGCCCTCCGAATATGAGGAACGGCCATATGTACAGGAATATCTGGACAAACTCCAGCTGTATGACAAGGGACTGCACCGCTGTGGTGAAGAGCACGGCCAGGTTGCCCAGCCCTCTCCATACCATTATGAGCCCCTGGTATGGCTTTCCTGTCCAGCTGAATTCGGCGGGAGGATCCTCCTCGGGCTGATCCGGCAGCGCCGGAACAAGACAGTCCGGCGGCTCGTCCGCAAAGCATATCTCGAAGGTGGGAGCGAGGTTGTACATGAACCCTATGTATGACTCGATGACAAAGAGGTCGTTGAGGTTTATTATCGTCTGGTAGGTGACATTCATTAGGATTATTCCAGAGGCCGCGAGCGGATAGTCTATCTGGCTGGTCAGGGTATCGAGCGGAGGGCCGGGCGAGGACGTACACGTACCGTTGCTGCAGCTTATCTGAACGCTCGTTGCGGTCCCGGTCACGAACTCGCAGAGCTGCTGCTGTATTCCGAATCCGCCACTCGTGCTAAGTATGTCGATAGTCTGCCCCCCAGGTGCCGGCGATGCGACATTGTTGCAGAGGTTGGTCAGCGCCGTCTTGCTCATCAACGAAGACCCTGCGAGGGTCGACTGGAAGAGGTTCGAGAATGTTGATAGGCTGAAAATTATTATCGGTATGAATATAGCTGTGCCGATCAGCTGGTTCAGTTCCCCTCTCGCCCCAGCCTTGACGCTGCTGTTATTTATCAGGTAGCCGCAGATCCACCAGATCCCCACTATCATGCCGTCGAGCAGCAGCGCGGCGAAGACCAGCGGAAGCAGCGCATTCTGCTGGTTGATCACGCTGGGTACCTGAAGCGCGAACTGCATCAATGCGGGTATGTAGACCATTATATCAGCTCCAGAACCTCGTCTCGCCCTCTATTCCAGAGTTGAGCGCCCTTGCGAGGCCCATTGCGAAGGCTATTGTTATACCCAAATCTATCGCGAAGAGGAAGACTCCGATGAAGAAGAACTGCGCCACTTCGTTAATCAGCCCGGCGAGCTGGTTCGCTGCCGAGAATGGATCCGTAGGCAGTCCTAGGTTGTATGTCTGCGCGAGCAGCTCGCTGACCCCTGGTATCTGTATCAGGAAACCTGGCGTCTGGAACGCGCCGCCACCCAGTCCAGAGAAGACTCCGGGCGGCACAGAAGTAACAGTGTAGCTTGGAAGATATTGGTATGATGGGTTTGCCGGCCCGTAGATCCAGTTGATTATCCATGGGTCGAACGCTATCGCAGTGGGATAGACTATGTAGGCGGCTATCGCGATTGCGAGTATCGAGTTTGCCGCCTGCCTGAGACCTCCCCCGGCGGCTGCGTAAGCGAACGCACGCATGGCTATCGCTACAGGCAGCACAATGACGAAGGCCGTAGCCTCTATTATCGGCAAGCTAAGCCATTGGACGAAGAGCATGCCCAGAGCAGTTATCACCAACGGCGCAAGCACGCCTGCGAACATGTCGCTCAGTATGCTGTACAGGCCGCCTATGTCGTTGCCGACCGGGAAGGCCACAGATATGCCGAGGAGTGCGCCCGTGGGCTCCTCCTTCAGGAGGTACGACGACAACAGGTTCGATACGTACCCGTACATGCTGCCAGCAAGCGCGTACGATATCGAGAACGAGTATATGTGGGTGAGCAGGCCGAGACCCGTGTTGAACGTCAGGTTAGCTATGTAGCTGTCGGCGAAGATGAGCGGCGATGAGCCGCTGCCGGTGACAGACTGGCTTATGTTGTAGGTTATACCGCACGCGACGCTTGCGAAGACTAGTACTATGCCTATTATCACCGCGGATATTACTAGCTCGACAAACTCCACCTTCGTTACTCCGGAGAGCTTGCCCGAGAGGCTGCCCGGCAGGAACCTGGAGAGCATGTAGACAAAGGATACTATCGCGAATCCGGTGAGTATCACAAGATAGTTTATGCCCAGGAAGGCGCTCGTGTAGCTCGTGCCCCCGTAGAGTGCACATCCGGGGTATCCTGTCGTCGGTAACGCTACTCCTATCATTCTATCATGCCAACTGAAGCTTGTGCCCTATGCCGAGGCGTATTGTCCCGCCCAGCATCTTTGCTATGTTCTGCGCAAGTATCACCACTATAAGCACATCGAGGACGAAGAGGACGAACTGTATGCTTAGGTTGTATATGTAGTCCTGCAGGCCATTGAAGGCAGGATATATAGAGGTGAAGCTCGCCAGCCCGTCTGTGAAGCCAGAGCCTGTCGAGTAGCCCCACTGGGCCACGTCGCAGATAAACGAGTCGAACCAGGTGCCTGATGAGCAGGTGTAGTTCTGGCTCGGGGGCTGGGCGAACGATGCTGCGGATATCGGCGCGTTGAAGGCGATCAGCACAGTCGGGTATATTATTGATACGGCTATCCCGACCGCTATCAGGGTGCCGCCTATCCCCCTTATGAATGGTATTGCCCTGAGCACCAGTCCTATGGGTATGAGGATAAGCATGCCCACCTGCATTATCGCAGGTAGCAGGTCTATCTGCATCTGTAGGAGCACGTACATCGGCAGTATTAGGTACTCGAAGGCGTTCCTTATGAAGGCGTAGTTGTTCACTCCCCAGATGTTCGATGTGTCCATTATGTCGCTCGTGAAGACGGCCTCGGATGAGCCGAAGCGGAACCATACCTCGGGCCATGTTGGGGGAATGATGACTATCGGGACGGGGGACCAGAGGCTGAGGCCAAGAGACTTTATCAGGCCTATCCCTGTTGCAAGGCCGTTGAAGTAGTTGAATGCGTTGTTAGCGTAGTCAAACTGCGTGTTGAGATAGTTGATCGCGCCGTCGTACAGACCCCCGAGGTTCGAGGTGATTGACGAGGGCGCGGTAGTAACTGCAGGGTTGGGAGGCCCGGCGAGGCTCGCCGCCACGCCGCTCATTATCGCAAGCGTGCCTATCACGATCGCAATAACTATCAGGCTCTTCACAGTCTCCTTGAGCTCGTTCCTGTACCAGTTCGTGAGCGGGCTGACGCGGATCACCTCTCCGAGCATGAAGGTGATGCCAACAAGGGTGAGCGAGAAGAGTATGCCTATGCCTGCCAGGGGTATTGCGTACGACAGGCAGGTGCCCATGTCCGTCGCCTGGCCTGTGAGGGTGCAGTTCACTGCATAGGGGAACTGGGCACCCGCAAGCTGTACCATTGATGAGAATATCAAGAAGGATAGTGCCACTAATATGGCTATGCGGCTCATCCCCAGGCGCATACTACCCAATCGTTAGAAAGATATTTAAGCGGCGCTATCTCTTCAGGAGCGCGAACCTTTTCATGTACATCTGGCTCTGCAGCACGACAAGGAAGGGCAGTATGAAAAGGGAATCAAAGACGAGCATCGCGTACCTTGATGCTGCCGTGCCGCTAAGCGTTATGAACAGGAAGTCGAAGAAGGTTATTACCACTATTGCAATGAGAAGCCATAGAAGGAAGTAGTCGAAACGCTTGACGAAGTACCTCACGCTCGCGGTCATGGCGTGGCGCAGCCCCTTATCATCTATTACAATCGATGAGGGCGCATAGAAGAACAATGGTATGAATGCGAGGCCCACTATCGCTGTGATGACCCCTGAGGAGGCAGACGAATGGCTCAGGAGGTTCGCGAGTGCGACTATGAACGTGTAGAGAAGGAGCACGGCGAAGACCCTGCCGGTGTACCTCTCTATACCGTTTATCACCTCCTTGCTGACGCGCACGTGCGTGCGGCTGTGCTTGACTATCACGTTTATCGCGACTATGGCGAAGCTCAGGAACAAGAGGGAGAATAGCGTAGATGCGATTATTATGGCGCTGTTCAGCGCGTCCAGGTTGACAAAGACGCTGCTCGTCCTCACGAATATCGCGCCTACGTCGTTGTATGTGGGGAAGGCCGCGAATATTGGGATTAGGATCGCTATTATGAACGATATCGAGAAGAGCAGTATTATGCCCAGCTTGCCGAAGTAGGTCTCCAGGGCGTATTCAAGGACGTTGGTCATTCCGGTCGGTATACAATCTACAGCAACTAATAAATAGATTGCATAGGACCGAGGCTAGCGCTCACTTAGAGAAAAACAAAAAAAGAAGAAGGGGGTTTTAACCCCTCTTCGCATCAGAATGTCGTTGTTACTCCTGCGCACGCGGCCCCTGCGAGGCTGTTGCCCGTCACCGCAGACAGTATGAACGGCGCGGATATAGCCAACAGGACTCCCACTACGCCTCCGACAATCATACCCATTCCGTAACCCTGGGCGCTTCCCTTGAGGTTACCCGGCAGTATTGTCGCTCCGGCATACATGGATGCGCCGACTATTATCAGCACGAGTCCGACCACGAATATCACAGAGTGCACTGTGTTGTACAGTTGGCAGGTGGTCTGCGTGACGTTGGCGACCACGCCCTGTGCGTTGACGCTCACCGTTGCAAGTACTCCGCTCAGCATTAGAAGCGATATGCCCAATAGGTATACCATCCTCGTTGCAGAGATCCCTATTTTTGTGTTCATTAATTCACCATTCTTTCATTAAGAGTGCTTATGATTAGATATTTAAACCTATCGAAGATGGGCTGCGCCTAACCTACAAGAAAACAAAAAAAGAAGGAAGGGGGTTTTAACCCCTCTTCGCATCAGAATGTCGTTGTTACTCCTGCGCACGCGGCCCCTGCGACGCTGTTGCCCGTCACCGCAGACAGTATGAACGGTGCGGCAAGAGCCAGCAAGACTCCCACTACGCCTCCGACAATCATACCCATTCCGTAACCCTGGGCGCTTCCCTTGAAGTTACCAGGCAGTATGGTTGCTCCTGCGTAGAGCGATGCGCCGACTATTATCAGCACAAGTCCTACCACGAAGATTACCGAGTGCACTGTGTTGTACAGTTTGCATGTGGTCTGCGTGACGTTGGCGACTATGCCCTGTGCGTTGACGCCGACTGTTGCAAGTACTCCGCTCAGCATTAGAAGCGACATGCCGACTAGGTATATCATTCTCCTGGCAGAGACTCCTATTTTTGTGTTCATTTATTCACCATTCTTTCATTAAGAGTGCTTATGATCAGATATTTAAAGCTATCGAAAATAGGCTCCGCTCACATCAAATAAATCAAAAAAAATGAAGGGGGGTTGGACCCCTCTCCATCATCAGAATGTCGTTGTTACAGATGAGCACGCGGCCCCTGCGAGGCTGTTGCCCGTCACCGCAGACAGTATGAACGGTGCGGATATCGCCAGCAGGACTCCCACTACGCCTCCGACAATCATACCCATTCCGTAACCCTGGGCGCTGCCCTTGAGGTTACCCGGCAGTATTGTCGCACCTGCGTACAGAGATGCGCCGACTATTATCAGCACAAGTCCTACCACGAATATTACAGAATGCACAGTGTTGTACAGTTTGCATGTGGTCTGCGTGACGTTGGCGACTACGCCCTGTGCGTTGACACCAACTGTCGCTAGTACTCCGCTCAGCATTAGAAGCGATATGCCCAATAGGTATATCATTCTCCTTGTTCTGAGACCTAGAAGGTTGTTTAATCCAGCCATTCTCTCATTCCTTATGTAAACCATATAACGACAGGGGTATTTAAAAACCTTTCGTAAGTACGGCAACCGCGGAAGCCCGGTCGTTCCATAAATGTGCAATCCGGAAAAATGGAAGAGAAAGAGGGCATGGGTAAGTGGGGGTATTAGGCAATATTAATATCTGTTCTTCTTCTAATATTCACAGCTTGTGGTATCCATGAAGGCGATCCAGCTTGATGTTAACAGCATAGAGTACGAGCCGATCGAGCCTGAGATAGGGACGTACGACAAGGCTGAGAGGAAGACAAGATCGATAAAGGACGCGCTCGTATTCATGGTGTCTATAGAGAGAGGGGATACGGAAGCGGACGCGAGCAAGGCCGTGAAGGAACTGATAGACTTTGCAGGGAAGCAGAAGATAAAGAACATTGTGATATACCCGTTCGCGCACCTCAGCCAGAGCCTGGAGGAGCCGCAGCGTGCCATGAACATACTGGATTACATGGTAAAAGAGGCGGAGAAGAGCAAGCTTAAGGTGTACAGGGCGCCGTTCGGCTGGAACAAGCGGTTGGCGTTCTCCGCGAAAGGGCATCCCTTGGCCGAGATGTTCAAGAGCTATGGTTCATCGGAGTCTGCAAAGCCCGTCAAGCCGAAGAAGGTGGACACATCAATAGTGAAGAAGAGCGATTTTGTAGGGCTGCCAGATACAGATCACAGGGTGATAGGCGAGAAACTGAACCTCTTCAGCTTCCAGGAAGTTTCTCCAGGAATGGTCTACTGGCACAGGAACGGCCTTCTGGTATACAGGCAATTAATCAACTTCATAAGGGAGCTGCTCAACAAGTACGACTATGAGGAGATAAGCACGCCGACGTTGGCGAACATCGCGCTCTGGCACGTGAGCGGCCACATAGACCATTACAGGGAGAACATGTTCGTATTCGACGTTGCAGGAGACCAGCTTGGAATGAAGCCGATGAACTGCCCGTCGACCATACTGATTTACAAGACAAGGAAGTGGAGCTACAGGGAGCTTCCATGGAGAACCGCGATAATCGACAGGCTTTACAGGAACGAGATAAGCGGCGCTCTGACCGGGTTGTTCAGGGTGAGGGAGATGACAATGGACGACGGCCACATCTTCCTGACGGATGAGCAGATAGAGAATGAAATAAAGCTGATGCTGCAGTTCGTCAGGGAGGTCTACGACACTCTTGGCATGAATGTTCAGTTCAACCTATCGACCATGCCAGACAATCATCTTGGAGATGAGAAGCTCTGGGAGAAGGCCACAGATGCGCTGAAGAAGGCGCTCGAGTCGAACAAGATAAAGTACAACATTAAGGACAAGGAGGGCGCGTTCTATGGGCCAAAGATAGACTTTGATGTTACAGACTCCATGGGAAGGAAGTGGCAGTGCGCGACCATCCAGGTGGACTACCAGATGCCTCAGAGGTTCAACATCAAGTACGTAGGACAGGATGGCGCGGAACACACGCCTGTAATGATACACAGGGCGGTCTTCGGGACGCTCGAGAGGTTCATGGGAGTGCTGATAGAGCACTATCAGGGAAAATTCCCGACTTGGCTTGCCCCAGTGCAGGCGAGGGTCGTGAGCATATCGGAGCAGACGAACGATTACGCCGATGAGGTATTCAAGGAACTTAGGAAGAACGGGATACGAGCGGAGATAGATGTGTCTGACAAGAAGCTGGATTACAAGGTAAGAGAAGGGCAGATACACCAGATCCCTTACATGCTCATAGTCGGGAAGCGAGAGGCTGAGTCGAAGGCGGTAGCAGTAAGAAGCAGGTCGGAGAAGCAGAAGGTAATGCCGATTAAGGAGTTCATAACGTCGATAAAGGAGGAGATCGAGAAGAGAAAGGCGGGGCAGGCGTTCTAGGGATTAAATGTATGTTCTGGGAGTGTGGGATGGACATGACGCCGGAGCGGCGCTCATACGCGATGGCGAGATACTCTTCGCGGCGAACGAGGAGAGGTTCACAAAGAGGAAGCTCGAGGTGGGATTCCCGCAGCATTCCATAAGGGCTGCGCTCGAGTACGCGAAGATAAAGCCAACAGATGTGGAGCATGTATCTTTTACGACCGTGGAGTTCACTAAGACCCTCGAAAGGATGTTCCCGTACATGCGCGAGAACTACTACAACTTTCGAAGGAGGAAGATGCTCAAGCCTAGGTTCGAGAACTTCAGGCACAACCTCAAGTACTCGCTCACCTCCATCGGCATACTGCCGCTCTGCAAGGAGATAAGCAGCTCGATAATAAGGAAGGAGCTGGACCACATGGGCTTCAAGGACTATGAACTGCATGTGGTGGAGCATCACACCGCGCACGCGGCAACAGCGGCATTCACATCTCAGTTCGACAAGGGCTTGATAATAACAACCGACGGCCTGGGAGACGGGCTCTCAGCGACGGTCAGCACCCTCGAGAACGGGAAGCTTATAAGGCACATCAGCGTTGGGGCGAGAGACTCGCTGGGAATCTTCTTCGAGCAAGCCACCAACATAATCGGCATGCGCGAGATGGAAGATGAAGGCAAGCTGATGGCGATGGCGGACTACTCCTATCCATTTGAATTCGACGACAACGTGCTGAAGGGCTTCTACTCAGCTGTTGGCACGGTCGTGAAGGCGAAGTACGGGCCGCTAAGGCAGTTCGAGATGCTGCAGAGGATAGCGTGGAAGACACCGAGAGAGCAGTTCGCCTATTTCGTGCAGCAGCTCTTCAGCAACATTATAGGAAAACTTGTAAGCAACTCGATGGACCGATTTGGGATGTACGACGTGGCGCTTGCAGGAGGGGTCTTCTCCAACGTGAAGGCGAACATGCTGATAAGGAGGCTCAATGCGCTGAAGCACTGGCACGTCTTCCCCCACATGGGCGACGGAGGAATAGCCTTGGGGGCAGCGCTCTACACAAACTACGAGCTGACCGGCAAGTCGAAGTACGCGATGACAGCTTATCTGGGGCCCTCTTATGGCGATAACGTTACCGAAGATATACTGAAGAGGGACAGGAGCCTAATCGCGCAGAGGGAGTCGCCGGCCGAGCATGCATCGCACGCAGCCGAGCTGATCAGCAAGGGCAACTACGTATTCTGGTTCCAGGACCGCATGGAATTCGGGCCCAGGGCGCTGGGCAACAGGAGCATACTCGCGCCCAGCGAATCCGAGGAAGTGAAAGAGAGGCTCAACCTTTATGTCAAGAAGAGGGAGTGGTTCCAGCCCTTTGCGCCGTCGATGCTGGAGGGAGAAGCGGACCGCATGCTCGAATACGACGACAGAGGGGTAAGCAAGTACATGACGATGGCCTACATGGTGAAGGAAGATGCAAGGAAGATGACAAAGTCTACGATGCATGTAGACGGATCCGCGAGGCCGCACATGGTGGGCAGCGAGAACGCGCTCTACAGGGACATGCTCGGCGCGATAAAGAGGCAGTCCGGTTATGGAGTAGTGCTCAACACCAGCTTCAACATACACGGACTGCCGATAGTCATGAACCCGCACGACGCGATCGAGACTCTGAAGAAGACCAAGACCAAGTACATGTTCATAAACGGATTCTTCGTTACCAACCGCGCGGGGATCTGATGCTCTCGATAAACTCCGTAAACGAGTACCTATTTACCCTCGGCATACTGGTCGCATTGGTCGGCACTATAGTGTCCGCGGCGATTTCGAGGAAGCAGATAGCGGCGGTGCTGAAGGGCAGCGGCATAAACCTCAAGTACATCATAGCCGCTATCGCAGTCGCCGGACTCTTCTTGACGGCAGAGCTCGCCATAGTCAAGCCCACCCAGCTCCTGTTTTTCGACGACACGATATACCAGGCGGGCGCGGTGGACATGCTGCACATGGGGCAGGCCTGGCTCTGCGACTACGGGACCCCGCAGACGTGCTATACAGGTGAAATATTCCACGAACCTATCGCCACATCGTTGCTGCTTGCGGCCGGCTTCGGCCTCTTCGGCGTCCATCTGTCGGTGGCGTACAACACAATGCTGGTCGTCACCTTCCTTGCGGTGCTCATGTCCTTCCTGGTTGGAACGGTGCTGCTTGAAGACCCGCTCGCCGGGCTCTTCGGGGAGCTCCTCGTGGGCCTCTCTCCGATAGTTCTGGTATGGGCTAGGCCCACTTCCTCGGACATGCCGATGCTGCTCTTCTCTTTGGTCTCAATCTTCATGCTCCTCATCTTCATAAAGAAGAAGACGATCTTCACGTTCATGGGGGTGCTGCTCTCGCTTGCGCTCGTGACCTACACGAAGGTCGACGCGATACTTTACATTCCTGTAATCTTCCTACTTTACCTTGTTCTGGACAGAGGGCCGAAGCTCAAGCTCCTTAGAAAGAACATCCTGAACACTAGCGTGCTGCTTGTCGTGCTCGCTTTTGCTATATCGATATTACCTGAGATGATATACACGTACGCGCAGTTCACCACGGGCAACTACGGCTACCAGGGCGCGTACCTTCAGGAGAGCTGCGTGGCGAACCAACCAACCATAACCGCTTCATCGTCTCTGGGCCTTCGCAATTTCGAGGCGAACTTCTGCACGAACGTGCTCTACTGGCTCGACACTTACAAGTCAGACTATGTGATGCAGCCCATCTCGTTCACTGTGCTTGCAGTCTTGGGCCTGGCGGTTATGATTACCAGGAAGAGAAGGCAGGCGCTCGCCCTAGTAATCTGGTTCGGCGCCTTCTTCCTGCTCTACACCTTCTTCTATGCGGGCTCTGTCACCTTCGGCGTCGACTGGAGGTTCATGCTTGCGGTGGCCGCGCCTGCCGGCATACTCGGAGGCTACTTCGTGTCGCTGCCGTTCCTTAGGGGCCGCTTCCGCAAGAAGAAACTCGTCATGGCTGCGAGGCTTGCAGGCTCCGCCGCCATCCTTGTGATAATATTCTATTCGCTCTACTCGCTGGGGCCGCTCCTGGGCGTGCAGCCATCCCAGATCCAGCAGGCGGGCAGCGCCAGGTTCTACGAAAACTTCGTCTACAACAACAGCAAGAGCATACCCTCTCAGTGCCTTGTCTTCAGCTACGACCCGACATTCTTCATAATAAACAACAGGACGGCCGCGCAGATGGCATATCTGTACCCATCATCGTACCAGAACTACAAGCAGCAGTACAGCTGCTTAGTGCTCGACTGGGGGTACTGGTGCTACACGCCGAACAACATCTGCAACTACGTGAACAGCACCTTCACGCTGCAGAGCATAGCCAATGCAACCTACAGCGAACCGTATGCAGGCAAACAGACATTCGGCTTCTATTACATCACGGGCCTGAAGAATAGCACGACAGGGGGCTAGCCCTCACGCGCTCGGCGGCTGCGTTTGACGCTGTGGACGGGCCCTCTTTCTCAGGAGCACAGATACGGCTATCAGAACGAGTATAACCACTATTACGACGACAGCTACCTCGTAGGGCAGGTATGGAGACTTGGTAAGGGTGGAGCTGCCGCTCTGCGATCCTCCGATGGTGAACGTCGCGGCATCAGCGTAGTGCATGCCCCCTTGCATGTACGATAGCGCTGCGCCAGCTCCGTAGCTTGCGCCAGATAGGCTCGGTTCGGAGAGCACAAAATAAACCGCCTGCTGGGCTGATGGACCTAAGCTTACGTTTGCGCTCTCAGGCGAGTATTGAAAGCCGGGCGGCAGTATCAGGGAGACTGTCGCGTTTACAGCCATTGTACCTATGTTTATCACGTTCGCGCTCAGCACATTGCCGCTCTGGTGTATGTCGCTGAACCGAACCACGCTTGTGGTCTTGTTCTCGAACTGCAGAATGCACGGGAAGACTGCAAAGAAGTTGCTCGAGTCCTGGGTGTAGCCAACAGTGAAGCTGCCCGCGTAGCTGCCCGGCTCTGAGAAGTTGTGGAAGAAGAACTTGAATGTGAGGTTCTGCTGCGGCGATATCGATGTGGCCGCTTCCTCCGAGTTTGAGGTGATGGCGCCTTTGTAGTTCGCCACCACAACCAGCGAGGTGGCGGTCTCGTTGCCCGAATTCAAGAGGCCGAAGTCTGTGTAATTCGACGTCTGGTTTATCACTTTGGTGGAGCATGCTCCGCTCAGCGTCACGGTGCCTGCACTAGCCGCGCCGATAAGTAGCATCAAGACAAGCGCCGCAAAAACAGGTTTCATTCCCACAACCCGTAGATTCTTATGCTAATTATTTAAAGCTGGTGCAGGGGGAGAGATTTGAACTCTCGCACCCACTAAAGGGAACGGGTCCTAAGCCCGTCGCATTTGGCCAGGCTCTGCCACCCCTGCATAGTACGAACTCTTTATAACTCTTTATGGAGGATTTATATAGAATCGCATGCTTACGACGAAGTATCTAAGGGACAACATAGAAGAGATAAGAAGTTCGCTAAAGAAGCGAAGGAGCAAGTACCCTGTAGAGGAGCTGCTCGCGCTCGATGAGGAATGGAGGACAAGGAAGACAAAGCTCCAGGAACTGCAGTCCGAGCGCAACAAGGAGAGCCTGAAGATAAGCGAACTGAAGAAGAAAAAGAAGGACGCAACGAAGCAGATAGCACAGCTTGCCGACCTGAAGGCTGAAATAGAAAAGGGCGAAAAGGAACTTGGGGAGAAGGCAAACAGAATAGACGAACTACTTTGGAACCTTCCAAATGTGTTGGATAAATCGGTTCCTGAAGGAGATCCTCCTGATGCTAACAAGGTAATAAGGAAATGGGGCGAGCCTAAGAAGAGCGGAGTTGGGAGCCACGAGGAGATACTCACAAAAATGGGCCTTCTTGACGTCGAAAGGGCTGCCAAGGTCTCGGGCGCAAGGTTCTACTTCCTGAAGGGGGACCTTGTCCTGCTAGAACAGTCTGTCTTGAGATACGCATTGGACTTTCTTGCAACAAAGGGTTACAAGGCGATACTTCCGCCATTCATGCTCAGGAAGAAGTACTACAAGGGCGTTGCTCCGATAGCCACATTCGAGGATGCGCTCTATGCTGTGGGTGAATCGAGGGAAGCGGCGCAGAAAAACGAACTTGAGCACGTTGATGATGATATGTATCTGATAGCGACGGCCGAGCACGCAATCGCAGCCATGCATGCCGGGGAACTCTTCTCCGGCAACGACCTGCCGCTAAAGTATGCGGGGATAAGCCCGTGCTTCAGGAGGGAGGCGGGCGCGCACGGCAAGGACACCAAGGGCATTTTCCGTGTGCACCAGTTCGACAAGATAGAGCAGTTTGTTTATTGCAGGGAGGAGGACGAGAGCAAGTACTTCGACGAACTGCTCGGCAACACGGAGCAGATAGTGCAGTCCCTTGGCATCCCCTACAGGCTCCTTACGCTCTGCAGCGGAGACACGGGCCACCAGATGGCCAAGACCGTCGACATAGAGGGCTACTTCCCCGGCCAGGGAGACTACAGGGAGCTGGGCTCCTGCTCCACCGCAAAGGCCTGGCAGAGCATGCGGCTGGACATAAAGTACGACCACAAGGGCGAAAGGAGGTATGTCTACACGCTGAACAACACAGCCGTTGCAGCAGAGCGAATGCTCGTCTGCATAGTTGAGAACTATGCGAACAGCGACGGCACAATAACCGTCCCCAAGGTGCTTGTGCCCTACATGGGCAAGAGCAGAATAGGGGAGTAGCGCATCCTTTGTGGTCCTATGAAGGAAGAGTATAGCATAAAGAGGGAACTGAAGCGGCTTTCGTCCATACGAGGGTCCGGCACAGAGCTCATCTCCATATACGTGCCTCCAGACTCGCAGATATCCGACATGATAGGAACTCTAAGGGACGAGCACGGCCAATCAGGCAACATAAAGTCGAAGACGACGAGGCAGAACGTACAGTCGGCAATAGAGAAGATAATGCAGTACCTCAAGCTCTACAAGAATCCGCCCAAGAACGGCATGGCAGTCTTCTGCGGCAACATATCGAACGTGCAGGCCAAGCCCGACATAGAGCTTTTCTCGATAGAGCCGCCCCAGCCGATCAAGTCAAGGATATACAGGTGCGACTCGCAGTTCCTGCTTGACCCGCTGCTGGACCAGATGGAGGCGAAGGAGCTCTACGTGCTGCTCGTGATGGACGGAAGGGACGCCACCATAGCAGTACTCAGGGGCACGAACGTCACGGTCGAGCAGAAGATAAGGTCGTTCGCGCACGCGAAGGTGAGGAAGGGGGGCCAATCGGCCGCAAGGTACGAGAGGGCAATATCGGAGAGCATAAACGACTACTACAAGAGCGTCGGCGACGCCGTGAACGTTGTATTCGAAAAGTACGGCTTCGCCAAGATACTCGGCCTTGTTGTAGGGGGACCTGGCCCAACGAAGGACAACTTCGCCAAGGCGAAGGTGCTGAACTACCAGGTAAAGGTGCTCGGGGTCTTCGACACCGGCTACACGGACGAGAGCATGGGCGTCAACGAGCTGCTTGAGAGGTCGAAGGAGCTGCTCAAGGAGCAGGCGGCTGTGCAGGAGCGCAGGGTGATGGAGAGGTTCCTGAGCGAGGTGGCGAGGAACGGGCTTGCGACGTCAAAATACGATAATGTGAAGAACGCGCTGCTCAACAACAACGTCTCTAGGCTGATACTGAGCGATGAGATAGAGCTTACTTCTGTTACATACAGGTGCGGCACCTGCGGCACGGAATTCACGGCCGTTGAGCAGGGCAACAGCCGGCAGACACGGCATACGGAGGGGGGCACCCTTGAGGTGATTAAGGAGACGGATGCTGTAGAAGAACTCATCGAAACGGCGGACAACATGAACGTGGAGGTATCCTTTGTATCGGCCAACAGCCAGTACGGCAAGGAGCTGCTTCTCGGCTTCGGGGGAGTGGCTGCGATGCTCAAGTACAGGGCATAGTAGGTTAGGTTATCTCGGATGCGACTCCGCAGAGCTCCAGGAACTGCTCGTTTCCCGATATGTGCAATGTCGTCGGCGTTATCCTTGTGATGTTCGTCTCGCTGTAGTTTATGAATATGCTGGGCTCGTGCTGGCTCGCCGAGAGGCAGTTGCCTATCGAGTTGAACGAGTAGTTGGATATCTGGCCGCCTATGCCGTTCTCGAATGTGCACGCCGTGCTGTTCATCACATACAGATCTATGGTGCTCGAGTTCCTGTGGTATGTGGAGCTCCCCACGATGCTCTCTATGACGGCTGTTGCGCAGCCTATCGTGGATCCCAATTGCGTGCCGTTGTACCCTGTGGCGTATATGGCGACGCGCGGAGCAGAGTCGAAGTTCTGCTTGAAGGTCGAGAAGCTCGTGGGCTGCGTCCTGCCCAGCCCGTAGACCAGGCCGCCGGCCACTGCGATGAAGACTACAACTATACCGATTACAGCGAGGTACTTCCTGCCGTTACCCGTGTTCTTTTTCTCCTGCTTCTTCTCGCTCTTCTGTGCCATCGCCCATCACTGCGCCTTTACTACGGAACTTAGATAACAGGAGCTACCAACGACGGACTGGCCTGACGCGTAGAGCGCGTGGCCGTATAGCCCTCTGTAAACTACGCTGCTTATCTGACCCTCGCTCACCACTATGGTGGGCGTCCCGCTCGACAGGAGCTGGTCGAAGCAGGTTGGGCTCTCGCCCGTTCCCGTGCATGTGTAATTCTGCATCGTTATGACCTTGATGGACTTGCCGGTGCTGTTCAGGCTGGCTTGCACCGCGTTGACGCACTGCTCTATGGAAGCGTTGGAGTACGCCGCGCTGCCGTTGTACGCGATGAACGCGTTGGAATGGGAGGCGAGCTGCTGTGCGAAACCGTCTATCGGGAGGAAGCTGTTCGCCTGCTGTGCGTACGTGTAGGTTGCGTATGATACGAGCACCGCTATGGCACCTAGCACTACGAAGAGCAGGAGCCATGCGCGCTTCGCCCCTGGGTGCATGTGCAGCTTCTTCTTCCTGTTCCACCTGTTGTACGTGACCATGTATATTGCGAATATCACCAAGATGCCTATCAGCAGGGTTATCAGGAAGACGTAGAATGGGGCTGAGGCGAGCTTGCTGGGAACTGGGGCATTCGACCCCGATAGTATGCTGTTGAGTATTCCTCCGTCGACAGACTTGACGAACGCGCCCATGTATATCGGCTTGCCTATTGATCCGAGGCCGTTGTGCACGCTCTTCAGCTCCGCGTACACGGATGCGTACTGGCTTGAGTTTATCCCCACGGCAAGCAGATCGTTGATGGACTGCTGGGTGTATGCCAGCGTGGCAAGCTGCGCGGGCTCGTTCTGGTACTCCAGCTCGCGCGCCTCTATTACGGCAGTGTTATTCGTCGCGAGGTCCTTGATGCTGCTGTATTGGCCGTGCAGCGTGGCATACAAGGATGTGACGTTGGCGAACTGCGCGGTGAGCGTGGCGTTGTACGAGGTCGCGTTCCTCGATATGTTGAGGTTCGCCAGCTGGGTGTATGTGCCCTGCAATGCGGTCAGGGAGCCTGAGAGGCTCGCGTTGTGGTAGGCGAAAAGGAGGGCGCTCGCGTTGTATGAGGTCGCGTTGAACCTGCCGGAGTATTCGGCTATCAGGGCCTTCAGGCCTGTCACTACCTGTGGAGCCACCATGAGGTAGTCCTCCTTCGTTACGTTGCTCGAGAAGGCCTTTATCCCGCCGCTCGAGATGGGCGTGCTGAGAGACGCTGTCAGAAGCGCATGTATGTCATACAGGTCGGTCGCGTTGAAGCTTATCGGGGGGCAGAATCCTATCGGGTTGCAGTACCAGGGCTGCGATGATGGAACCCCTATGTAGCATGACGATAGGTTGCTCGGGCTGAAGCCCTGCGGCAGCGGGAAGAGCTGGTTCTTCGGCAATGCGGTCGATATGTTGGATATACGGCTCACGACGCTCTGCAGCTGCGACAGTGTCGTGTACGTGTTTGTGGTGTTTATGCTCGATAAGATGGAGTTGTAGGAGTTGTAGCTCGAGTTGAGCATGTTGTAGTTGTTCGAGAAGTTCTCTATCGCCTGGCCCATCAGGTTAGACACCGATGTGTATGTCGTCGTGTTGCCGCTTCCGTAGAGCACTATGAAGTCCTTGCATATCGGGACAGAGTAGCACGACTGGCAGGCGTTCGCCTCCGTGCAGGTGAACCTGTTAAGCCCCGTGGAGGTTATGCACATCGTTATGTTCGTGGCCGCCGTCTGCTCGTAAGACGCCATGTACGAATTGAGCTTGGAGAGCGTGCTGTTCGTTGGATAGAACCTGGTTAGCGCGAAGCCCTGCATCGCAGCGTATACCGTATCGTTGTTCAGTACAAAGGAGTATGCGCCGCCGGTGCTGTTTATGAGAGCATAGGAACCGGAGCTGAGCTCCATGACAATGTAGGTGTTCTGCCCCACGCTCTGGTTGTAGTATACGCTTGAGTTTATGGTGCCTTGATTCGTGTACTTGAGAAGGAAGGCGTAGAAGCCTGTCGGATATGCCGCAGCGTGCGCGCTCAGCGGCAGTATTGCAAGAATCGCCATCATTGCAGCTAGCAAGTAAGGCCTTGACATGATCGCTCCATTACTATTGCACAGGAATATTTATAAAGATGACGAGAAGATTCGGAGCATGGCTCATGCTAAAGCATAAAAAATAAAAAAAGAAGTAAGGAAGGCAGAAGCCTTCCTTGTCTGTCTGTTTAATTACTAGCTGTTTACGATGACGAAGCCGCTGCGTACAGATCCTGTATGAACTGGTTCGCTGCCGCAGTTGTCTGCGCTGCAGTGTATCCAGCCACTACGATCTTGTTTCCGTACGCTGAGACGATCTGCGTTGCCGGTGTGTAGTTCGACCACGGCACGACCTGCTGCGATAGGCTGTTCACGTATCCTGATCCAATCAAGATCAGCGAGCTGCTTGGGTTTGCCTGGCTGTCCAGCACCACCAATGGGGTTGTGCTTAGGTTTGTTAGCCATACAGGTACCAATGCCTGCGATACGCTTGGCGTCGCTGTCAGGTTGTTCAGGCCCGTTATCGTGTACGATGCACCGCTACCAAGTGTTGCGCTTCCCGTCACCTTTGAGACTGTGACGTTCTGCACTCCCGGTATGTTCACCGCCTGTCCGACTGAGAACGGCCCGTACTGCCTCTGCGTTGTCGTTGCCACTGTTGAGCTTGCCGGTGCAATCGACAGGAGCAACTGGTCAACCGCCTTCGCGTAGTTGACTGTCACGGACGTCGAGGACTCTGAAGCAATGCTGCTTCCCCTCTCTGTCCTGAAGCCAAGACCCACGTTGACGGATCCAACGCCTCCTGTTCCTGAGCCAGTCGATGTGTACGTCATGTTGTTCCTGTTGCCTGGTGCGCCTCCCTGTGTTCCAACTGAGGCGTTCAGCCATAGGAAGCCTGACGATGATCCCGATAGGCCTGCTGTGTTGTTGAAGATTGCCAAGCTCAGCGAGTCAATTGCCGCAGAGTTTCCTGGTACCGCGCTCTCGTTGAGCTGGTACGTGAAGTACTGCGTTCTTGACGTCTGCTGCGTTGTCGGTACTGCCGGTCCGTTCAAAGTGAAGTACTCTGTCGGCTGGCCGTTCTGCTGGTTGTAGATGACGTTTCCGGCACCTGCCTGCAGGTCGACTGAGGCGACTGAGGATGGGTACTGCACTGTCGGCTGCTGGTAGACCAATGTTGCTATCGCCAGTGCCAGACTGTTGTAAGGCACGTTCGTTGGGAATACATACACCGATAGGTCTGGGTATGCGCCGTTCTGGAATGTTATTGCCGAGATGTTCGTGAACGCTGTTGAGAGGTACTGTGGCGTTGCCGTTAGCAGGCTGTTCGTTGCGCCCGTGAACTGCACGGTTCCTGAAGCGGGTGATCCGCCGCTGGCTCCCGAGACCTTAACGGTCATCTGGTTGTTGATGTTGTTGATGAAGCCTGCCGGGTCGATCAATACCACGTTGACGTTCTG
>JASHRX010000046.1 GCA_030037075.1 Microcaldota archaeon | reverse complement strand
TTGAGGCTCAGGGAGAGCTCCCTGAGCGTTATGATAAGCGTCTTGCGAGTGAACCTCTTCTCAAGGACAGAATAGAGCTCGCGGGTGGTCCTTGGTGATTTCTTCAAAAGGAGTTCCATGACAGCATAGTTGGGCCTTGTTATCGCCTTCCTGAGAGCCCAGATTTCATCCTTGGGCTTTTCCCCCTTAGTCATAGTTCATAGTGGTAAATAAAGGTTTATAAAACTATAGTAGCATCCGTGGATTGCCAGCAAATGTATCCTTGTATATTTGTATTTACTGAAGTACAAGGTACAAAGGCTTAAATAATCCGACAAGGCAATCGTAAGGTATGGCCTTTGTGGTGTAACGGCTCGCACGGAAGGCTGTGGACCTTCAAGACCGGGTCCGACTCCCGGCAAAGGCCTGTCGTCGTAATTTCGACGACAAAACGGCGGGCTTCTCTCCACAAAACTGACTCTTTGTAAAGTATAAATATCTGAATAATAAGAGAGTTGTGTGATTGCATGCAAGGAGCTACTCAAAAAGTTGGTGTCATTACAAGAGATGATGTCCTTTCAGGAACCTATAAAGGTGGACGAAGCATAGTTGTTCTTAACCTTGGTGCTCAAGGCTATGTACCAGCTCTGGTTTATTCTCCTGAGGGCGCTAAGAAAGATAAGGTTCAGGTGGTTCCGCTTCCTATGGGCGAGCCGAAAGTTCTAGGGCGAACGGATACTTCTATATCAAATGACCCTGTTGGAGATTTACTGAGGCAAGGACCAAAGCTCGTTACAAAAGCAGAGGCAATGGCCCAAACTGGTTTTGAAGCTGACGGAGGAGATATTCCAACTTCCATGAGAAGTAGACCGAACGGAACTATCGTTATTGCAGGGTTTCCGGTAGGCCCAACACCTCTTGATGATAGACTGACAATAGCCCAGGACAGAAACGGAAATTATGAGTTTTGCTATTTTAGAGCAAACACTATCACTGGAAAGCTGCACCTTCAAGGTGTTACTACACTGTATCGTGGCGAGCTTAACGCGATACCAGAAAATGTAACTTGGGAGATGCTCGGTAAAGCTAGATTTTACTAAGCCAGCTACTTATTGCATCAAGAAATGTATATCGTTGTATATCTAACGATATACTTAAGGACACGGAACAAAAAGGCTTGGGCCGGCAAAGGCCTTTTATGATATAATCTCGCGATACCACTTCACTCCGTCTGGGGAGTCCTCCAAGACAATGTGGTACTTGCTCTTCAACTGCGCCCTAATTTCATCCGATTCCTTGAACTTCTTCTGCTTTCTCAGCCCTTCTCTTTTCTGCATCAGCAAGCTGAGCTCTCCGGGTATCGGTTCCTTGTAGACTTCGCTCTGCAGCATGCCCATTGTGCCTGCCAGCTCGAGTATCTCGTTGATCGAGCTCTCCTTTATCCCCTTTCCGACAGAGGTGTTGTTCTCCGCGAAGGACCTCAGCTTGTTTAGCGCAATCGTAAGGCTCGAGAGCGCAAGCGGCGTGTTGAAATCATCATTCATCGCATCGCCGAAATCCTTTTTCAGCGTTTCGATCACATCGGTAATCTCAGATCCCTTCTTCTCATCTGTGTCATCATCCATGTTGTAGAAGACGCCCAATGCCGCATATAGGTAACCTAGCCTCTTCTCTGCCTCCTGTATCGTTTCATCTGAGTAATCCATGTCCTTCCTATAGTGCGTAGATGAGTATAGGAGCCTGAGCGCCTCCGCGCTGTGAGTCTTGAGCGCCTCCCTTATCGTTACGAAGTTCTTGAGGCTCTTTGACATCTTCTCTCCCTTTATGCTGAAGACTCCAGAGTGCAGCCAATACTTTACAAACGGGATTTTTCCAAATGCCGCCTCCGCCTGCGCTATCTCGTTCGTATGATGCGGGAAGATCAGCTCGTTGGCCCCTCCGTGCATGTCATACTGTGGGCCGAAAACTTCATAGGTCATTGCAGTGTCTTCTATGTGCCAGCCCGGCCTGCCGTTCAGCTCTATTTCTTTGCCTTTCGTCCTCACCTTTATTCGCCAACTGGGCTCGCCATCCTTTGCGGCCTTCCACAAGGCGAAATCATACACGTTCTTCTTCCCTTCCTTTGGCTCTATCCTGTGCTTCTCCAGCTCCTCTATCTTCATGTGCGATAATTTTGTATAGTCCTTGAACTTCGCGACGTCGTAGTAGACATCGCCGTCAAGGTAGTAAGCGTACCCCTTGTCGAACAGTAGTTGTATCTGCTTGCGCATCGCTTCTATGTAGTCGTGCGACCTGAGGAACATATCAACGTTCTTCTTCGCGCCCAGTGCATCCAGGTCCTGGAGGAACCTCTCCTCGAAGTTCCTCGCCAGCTCTATAGGGTCCTGGCCCTGCTCGCTCGCCCTCTTTATTATCTTGTCATCTATGTCTGTTACGCTCTGCGCATATTTGACGAAATAACCCAAGTGTCGCAGCCACCTCACAATCACATCGAAGTTTATGAATGTCTTCGCGTGCCCAAGGTGAGCGTCATCATAAACGGTCAGGCCGCAGACAAAGAGGTGCACCTTGTTCTCGCTCATCGGCTCGAACTTCTCCTTCTTCCTGCCCATTGTATTGTATACGGAAAGCATGGTTGTATTACAGAACTAGCTTAATAAAGGCTTTCCTAGAAGAGATAGGTGGCCCACCATCTGGTAATCTTCCTGAAGCCTATCACCAGCTTGTTGGTGTTCCACTTTATGTCCTTCACCATCTTCTTGTATAGGATCTTCTCCTGCGCGTCCAGCTTACCCTCCTTCACAATCTCCTGCTTCTTCCCATCTACCATTTGAGTTTCTGTCTTGCTGATGACGTCCTTCTTTACCATGCTGTACCACTCGTCCAAGGAGCTCCCTGCAGTGTCCTTGTCCTTCAGTATCGCTATGAAGTCAGACATGCCAAGGCTCCTGCCCTTGTTGTACCGGTATTCGTGAAGCAATGGCCTCATCGCAGCCTTGTCCACTATCCTTGATATGTCAGCCGGAGAGTACCCTGTCGTTGCACGCGCGATTCTTCCATAGTTTATCCAGCCGCTCGGCTTGTTCTTCATCTCGAACTTGATCAGCGCGACCCTGTCCCTGTAGCCCGGCGGCTTCAGGTATATTGCATCACCGAACCTGCCCGAACGCTTGAGCGCGGGGTCTATGTCCCACGGCTGGTTCGTCGTCCCTATTACGAATATTCCTTCTGGGTTCTCCTCCAGTCCATTCATCTCTGTAAGGAACTGGTTGACCGCGATTCTCATGGCAGAGCTCTCCCCGCCCTGCGGCCCCTCTCCTCCTCTCTTCGTACCCATGGCGTCGAGCTCGTCGAACATTATTATGCAGGGCGTGTTCTTCCTCGCCTGCTCGAAGATCGCGTGCAGGTTCTTTTCAGTATTGCCGGTGTACATGTCGATTATCTGGTTTATCCTTGCGATCAGCACGTTGGCGCTCGCCTCTCCGCCTATCGCGCTTACTATGAGAGTCTTTCCTACACCTGGAGGTCCGTAGAGTATGAGGCCGAGCCCTCTCTTCTTCCCGTACTTCTTGAATAGCTCCGGCCTCTCTATCGCGTATACTATGTTCTCCTTGAGGTACTTCTTAACCTTGTCCAGCCCCACCACATCGTTGAACTTTATCTTCGGCTTCGTGAAGGCTATCCTCTTTATCTGCCCCTCCTCTATGAGCGTGCCCTCCTGCTCCATGGACTTGCCGCTGCCGCCCACCGTGCTCTTCTTCGCTCCGGTCCCGTAGTTGGGCTGCGACTCCATGTGTATCAGTGAATCGATGTGCTCCAGCCTGTTCTTCGCCTCGGTGTAATTGGGATTGTTGGCCAACGACTTCTCGTACCAGAAACGCGCGCCCAGGAAGTCGTTCTTGCTCTCAAGTATGTCTCCTATGAGAAGGGGTGCATCGTGGCTCTTCGGCTGCAGCTTGAGGACCACCTCGAGGTCCTTCTGCGCAGAATCGTAATCGTGGACTATCCTGAAGGTGAGCGCCCTGTTGAAGTAAGCGTCGGCGTACTTCTCGTCAATCTTGAGGGCCTCGTCATATTCGGCTATCGCCTCCTGGAACTTGCTGCTCTCGAAGAGCGCGTTTCCCTTCTTCCAGTGGTCCTTCGCCTCCTCGCTCACTACGGGGGCGGCTGGAGCGGGCGCAGGAGGAATCGGCGGCTGCTGCTGAACCGGAGGGGCCTGCTGGGTTGCTTCTGCTGAAGCCGCATTGCTGCCGCTCTTCTTTGAACCCTTAGAATCGGCCCCAGAGTCGCCGGCCGGTTTTGCTACCATCGTTCTCACTAGAGGTGTACTCTACAGATATTTATTGCTTTCCTGTCTATTTTGTTCTCGTAAAGCGTCATTTCCTGCTCATGCGGAAGGCGCCGCCTATAGCATTACCAGCGAGCCATATCAGGGTGCCGATCACGATCAGGCCTACGCCAACCCAGACCTCCGGCCAGCCGCCGCCATGGAAGTCGCCATAGAGCCATACGCCCATCCCAACTATGATGAGCACGAGGCCCAGCACTATCAGCGCTGTGTGTGAGCTTGTCTTCTTGAAGGAGCCCGCCATAACGTCTCCGGCAAGCCAGACTATGATTCCGAGAGCAAGGAGGGCTACGCCAGCCCATAGGAGAGTGCTGATGAATGTGTAGTCGCCGGCAAGCCAGGCTATCGTCCCTATCACTATGAGAGCAGCGCCCCATATGTCAAGCCTTGTGGGCGTGCCCTTGAAGGGCAGCATGAGCGCGCCTGCAATTATGAGAGCGACTATAATTCCCGCGATGCCCGTGTAAAGCGCATCCATCGACCCGACAGGGTTTGAGAGTACATTATACGGTATCGTGGTTGATGCGGCAGGTATGGTAGTCGCTGCAATAGATGTAGTCACATTGGACGAGCTGTTGGGCTGTATCGTCGTGGTGCTCTGCCCCGGCGCGACTATGTTTATTACCAAGACAGTGTTATTTGTGGATGGATCGTCCCCTGTCGCATTGAGTATCATCTGGTAGGTTCCCTTTTCGGCGGATGGCGATATGTTTATCGTGAGGTTTCCGTTGTACGGCGGGTTCCCGTAGGTCTTGCTCAGCGTTGTGGTTATACCTTCGCTGGTGAGCGCCTGCGCGTTGACGATGTTTATCGTGGTGCCCCAGGTGTTGCCGCTGGTCAACTGCACCGTGTAGTTGATTTTCGATATTCCTCCATTGATGAGCGTAACGGACGACTGCTGCAGAACTACATGGGAGTAGCCATAGCCATACTGCGCGTACGTGACTGTGGCGAGTATGACAAACGATATCAGGGCGAGCATCTGAGCCTTCATCCGATCGCCATAGCACGTCGCTGCTCATCTTTATATAAACATTGGTGCACAGGCTGGCGGCAGGGGCGAGGCCTAAAGCCTGCAAAGCTTTAAAAACCTTAATTGCGTCCAGAATCTATGCGAGTTACAAATCTATTCCGATATGCATTGGTAGCAGTAATGATGAGCTCATTGATCAGCTATGCGAACGCGGCTGTCTTGTCCACCTACACCATTGCGGGTGTAACATACGATGGAGGCACGTGCCAGCCGCTTGCGGGCGTTTATGTCCATTCTCCTACGTACTCTACAGCGGTCAACTATTCAACATCTACGGGCAACTACCTGCTTAGGCTAGGAAGGGGCATCCAGACCATCGAGGCGAACTACACTGGATACAACACCGTAACATTCAACACCACATACCAGGCCGGAGGGAGCATACTGAGCTACAACATAGCGATGTACAAGCCAGGCGAGGCCGCTTCGAGCACGCCGTGCAGCTTCGCAGGGACGAGCACGCCTGGAGTTACAAACTCCACTACAGTGCCGTACAACACCAGCACAGTTGCTGTAACTACAGCGCCGACCACAGTGGCGCCAACAACGCCAAGCCCCTCATCGAGCAGCAACACAGCGCTCATAGTGGGCGCGGTGATCGTCGTGATAATCATAATAGGCGGAGTGGCTTACTACCTGTCGCAGAAGAAGCCGCCGCAGCACCACGAACACCACCCAGAGCACCACACATCGTAGTTGGCTTTCCTAGGTGGGCAGTTCGACTTCCTGGTCGACTTCGTAGTTCTTAGAAGAGGCTAGAGTGATCAGTGTAACGGGCTTTAGCCCTATCACTCTCGCCCTACCGCCTTCTAGAAATATGGCCGACTCCTCTGGTATCGCAATGACCCCTCTGCCGCTCTTCGATATGTACTCCTGGTGCTCCTCCAGTTGGGTAGGGTCGTAATGGCATTGTATGTCTAGTCCGTGCAGGGCATCAAAGCCGTTCGTGTCTTTGAGGCCTACCAAGTTCGCGTCCTTATCAACGCATAATTTGGCAACCTCTATGTCTTTCCCCCATATCAGCGCGCCCGCAGAGCCGCCGTATACGGTTCCACCCGATTGGTAGTACTCGATGAGGTTCTTATCGAAGCCGCTCTCACGAATGCGCTTAAGGAGCTTGAAGGTGTTGCCTCCGCCTACGTAAACTGCGTCGTAATCTTGCAGGTTCACGTGTTTCTGCAGGTCTGTCAACACCTGGATTTCCACTTTCTTGTGTTCCGACATCGCATTGGTGAACCACTTGGCGCAGCTCTCAAAATCATCGTTGGGCCACGCGACAGGGATGTAGAGAATTGTGCTTACGCCCTTGAGGAAAACCTCATCTAGAACAAACGTCTGCTTCTCATCCCCGCCGCCAGACAAGAATAATTTACCAATCATAAAATCAAATGGGCCCGGGGAGATTTGAACTCCCGACCTTTCGATCACTGACAATT
>JASHRX010000045.1 GCA_030037075.1 Microcaldota archaeon | reverse complement strand
GGGGTCAACATGTCGTGGAAGAGGGACGCGCTGCACGGGTTCAGGCTTCCGGGCTACACGAAACAGGGAGGCAGGAACGAGCCCGCCGCAGCGCTGGAAGTGCTCGATAGGGGATTCGTCCCGATATGGTTTGACAGGGCGGTGGTCCACCATCCGCTTGCCGAATCTGACAGCAGGAGCACCTCGATAAAGTCGCTGCCGGAGGAGCTCACCGCGGAGAGCGTCGTCTTCTCCTATTATGTCTCGAAGCTTTACAAGGTGGACCTAGGGGTCCTTGAGAGGCGGACAAGGTTTGATGACATAATTGCGCGCTTAGTCACATCGAACAGGAACAGGGGCTACAGCATAGGCTACAGCATAGCCGAGAAGGCAATACTCGAAAGGCTGCCGCCCAAGAAGGTGAGGGAGATGCTGATCGCCTCGCTATCAAAGAGGAGGTGATGCCTTGAAGATATCTCTCATAACGCCGCTTGACATAAAGTACAGCTACAAGGCGACTGAGTTCCTCGTCTACGAGTATGCAAAGTACCTGCACGACAGGGGCCTCGATGTGGAGCTGCTGGTAACGAGCACCAAGCGCAAATGGACGCCGAACAAGGGCTACAAGAGCCTAGAGAAGCGCTATAGAAGCGTTCCAAAAAGGGACGTGGACTGCACCGAGATAACATTGCCGCTCAAGTACCACCTCTTCATCTACAACGGGCTGCCGCGGGACTCGCTGCTCTACCTGCCCTTCGGAATATACCAGTATTTGCTAAACGTGGTGACTAAGCCGAAGGGCCAGAAGTACATAATCGGCTGCCACGGAATGCACCTCAAGGCAGGCCAGCTTGTAGCGGGAAGCAAGGCGCTGAGCAAGAGCCTGAACTCCTGGCTGCGCCTCTCCATCCGGTCGCTAGGAAGCGAATCCAAGAGCCTGTACTTCCACGCGGTGAACATGGAGCAGGTTTCATACCTTGAAAGCTTAGGCGTAGAACGCAGGAACATCTTCTACATACCTGTGATGATTGACGGAAGCAAGTACAGGGTCTCTAGCAATGGCTCGAAGAGACTGAAGGTGGTGCACGTCGGCGGAGAGGGCAAAGGCTCCGGCGTAGTTGCAGGTACGATAAAGCGCCTTATTGACAGTGGTGACATAGATAAATTTGAGTTCTATTTTGTCTGGCACGAACAGCCGGATGAACTAAAGAGGTACGCGCTATCGCACAAGAACCTGCACCTTATGGGTGCGATAAGCGACGAAGAAAAGGCAAAGCTGCTCTCAGGAATGGACGTGATGATTGTGCCTGCTGTTGAAACATTCTCCAAGGCAATGATTGAAGGGATTGCGAGCGGCCTGCGGATTATGGCGAGCAGGCGCAACCCCGCCAGCCTGTATGTAAATGGCCTAGGAATAGACATGACGATAACCAACACAGGAGAACCTGAGGAGTACGTTAAACCGTTGCTGGCCGCAGCAAAAGCGAAAGCCAGATTGGGAAGTAGGTGGAACACGAGCAAGAAAAGCGACAGGGGCATAGTGATCAAGAACTTTGATGAGAAATACGTACTCCCGCAGATACTCTCCATGTTCAAGAAAGTCATGGACGCGAAGAGGTAATCGAATGAAAGCATATCTCATCACTCCGGTCGACATAAAGTACAGCTACAGGGCGACCGAGGTGCAGATATACGAATATGCGAAGTACATGTGCGAGCATGGGATTGACGCAAGGCTGCTAATAACGGAGAACGTACGAGGGTACAAAGAGTTGCCAAACTACAGAAAGATGCTTGCTAGGTACAAGAATGTGCCGAAAAAGGAAGTGCGTTGCAGTGAGTACGTGCTGCCTTTCTCGTGGCACCGCGTTACCTACTACAACCTGCCAAGCGACGCGCCGATATACTTCCCGTACAGCATACACGATTACATGGCTAACATAAGAAAAAAGCCAAAAGGGCAGAAATATATCATAGCTTGCCACAGCCTGCACCTGAAGGACGGCCACATAATAAAAAACCACGACATACTCGAGAGCCTACTTAACATGCACGTGAGGCACATCATTCGGTCGATAGGAAATGAGAGGGACAACATATACGCGCATGCGATAACAAAGGACCAAGTAGATTACATGATAGATGTGGTCGGACTGAAGAGGGAAAATGTGTTCTATGTACCGCCAATGGCGGACTTTGGTATCTATCGATTCAGCAAGAACAATTCGAGGAAGCTACGCGTCCTGCATGTGGGAGGAATGGCAAAGGACATGCAGATAGTACTGGAGATAATTGATAAGCTGAATGTGCTGGGTAAACTGGACATGTTTGAGTTCTACTTTATAGGCGAGAGGGACCAAGGAGCCGAAGAGTCGTACAAAGCGTACGCCAACGTCCACTTCCTCGGCCGGGTCGGCGACAAGGAGAAGATTAAGGTAGAGGGAAGCGTGGACGCTCTCATCGTCCCTGCTTATGAGAGCTTTGGCAGGATCATACACGAAGGAATAGCTAGCGGCCTCTGCATATTGACGAGCAGGAGGACGGAGAGCTGGAGAGACTTCGAAGCCCTGGGAATTAAGCTGATCGTTACGAAGAGCGGCACCGCAGAGGAATACATAGAGCCCATGACCAAGCTGGCTGAGGCAAAGTCAAGGGGCAGGGAGATAGCTCCGTACAGGAAGAGTAATAAGGAGAAGGCCGCGAAGGTATTTGACATGAGCGTTGTGCTCAAAGGAATAACTGAGATGTTCCTTAAGGTTGGTAGATAATCTTGAAGGTATGCTTGCCTGGGACGAGACACGAGTTCAGCACTCCGCATGGCAGCGGAGCCCACAGGGTTATGTACGAACTGTACAGGAGCCTGGTCGGGATAAAGAAACAGGGCTTCACAGTTGAGAAGGTCGAATTTGATACCCTGCCGGTTCTATCAGAAGGATTCTCACCTTACGTACGCAGTGCCTTTTACGATTTCAGCGATTATGATATAATACACAACCTTGCCCCTAGGCCGCTCTGCCTTTCGAGGCGGGGCGCGGCCGCAACGCTTGCGACGGTGCACGACCTTCGGGTGCTGACTGCACCGGAGACAAGAGAAGAGGACAGGGCGGGCATAAGAAGAAGACTTGGTGCCTATCTGGTGCTGGAAAAGGGTGCAAGGTTCGAGCTCAATTGCGACTACATGTGCGCCAGCTCCACGCAGACGGTAGATGAGGCGGTCTCTCTCGGTTATGATAAAAAAAGAATATTTCTGGTCAGTCTCGGCATTGACAGAAGGTTCATGGCGCCTGTCAGGAAGAAGGCCCGCTCCAAGTCCTTCACGGTCGGAACCATGGGTGCGTCATCATCAACGAAGAACGCTGAATTTGCAATCAGGGCTTTCAACATGCTGCCCAAAGACTTCAAGGGGACCTTCGATGTCTGGGGCAAACCCTCAAGCATAGGCTACTACAGCACGCTCATGGACGCCAGGAACGGAAACAGAAAAATTGTTTTGAGGGGATTTGCGCCCGAAAACGACATTGTCAAGATATACGACAGCTTCGACGCGTTTGTTTACCCATCGAAGTACGAGGGCTTTGGCCTCAACATAATAGATGCGCAGGCGAGAGGCCTGCCTGTCATACTCTGCAAGGGCGCAATGATACCCAAAGAGGTTAGGAAATACTGCATCGAGGCCAAGGATGAGGCGCATATGGCAGAGATAATAGAAGGACTCGCGAAGAACGGATACAGCGAAAGGGAGAGGAAAAGGGCGATGGAGTATGCAAGGGGTTTCACGTGGGAGAAGACCGCCAAGAGGACGCTCGAGGTTTACACGGCCATAATGGCAAAAGGCTGAACACGCATGTGATTATATGAAAAGAGTTGCACTCATAGGGACCGAGGCGATATTCGAAGACAGGCCGTACACCAGCCTGCTCATGAGATACTCGGCGATGGCCTTCCGAGAGCTTGGCATGCACTGCGAATTCTTTTCCCTCTCCAATAGGGCTGCCACGTCTAAGGTGTTCGGCTTCAAGCAGCATGAGGTCAAATCGGAGAGGCGCACCGGAAGCGTAACCGCAATGTCACGGTACATGGATCTCGCTCACCTTGTCTTGCTTGGAAAACGGCCCAGCATAGAAAGGATGGGCCACTACGACGAGCTGCTCAAGGAACTTGCCGAGTACGACCCAGAGATAATCATGGTCAACGACGTAATACTTGCAAAGTTGATCAATAGGTACATCAACAAATACGGGAAGAGACACGCGAAGGTAATGTGCTATGTGGATTCGAGCAGGGGAATCCCTGCAGAGATAAGCGACAACGTCCGCTGGCTCGAGGCTAACGGCGCCAGCCCCGCGCAGATATTCGTGACAAGCAGGCTGCTCAAAAGCAGGTACATACGATACCATCTATCGTATTACAAACTGATGATGGGCATATCGACCGTCTTCCTGACTCCAGGCGAGTCGCACAGGCGCGAGCTTCAGGAAGACTTCCCTGATTCGAAGAGCAAGATATTCTCGATATACTCAGAATGGCACAAGCCGGTTAGGCCAAAGACCCGGAAAGTAAAAGGTAAAATAGATAATATACTGTTCATCGGCAGCTACGGCCACATTCCAAATGCGCTTGCGATGAGGGACATAAGCGAGCATGTAGCGCCCAAGCTCCCCGATAAGCACTTCACAATGCATGGCCACGGCTGCCCCGAGCGCACGATTGGCAATGTAACATATTCCGGAAGGTACTTGACCACCGCGGAGCTCTTCGCCGATGTCGACCTCTGCCTCTCTCCTTTCAGCACCTACAATGCGGGGATAAAGACAAAGGTGTCCGAATACATTAGGGCAGGGAAGGCGATAATGGGCACCCGCCAGGGCCTTCTGGGCTACAACGCAATAAATAAGTTC
>JASHRX010000044.1 GCA_030037075.1 Microcaldota archaeon | reverse complement strand
GCGGCTGGTCTGGGTGCGAAACAACGTGCCTTACAACAAGCGCCATCTGACCGAGCGAATAGCTGCGCCTGCCCCTGCGTGCTTCCATCTCCTCTTGAATTATATCATCCGCGCTCCTTGAGTCCTTTCTGTACCGATAGGCAATTCGTGCGCTGCCGGAGCCTGGCTTGGCGCCACTTCCGAGCCAATCGTAATCTACGATGCCAGCATGCGCGAGTCTTTGTATAGTTGCATAGGCGCGCCTCGCGGTCGTATCAACCTCAGCCTCGTTCACAAAACGCAACGCCTCGCTTGCGGTCAGGCTGTGATTGTCGATCACAGCCTTCACTATATGGTACTGCAGCATGCCATCGCGGAACTCTCCAAGCAGCCTGTACATCGAGTCGTAACGGTGCGGGATTGGGCTGCTTCTTGCAGCGTTCACGAACTTTATCGCAGACCTGACGACAGGCAGGACCAGTTCGTTGCCAGCGTGCGTGAGCCTGTAGAAATTCGTTGTGAGATGGCCATTGGAGCCCTTCTCTAATCTCCCTTCCTCAAGAGTATGACGCCGAACAATCCCCTCCCCAATCAGACCGCGCCACTTTGCGTATTTGCCTTGCGGCGGCAGTTGCCCCAGATAGCCGTTCAGTGCTGGCAGGTCTGGCATGCCCTTTTTGGTGGACAGGGCCTCTACCCATAAGTCTTCCATCTTTTCTCTTATGGCATTGAGGCTCTCGAGTGATGTGACTGACATCTGCGTTAGCATGATGGCCTTCCGGTCGGGAGCAAGCGTGGACCAGATGGCCTGCATTGCTGCATCAGGCCGGTATACCATGCCTTCCGAGTTTGCCTGAGCAAAACGGAGGTAGCGCCTTACTTGGTTCTCCGGCATGCCGCGCTGCCTGGCCACTTCCCAGACAAACTTGTTTTCCGTTTTTGAACCCATATAATCGCTTTCAAGCAAATATTATAGAAACGCTAAATGATCTGCGCACCTTCCTCCTTCACAACCGCGATGTCGCCCTTCCTGACTCCTATTTCTCCCTTGATTGTCACCCCGGGCTCTACCGCTATCACCATTTCGCGCCTCAGCCTTATGCGCGAATTCTTGGAGAGCGGCTCCGTCCCGTCGTGCGGCTCTATTCCCACAGTATGCCCGAGCGCGTGTATCAGCGTGTCTGCGTACCTTCCCCTTGCGGCACTGTCGAGGTGCCTCTTTCCCGCGGCGTAAACAGCGCCGCCCCTTACGCCAGGCATCATTTTTGCAACAAGGTCAGCCTGCGCCTCCGTGACTATCCTAAACATCTCCTCGAACCTTTTCGCAGTTTTGCCATCAGCGCTCCTTGGCCTGAAGAGGTAGGACCTTGTAACATCGGAAGAGTAGCCCAGGAAGGTCGCACCGTAGTCGACCAGCACGGGGCTGCCTTGCCTCAGCCTCGTCTCCCCAGATATGTGGTGTGGTTGTGTTGTGTTGGCGCCGAAAGCGACGACGGATGGGAATGCAGGTCCGTGAGACCCGAGCCTTGATGCTGCGTAGTCCAGTTCCGCGGCGAGCTCCAACTCGCTTATGCCAGGACGCATAAGCTCCGGGACGCGCCTGAGCGTCCTTTTTGCAATGAAGGTGGCCTTCATTATCTGCCCTATTTCGGTCAGGTCCTTGACCTGCCTTGCGGATATAAATTCCGGGGCCACGTCGCGAATGCTCTTCGGGCTATGATAATGGACGAGCGCGCGTAGGTACGACGCAGAAAGGCTGACGCCGTCGAACCCGGTCACCTTCCCGGATATCCTATCGCTCAGCTCCTTCAGCGCCTCGTGCCTTCCTTCCGGAGCCAGTATCTCCATGCCTGGCCAGCGCTGAAGTCCTGCTGCCTCGGCCTCTATCCTATCGGTTATGAGCGTGACTTTGCTCTCCGTTATGATCAGGAAACTGCCTTCGAACCTTCCGTTCGTGAATCCTGTCGCGTACCTGAAACTGGGCGACATCCCCAGCCCGTGGTTTGGCAGTACGATGACATCAATTTCATCGCCGTGCTCTCTCCTTCTTACCTCCTTCCAGAGCCTCTCCAACCTTGACTCCTGGGTCAGCCCCCTGGCTATCCTCTCCCCTTCTGTGACCGGAGCATTGGCACTCTCCTTCGCTGCCTTTTTCCTGTCCGCCATCCCATCGTAGATGCCTTAACCTATCCAGATATTTAAGCATTTTTGGAGCGAAAAGAATGCGTTGCGCGTAGAGTTATTATATATGATGCGGCGAGTAGTAGGTAGAAACGAGTGTGAGCATGGCGAATACTCCTTACGTCTCTGTTGTAATACCGACCATAAATGAGGGCGGCAACATGAGGAGGCTGCTTGCAGAGCTGAAGGGCGTGCTCAAGCCGTACAGGAGCGAGATAATAATAGTTGACGGCAACAAGAACGGCCCCTCAACTGACGACACTGTCAAGGTCGCAAGGAGCAAAGGCGCGCGGATAATCTATGACTATGGCGGCAAGGGCTCTGCGCTGATGAGGGGATTCAAGGCGGCGCGAGGCAAGGTGATCATATCGATGGACGCGGACCTTTCGCACAGGGCGAAGGAGATAAAGCTACTTATTTCGGGCATCGAGATCGGCTACGACATATGCGTGGGTTCAAGGTTCCTGTCTGGCGGTGGTTCATCTGACATGCCCGCGATAAGGGTATTCGGAAACAAGATGTTCGTGTCGCTTGTCAACCTTATCTTCGGATCTAGGTACACGGACATGTGCTACGGTTACAGGAGCTTCTCAAAAGATGCGCTGCGCAGGTTGCGCCTTACAGAGAAGGGCTTTGGAATAGAGACAGAGATAAACATAAAGGCGCAGAAGGCGCACCTCAACGTCCTTGAGGTGCCGAGCTTCGAGAAGAGAAGGGCGTCGGGGACGGGGCAGCTGAGGACCTTCCACGACGGCTGGGTGATATTGAAGACGATACTCAGGAACTCTGCCTCATGATGAGGCCCGGGCCTTTTCAAATACTTCCTTTGCAATCCCCATTATCTGATTCAGTGATTCAGAGTCAGGTGCTTCTGCTCTGCACTTTATGCTGGGCGTTGTGTTCGAGGCGCGCAGGAGGAACCATCCCTTCGGCGTGATGGCCTTCACGCCGTCGAATGTTATCAGCTTGTAGCCCCTCTTTGATAAATCAGCAAGTATCTTCTCCATTATCTTGAACTTGGCATTGTCCTTCGCCTCAAAGGCAACGTAGCCGCTCACGTACTTGGGCCTGCCGTTCTCCAGCGTCATCTCATCAACAAGCGTCGAGAGCCTCTTCCCAGTTTTCGAAACGAGCTCGGCCATCTTGAGCGCCGAGAAGAGCCCGTCATCCGCACCGTACACCTCCTGGAAGTATGTGTGCCCAGATGTCTCGCCGCCGAACCTGCAGCCCCTGCTCTTCATCATCTCCTTGAAGTTCGAGTGGCCTATCTTTGTGAGAACAGGAATGCCTCCCCTCTCGTTGATCATGTCCTCAACAATCTTCGAGCAAGATACCTCATAGGCGACCTTCTCGCCTTTGACCAGGAAGTGCTTGATGATCAGCGCGATTGCTATATCGTTGTCAATCAAAGTTCCTTTGTCTGTCACGAACATGCAGCGGTCCCCGTCGCCATCAAACGCCACGCCGAACTCGAGTTCCTTTGACTTTACAAGCTCGGTTATTCCCCTCATTGCCGATTGGTTCGGCTCCGGAGACCTGTTTGGGAACCTGCCATCAGGCTCATCGTTTATCGCGGTTACGTTGGCGCCCTTTGCAGCAAACGTCTCCCTTGCTATTCCAGCATAGGAGCCGTTGCCGGAATCCAGCCCTACATTTATGCCCTTCTTGAGCGTGACCTTTCCGGAAAGGAAGCTGAGGTATTCCTTCATTATCTCGGCGCTCTTGTCCACATGCTTGCCCGCTGCATTTGCACTTTGCGAAACGCCCTCCACCATCCTCTTGATCTCATCTATGCCACCGCCCTCCCCGATCACGTAGGCATCGCGCTTGCACATCTTGAAGCCGTTCCATTCGGGAGGGTTGTGGCTTGCGCTCACCATTATTCCGCCAGCGAGACCCCTGTGGGATATTGTGAAGTAAAGCAATGGCGTGGGTATCACGCCAGCCTCGATGACATTGATTCCGGAGCTCAGCATGCCTTTCAGTATCTGCGCGGACAGCTTCGGCCCGCTCAGCCGGACGTCCCTGCCCAGGAGCACCTCCTTGCCAGGCCCTATGAAAGCGCCGAACGCGCGGCCCACGCGCTCCGCTATGTTTTCGTTGATATCTTTTGGATAGATGCCGCGTATGTCATACGCTCGGAATATTTCCTCGTTGATCGCATCGGCTACTGGCATAAGCTCATGTATGTGTACGATTTAATAATAAGCTTGCGATGGCCCTGGAGGTCATTCGGTTTTTTCTGGGGGGCTAGCCTTTTGCGCGGGCTTTGGCTCATACGGATGGAGCGTCCTTACCATCTCCAGCATTGTGGGCACTGTCGGGTTAGTTTGAGTCTCCTTGACTGCTATCGACTGCCCGCCTTCGTCTATGCCCGGTATGCGTGTCCTAGAAGTTGGAAGGTAGGAGAAGGGAGAGCCCCTTTGCAGCGCAGATTCGATAGCTGCATCTCTTCGCTCACCTGGCCTTCTTGCTGAAGCTGACATGTTGTTCACTAGCTATTCGCTATTCAGATATATAATGCTATCAGGAATCAGCTGCTGCTGTTTATCAGTGATCCGGGCAGGGATGCGACTTCGCTGTACGTGGTGTTGAGCGATATCCCGATGGAGCGCAGTGCGATCGTTATCGTGTTGCCTGCCTGCGGAGTTATGACGACGGTTGCGTTGTACGGGACATACAGGCTAGGCGAGACGCACGCGCTGAACGTCACGTTTGAGTTGCCCTGGCCGAAGGCGCCCAATCCTCCATAGATTACACCGGTGCCGGTGGCGAACCAGCATGGCTGGCCGTTGTAGTAGCTCGGAGAGACGCTCTTTACCGCTGCGTTGCCGAGGTTCGAGATGTTGGATATGTTGAAGCTTGCGGCTATCTGGTCCACGATCTGGGTTTCTGTGCCGGCGCCCATTGCGCACTTATATCCGGAGGCGTTCCTGTCGTAGCAGAGATAGACGGTAGACCCGTTGTCGAGCGAAACTCCGGTAGCGCTAAGGTTTCCTATATTCGGGAAGTCGGAAACCGACATCATTACCCTCGTGTCGTTGAGGTACTTCAGGAAAGAGAAGGTGAACGGCGGATCCTGGCCGAACGTTATCGAGCCAGTGTAGTTGAGCGCAAGCTGCGGGTTCGAGTTTATCTTCTGCAGCACTGTAGACTTGAAGGATGACGGGTTCTGCGCGGCGCTTATGGCCGTGCTGGCTATGCCGCCGCTGAGGAACGTGAAGTAGAAGTATGTGCCGCCAAGGACGAGTATCACAAATATAGCGAGGCCTATGTACCTGCCGGTGTGCCTTTTCCTCTTCGCTACGCCAGTGGCTGGAGCATCTTGCTTGGCTGCCATGTTCCCTATGGATTTTGTGAGTATGGATTTTTAAAGGGTGTGGCTGATAAGTATTACGGCGATTCGATAAACAGGATTTGCGTGTCGTTGGGCGGATCACTTATCATGGGCCCTGAGGGTTTCAACACCAAGTACGTGCAGGAGCTTGCCAAGTTCATAAACAGCCAGAAGAGCACCGAATTCATAATAGTCTGCGGAGGCGGCCACTTCTGCAGGGAGGTGATAAAGAGCGCCAGGGCGGGAGGAGTCACGAGCAACATAGAGCTCGACAGGATAGCAATAGAGGTCACGAGGCTCAACGCATATGTGGTGAAGGAGGTACTGAAGGCGAACGGGGTAGAGGTCGTGCCATATATACCGCTGACCACGGATAGCCTAAGAGGATTCATCGGAAAGTACAAGGTCATTGTGGCAGGTGGATTCGTTGAGGGAGTGACAACTGACACTGATGCAGTGCTTGCCGCAGAGGCGGCGATGTGCAAGATGATAATCAATGTGGGAAGGATCGGCTATGTCTATGACAAGGATCCAAAGAAATACTCTGATGCGAAGAAGCAGAAGATGCTAACGTACGATGAGCTGATCAGGATAGCGGGCGAGAACGACAAGCGCATGCCGGGATCGAACGTGATATTCGATGTCTTTGCGGCGAAACTTGCAGCACGTTCGGAGATAGAGGTTAAGTTCGTAGGCGAGGACATAAAGGCCCTGGAGGCTGCGGTTCTGGGCAAGCCCCACGATGGTACCACAGTTAAAGCGCACTGATTTTACTTAACGAAGTCCTTAAGGTCTGGAGCATCTCCTCCGCCTGACTGGAAGAGTCCGCCCGCAGGCGTGGGGCCTGTGCTGCTTCCGTCATCGCTGCCCTTGCCTTTGCTCTTCTTTGCCTTTGATTGCGGCTGCGGCGGGGGCTGCGCCTGCAGCCCTGTCGCGCCCGTGCTGTGCTTTATCGAAGACTTGATAAGCGTCTCGTCCATTCCCTTGGGCGCCTTTCCGCTCGTCACGTAGTCGTATATCACAAGGTAGTAGATGTGCAGGGTCACGTAGTTGAAGAGCGCGCCCACTATGTAGATCGCGATGCCGATTATGAAGACCGCCGCGATGGCTATCGCGCTCGTATGGCCGATTATGGTAAAGCCCGCTACGCCTATCGTTATTCCGGCGATGTCGACGAACGCCATTATTATCGCGCTGGCGATGAAGATGACGCCTATTATCTTTATTATGAAGCTTATGATGTCGAAGTAGATTATTCCCGAGAAGGTCTTCCCTATGTTGTTGACTATGAAGAGCGCGCTCTTCTTCACGGCATCTATGGGCCCTATCTTGTCATGGAAGATTATCGGCACAGCGAACGTGGTACCGAGGAAGAGCCCTATGCCGATTGCGATGTTGATCAGCGACCCGATTAGCCCTCGCGAGCGGCTCTCTATCAGTTTGACTACTGTCATGAGCGCGGTGTAGAAGAGCGTCCACTTGAGTATCAGCGAACCGTATGCGCCCGCCTGGGAGAGCGCCTGCCCTATGCCTATCTTCTTGCCCTGCACGAAGCTCGTGAACGCTATGTACATTCCGAAGAGGAAGTAGGTGGCCATGAGTGTGGTTATGAAGTAGTATACTATCAGTATGAAGAGAAGGGAGAGGAACCCGTAAGAGAGGCCTCCGAAGAGTATGAACGGGACGAAGATCCCTACAAGTATGACGAACGAGAGGAGCGCCATGATTACCGGGTATATGAAGAGCTCCTTGTCCTTGAGGAGCGTCTTGATTACTTGGTTGGATATCTGAATTCCAAGTTTTGCGTTCCCAAATAGATTTCCGAAGAAGCCCAAGTCTACACCATCAGTTGCCTATGTGGAAACCTCCGCCGCCACCCTTGCCGAGCTCGCTGCCCATCAGGCCTGCGGCCCCCAGACCTGCGGCGGCGCCGAGGCCCGCCGCGCCGAGCCCTCCCATGCCCATACCCATGCCGCCCTGGTTCTGCCCGTACATCTCGTCGATCACCACCACGAACTCAAGTATGAAGAGTCTCGACAGGTCGTTTATCGTCTTGTCGACTATCTCCACCTTGTACCTCCCGGTCATCATGCCTTTCATCGCACCGGCTGCACCTGCTAGCATTCCTCCCAGGCCGCCCTGCTGTTGCTGTCCTCCGCTAAGGTCCCTGGAGACCTTTGCTAGGGTCCTGCTTCCCTGCGGGTCCGTTATCTCGAACGTCAGTCCCACGAAGTTGCCCGACGCGATTGCCGCGACATTGCCCTTCGGGTCCTTCATCGATACGGTCTCTGTCTGGCTCATCATGCCCCTCTTTATGTCAATCATCCCAATCTGGGTGTTGCTTCCGTCATAGAAGAGGTAGGTGGCGGAGCTGCCCAACGAGATGCCCTTCTTCTGCACAGAGCCGACCTCCTTGCCTGCCGAGTCTACGAGAGAGGCGTGCCTGTTCAGCCCTATCCCTGTAGAGGCAGTTAGCACCACATTGCCGGACCCATCCTTGAAGACAAGCGGGGCCTGGCCCATGCCTGCACGGAACTGCTTCTGCGCGCTGTACGTGTCCGCGGCTATGTAAGCGGGTTTATCTGCCATAACATCACGGTTCAGATTCACTTCTAAGCTTAATAAAGTTGCGGGTCAGCCGCTGCTGTAAGAGTACTTCACCGTTACGCTCTCCACTATTGAAGAGGTCCCTCCGAATATCTGTGCGTTGCTCGCCGATGCGGTGTAGAGCCCCGGTGTAACGTAATACGCGCCGTTTGCGGTCACAGAGACCACTACTAGCCGCACATTTGGCCCCGCGATCTGCTGCGCCTGCGCTGTCGCGTTTGCTACAGCGGCGTTGAGCGCCTCGCTCCTCAGCGTGGCGGACTGCTGCCCTGAGAGCTGGACGCTCACATCGGTGAGATACACATTGGGTATCGTAGAAAGGCTATCGAGCGCAGCGCCTGCCTGCGATAGCGGCACAGTCGCCGATATCGACTCAGTCGCCTTGAATAGGCTGCTGTTGTACTGCCTGCCCAGCTGGTACGAAGTCGTCTGGATGTTGCTAAGGTTTCCCGATACGTATGGATAGAGCGTTGAGTTTATTGCGCTGACAGTCTGAGAAAGGTTCGCGGTTGCGAGCGCTGTTGTGCTGCCCGTTCCGTTCGCGTATATGTACAGGACTGCGGCCTGGGGCGCAGCGGAAGCGGATCCAGTTGCGCTTATTGTTATGTTGGTCAGGGCTGGAGATGCGATTGGATAATGGGCTAGCTCGCCGACTATCTGAACTGATGCAAGCGCCAGTATCGCCACGATTGCGACAGCCAAAAAGAGCTTCTCCGCCTTTGCCAAGGAATCACAATAACAATGTACTTTGCATTTAAATATCTTGTTAGACAATACCCATTATCGGGTGCTTTTCTGGATGGGGAGACATTGAGGTATGTTGAGACAGAGACGCCGCTCAGGCTGGGCTTCGGCGGCGGCGGGACAGACCTGCCATCCTTCTACAAGAAGTTCGGGCCAGGAGTTGTCACATCAATATCGTTCAACAGGTACATAAACGTGACAGTGGAGTCGCACTTCTACCCGAACATGATAAGGGCGAACTACAGGAAGACAGAGGAAGTGGATTCGATAAGCAAGATAGAGCATCCCGCAATACGCGAGGCGCTGAAGTTCCTTAAAGCAGGCACGGGCATACAGATAAGCTCGCTGACAGATGTTCCATCAAGGGGCACTGGCCTCGGATCGAGCAGCAGCTTCATAGTAGGCCTGCTTAACGCGCTGCACACAAGGAGGCGCGATGCGCTTGTACCGGGGCA
>JASHRX010000043.1 GCA_030037075.1 Microcaldota archaeon | reverse complement strand
CTGACTTCTTTAGTTTCTCCAGTAATTCTTCTGCAACAGGCAACCCTTCTTGTATAAGCACCCTCTTTCCACTGGATTGTAAGAATGAGAGCCCTTTTGCGATAACCTCCTCGCTCTTCTCTCCGAAGCCTTCCAGTTTGCTTATTTTGTGGGCCGCTATCGCCTTTTTGAGTCCATTTATGTCCTTTATCCCAAGTTTTTTGTATAACAAGACGGCTCTTTTCGCTCCAAGACCTTGTATGGAGGTGAGAGCCCCTATATCTATCGGGTACTTCTTCTTCAGCATATCATATTTCTTCATTTTTCCTGTCTTGATGTATTCCTCTATCGATCCCGCTATGCCTTTGCCGATTCCTGGAAGCTCCATCAGTGCCTCCAAGCCACCTTTCTTGTATATCTCTTCTATAGGCTCCTGCAGTGTGCCTATTGTGAGTGAAGCCTTCTGGTATGCCCTAACTTCAAACCTGGCTGTTGGGAAGTCTTCCACGCTGAGTAATTCCGCTATTTCTGAGAGAAGCGTGGCTATATTCTTGTTCTCCATCCCATCAAAGTAATTAACGTGGGAACGATTTTAGCACTTTGTATCCAATATTATACGGGTGGAAATGGCTGGCACGGCCGATGAGAAAGGAGAGGATACTCTCAACAGGCTCAATAAGATATACCTGACGATAGTCTCGAGATACAAGGACTACATAGAGGAGCAGGAGAGCCTATCGGTCGCAGAGCTGCCGACCCTTATAACTCCGAAGAATGGCGCGATAGTAGCGAAGGTTGATGAGATAAAGGCGTCGTTCGGCGCCTATTCCTATGACAAGAACTTCCACGATGCTGGCACCAAGGCGTTCTCGTTCGTCAAAGAGAAGGTTGGGGAAGCCGTCCTTCCTCTCCAGTTTTGGCTAGTTCCGGAAGAGACGCTTGCTTTCATGATTGGCGATTCGTTTGACAGAAATGTACTCCTCTGCTCTATGCTGGTCGGCCTTGGCAACCCGTCAGCAAAGGTTCTCGTGTTAGTAAAGAGCGAGACCAGGAGGGTATTTGTCTACTACGAGCTCAACGGATTTGTGCTAATGGACCTGAATTCCTCTCCAAAGACATTCCAGACAAAGGAGGAGATGCTTACGTCTCTGAGCATAGACGACGATACGACCGCGTACGAGTTCAACGACAGGACTTACACCGACATAGCTTAGCTGCGTCTGTTTCTCTTGTAGGTTCTCCTGTGCATCCTCTTGAGTCGCCTTACCTTCTGCACATTCCTATAGCGCTTTCCTACCTTTCTGTGCTTTCTCGATACTGTTTTTTGCATATTCACACCAAATCTAAAGCGGAAAACATTACTGGCAGTATTATCGTTGCGTCGCCGTCTATCGTTGTGTATGACGCCTTCTCCTTTATCTTGCCCCAGGATACCGCCTCTGTGAGCCTGGCTCCCGAGAGGCTTCCATCGAATTGCGTTGCTGTTGTAATGTACACTGCATAATCGAGACCACCCTTGAACTGGTTCCACCATATGACATGATGCTTGCTTATCCCGCCCCCAATCATGAGGGCGCCTGTCGTCTTGTTATCGAATGCGATGTCACTCAGCTTCAGTTCATCGCGTATCAGGTTCAGCTTGAAGTCATGCGTCTGCGAGAAGATGGTCATCTGCGTTCCGAATGCGCCATCGAGTATTCCTGGATTGAATATCGGGACGTTGTTCAGGTACGCCTGCCTGACTATCGAGTTGTTGTCCTTGATCCTCTTGCCGAACTCATAGGTCAGCTCGCTGGCGCTGTACTCCTTCTTGTAGTCCTTTGATTTGTAAATGTCATTCATTATGCTTGTGAAGACATCCTCCAGCCTCTTCCCGTACTCCTTGTTCTCAATGAAGACATTGCCCAGCCTGTAGATTCCCATCTTGTGGAGTTGTGCATCATCAGCGTTGAAAGACCCGAGGCTGTACCTCCCACCAATCGACCTTGCAAGGTCATGGTCGAGAGTCCCACCTGTTGTTATTATTGCGTCAAAGTACTTCACCGCGCCAGCAAGTATGCCTCTCAGGCCCGTTGACACTATGTCTGCAGGGAAAGAGAGAAAGTTGAACGAATCCTTGTCCTCTGTCATCGCCTTGAGTATCTTTATTCCGCTTACCATGTGCTGGGCGGAGAATCCTCCTACGGAATCCATCGAGCTTATCAGTTCGGCTACCTTCATGCCCTTCTTGAGCCTTATGTCCTTGACAGATCTCTTCAATATCTCCTTTTTCGATGCCATGCTGTACTATTTCTGTATCATAACTTAAAAGGTTTGCATGGGTTTTACAGTAGCATTTTTATCTCTTTGTAGCGAATAAGCAATAGCGACCGGTAATCAGATGCCAGAGATAAGCAAGGATGATGAGGAGATACTCCGATTCATCGAGAGCGCAAAGCCCAAGATCTATGTAATAGGCACGGGAGGCAGCGGAAGCAACACGATAACGAGGATGGCGAACATAGGCATACAGGGCGCCACGCTTGTTGCGATGAACACAGATGCGCCTCACCTTGTGAAGACTAAGGCCGAAAGGAAACTGCTTATCGGGAAGAAGCTCACAAAGGGACTGGGCGCAGGCAGCGACATAAACGTTGGAGAGCAGGCCGCACAGGAGAGTAAGGAAGAGATACGCCACATGATATCAGACGCCCAGTTGGTTTTCGTAACATGTGGCCTTGGAGGCGGCACAGGAACAGGCTCTGTTGCCACAATCGCACACGAGGCTAAGGAAGCGGGTGCACTTACTGTAGCGATAGTTACGCT
>JASHRX010000042.1 GCA_030037075.1 Microcaldota archaeon | reverse complement strand
CGATAAGATAGTGAGAGGCACGACATTCGAGTATGCATGGCTCTATGCTTCGAGGCGCCCAATAAAACCAGAGACAGTGGAGTACATGCTTGAAAACATGAAAAAGGATCTTGTAGTCAATAAAGAGTCATTGAGGCAGAGGTTAAGACTTATTTCAGCGTTACATAGCATCCCAGACGAGCGGGCCAGGAATGTGGCCTTCGAGGCAATTTATGGTAGTGACCCTGTAAAATTACGAACAGAGGATCAGAAGAAAACTGCATCCTGATCCCATAAGTTGTGGATCGGCGTGATTGAAAATTACACTTTAGTTAGCGTGAGCGATAGCCATGGGCAGGCCAGAAAACGGTCTAAGGACCAAGAACCCCTCTGGGGGCACCAACATTTACTGGTGGGACAAACTTTTGGAAGCGAAGCCTCCAGAGTACATGGAGTGGCTCTCCCGAGAGAAGGGTTTTCTAAGGTCTACTATAGCTAAAGGGGCGAAGGTCTTGGTGGTAGGGTGTGGAAACGGCAGGGAAATGAAGGATATTGCCCCGGGGGCTGGAGAAGTAGTGGGACTAGATATAGACGACGTAGCGGTAAAAACAGCCGCTAGTAGTACTAGAGCTTTCGGAAATACCTCAGTGGTTCAGGCGGACGCTAGATTAATGCCATTCGAGAGTGGCACATTTGATAATGTTATTTGTGTTGGTGCCACTTTTGGAAACTTTGGAGGCCAAAAGGGAGGAATACTGAAGGAGATGGGCAGAGTCCTCAGGCCTGGTGGCGCCATAGTGCTTAGCGTTTACTCAGAAGAATCTTTACCAGTTAGACTTAGAGTTTATGGAGAGTTAGGAGTCGATATAAGCAGAGTAAGCCGGACCGGAACAACAGTTTGGCTCGACCACTCAAATATCATCTCCGAAAAGTTTGATGAAGATAGGGTCAGAAGATTCGCAAATAGCGCAGGATTAGAGATCTCTGAGGTTGCAAGGTTCAGGATTGGAACCGCTTATACACTAGTCCATAAGGCAGATGGTGGTAGGCCAGACAAAACCTCGGAGCACTATTCGGTGGAAAAATACGAAAGATTAGTAGAAAGGACAAAGAATGAAGCGTTCCGAAACTACATGGCCGCAGAAGCAGTTGCAATAACTACAGGTATACAAAACCCCGGTTCAAAGACTTTCATAGATTTAGGCGCCGGATATGGTAGGATATTGCCGCTTGTTGCAGCAAACGGACGTAATGTTTTCTCAATAGAGCTTAATCCTGAGATGTTTGCCGAATTAGAAAGAAGATCTAACTCTTCAGGGAACTGTAAGGCAATTCTTGGTGACATGGTAAATTTCCCTAGATTATTGGAAGGACAGAATGTTGATAGGCCAGTAGTTATGATTCTGCAAAATACATTGTCATTGATAAAGGATTATGTTGGTCTACTTGAAAAAATTAGGGATTTTGCAAGCAGAAATAAAGGTGAAGTGATAATTTCTGTTTCCAAGCAAGAGGCATTGGAGGGTATGGGAATAAAATTCTATGAATCAATGGCAGAGATGGTAGGTCAGCCGGATTTTGAGAAAACAGACTTTGTTAGAGGCCTATTTGTAAGCAAAACTGGATACGAGGTAAAATGGTGGACACCTGAGCAGAGGCAAAAAATAAGAGAGGTTCTTGGAGGCAGGATAGTAAGACAATATGAAGGGCCTAACTTTTACATCCTGCATGTGAGCTACACTGATGGCTGATTTACCTAGCACCCCATGCACCTTTCCGTGCATTCCTGTTGAGCATGTGGTAGCTTATCGCCCACCTGTAGAGCGCTTCTCTTAGCAGCGCGGTGTTTATCTCAGATTCCGCATGAAGGGCTATGCCTCTCTCCTTCAGGAGCTCCGACAGCTCCGTGGATGAGAGCGCCCCCTCTTTCTTCAGTATCGCTATGATGCTCTTGAAGGGCTCTATCACGGATATCTTCTTCTCTATGAATGTGTCTATGTTAACCTGTGTGAGCCTCCTTCCCTGCTCTGTCAGCACTATGTTGCCGTCATCCAGCTTTGCTATTCCCAGCATTACAGATGCATCAAGCAGCGGCAGGAGCTCGTCTATGTTCTTGCTGATCGTCTTTGATAGCCTAGATATCTGTATGCTGCCCCCATTCTCCTTTATTATCCTGACGACCGCCTTCAGCTCAGCTGGCTTCACAACAGTTGGAAAGAGCTTTGCCATGCTCGCATATCGCATTAATGCTTTAAATACATGACATGGCTAGTGCGCCTTCCTGCCCTTCTTGCTCTGCAGCGATGGCATGAAGAGCCTCTTTCCGAATATGAGATAGAGAGTGAAGTAGCCAACCGCTATGGCGTAGAGCATGAAGGCTATCGCTGCGTTTATGTTCACTGCGGGCAATGCGAGCATAATTCCAATCATTTTTCCACCTTGTATATGTACTTCGGTATGTACGAGAGGTCGATGTTCTCCTCGTTTATTATGTACTGCGGCACGCTGCTCGGTATGGTGACGTTCATCACGTCCACAAAGCCAGGGCAGTTGAGCTGGCTGGCCCAGATCACATAGTTGGCGTTCGCCAACTGGGTGCAGTTGGTGTTGTTGTACACAGGTTGTATGTACGGATCGGATGGATACCCTGAAGCAGACGGCAAGGTCGACGCGAAGTAGCTTACTCCCCCGTTGCCGTTTGAGTTTATCGCCTCCTCGTAGACTACGCTGCCGTTGAGGACATATGGCCTGAGGTACGCGCCCATCTCGTTAGCGATACTGCCCGGGTAGTTCTGCCACTGGTACCAGTAGTTGGATGATAGGTAATTCACGACGTAGAATGCGCCGAGCAGTATTGCAAGCGCCGCGGCGCCTGGCACAAGCAGGTACCACCTCTTGAAGCTTATCAGCTTTGAGAGCGCTATCGCCAGCAGCGCGCTGAGCGGCACAGTGATAAGCATCATGAACCTCTCAATTCTGTAGGCCATGAGGTAGTGGAAGCTCAGGGGACTAAGGCTTATGCCCACGCTCATGGGCCCGAACTCCAGGAAGAGCCAGATGAAGGCGAACCAGCCTATGAAGAAGTATGATTTCCTTTCGAAATATGCGAGCAGGAAGATGAGCGGGGTGATGAGGTAGAAGTAGAAGCCGTATGCCGCGGTGTTCTGCGTGGCGAACACCTGACCTAGGATGTTCTCCAGGCCTTGTATCGGATATCCGTGGCTAAGCTGGCTTATCACGTCATATGGGTACATGTACCCTATGTAGTAGCTCAGCTGGGTATTTGTTGAGGGTATGGTGGGCTGGCCGTTTATCGTGGTGCCTACAGCACCATAGAATCTGAAGTTGGCCGTCAGGTAGAAGAAGGGCATGCCAGCGTTTATGTAACTGAAGGCGAAGAAGGCGAGCAGGACTACGGCTATGCCCTCAACGAAGAAGAGGCTATGCCTTGTGACCTTTATCCTCTTGCGCGCCACCTGCACAAGCGCATAGAGGACAAGGAATGCAACCGCCACCGCTCCCTCGTAGCTGTCCAGGAAGGCTAGGATTATCAGGGCACCTGAAGCAAAGTACTGCCAGCGCTTGTCGCTCCTCTCCGCATACAGGAAGAAGAGTATAGCCAGCGACGCGAAGAAGGTTATCGAGACGTCCTCTCCGATCGTGACCGAGTACTTCGTAAGCAGAGGGAAGACGCTCACGAGGAACGCGGCTATGAGTGCTACCTTGTCATCGTAGAATAGGCGCACCGCAAGGAAGGCGATGATTATGATTCCTATGTAGCATATGATGTTCCAGAGCGTCGAGGTTAGGACGGTTACACCGAATAGCAGGTAGACCAGCGCTATCGGCAGGAAAGACATCGGATGTGCTGTGAATATGTAGCCGGGCTCGAGCATGTACTTGCCGTGGACCACCGCGCTCGCCAGGTACAAATAGTTGGGATCGTCGCCATAAGCGGTCGAGCCTTCGGCGTGCGTTACCCCGTATACTGCAGCATTGCCAAGTATTATCAGAAGGAGCGCTATCACTATGTATGTTCTCTGCTTTGCGCTGGGAAACCGCTGTTTCTCTTTTGCCATCTCATCTTCCTTTCTTCTCAACGAAGAAGTTTCCTATTGCCAAGTACCTTGCCCCAGTATTCTCCAAGGTCCAGAGTGCGTCCTCCGGTGTCATGACTATGGGCATCCCATGCTTGTTGAAGCTTGTGTTGAGCAGCGCGCCAGTGCCCGTCTTCTTTTTTATGCGCAGCAGCAGGTTCCTGTACATTGGGTTCTCCTTGCCAAGCATCTGCGGCCTCGTGGTCATGTCTATGTGCGACGCGGCCACAAGTTCTCCGAACCTATCGGGTTTTACCCTGTATCCCACAGTCATGAACCTGTTCTTGCCCTTGCAGGGGCTCAGCAGCGCTTTCGCCTCCTCCTCAAGCATCGTGCTCGCGAACGGCTGGAAGTAGGGCCTCTTCTTTATTATCATGTTCGCCTCGTCCCTGTTGCTCGGGTTGTTGGGCAGTGCGAGTACGCTCCTGTTGCCCAGCGCCCTCGGACCGTACTCCATGCGCCCCTGGAACCAGAGGACTATCTTGTCTTCCGCAAGCACGTCTGCGGCGTGCGATGCAATGTCCCTCTTTCGCTCGTAAGATATGCTTCCCTTCTTCTTGTACTTCTTCAGTACATCCTCTATCTCGCCCTCGCCGTACTCAGGCCCGTAATAAATGCTGTCCACCTGGTTCCTGTTGAATGTCCCGTTCTCCTGGAAGTCCACGTAGTACGCAGAGCCAAGGGCAAGCCCGCCGTCTCCCATCTGCGGGAATACAAAGAGGTCCTTAACCTCTGCCATCTCGTTTATCAGCATGTTCACTATTATGTTTGAGAAGATGCCTCCCGCTACGGCTATGTTGCGGATTCCCGTTTCCTTTATGTGCTGCCTTACGATCTTCAGCACCTGCTCCTCGAGGTGCTTCTGCACGGCGTATGCGAATGCCTCTCTATTGTACTTCCAAAGTATGTGGTCCTTCATGTACTCTGCAAGGAGGAACTCGTACCTTACCCTTGAGCCGCTCACCAGCTGCCTTGCCCTTTCGTCATACCTCGATATGTTCGACAGTTCTGGTATCTCCGCCGGGTAGGAATACGCAGCGAGGCTCATCAATTTTCCTTCATCCTCGCTGTACCTCATGTCGCACGCCAAGGTGGCTGCACCATAAAGCACCCCCAGGCTTGCGCTCGCCTTGAACTCGTTTATCCTTTTGAGATCTCCATTGTCGCCTGTGCTTACCGATCCGCTGAGGCCATCTCCCGCCCCGTCGAGGGTTATCACGAGCGCCTCCTTGAACCCCGATGAATAGTAGGCCGAAGCTGCGTGGGCGGCATGGTGCTCAACAAACCTTATCCTCTTGTTTATTCCTAGGCCTGCGAGCCTCTTGGATATTACAGATCCTCCCAGTCCTTTGCCCAGGCCTCTCCAGAACCACCTTGGTTCCTGGTTGAGCGTCAGGTTGTACAATGCATTAGAGAGGTGCATGACCGTCCTGCTCTGCTTCCTTCCCTCTTTCCGCCAGAGCCTCCTTCTCTTTTCTTCCATACCTGGAAATATTCTCGAGACGAGAGCGCTGCCACCTATCCATGGCACCGCTACGAAGTCAGTTTCGCATTCGGATGCACCTATCACATGCCTGATCGAGTGCATAGGGAATCCAACATCGTTCTTCCTCCTGGTGAAGCGTTCTTCGTTTACCGCAGAGAGCACCTCGCCCCTATGGACGATGGCTGCACCTGCATCGTGAGCGTTGTGCACCCCCAGTACTGACATTCAATTCAGAATAATTGAGAACATCTTCTTTAAAGCTTATGCAGGGTCAGAGCATCGTGCCTATGCTGCCCGTTAGCGTCTGGTAGGCCTCGCAGGATGTCCACTCATTGGGCTCGTTGCCCTCCTTTATCTGCTTCCTCACCTCCTCGGCCTCGTTCGACGTCCAGATCTTCGCAAGGTCATAGCCCGCCTCGCGTATGTTCCCTATCTTCTTGTTCCACATTATCGATGGATAGACGTTGCCCCAACCATCGAGGAAGAGAGAGAGGTCCAGGCTCCTGGACTTCACTGGGCTTCTTCCGCTTGCCGCGAAATCTATGAGGTGCTTGAGGAATGCGTTCTCGACCATGTGCATAGGGTCGTACCTCTTGTCTCTCTTTGAGTATATCTGCTTGAGCTCCTCAACGGCAACCTGGTTGCCCACAGGGCTTATGTCCAGGTCTGTGTTCTTGTAGTACGTCTCAGATGTCTGCGCAAGGTTTATGTGGAAATCGTCATATGTAACGTTGGGGAAGATCTGCTTGACAGCCTGGAAGGTCTTGTCGAACTCACCTACATTGTACTTGCTCATTGTGTACCCGAATATCGCGTCGAGGTTCGGATTGTCTTTCTTAATGTTCATCATCATCCTGTAGTTCTCCATCGCCTTGTCGAAGTTGCCTGGTATCCCCCTTATCTTGTCGTGCAATTCCCTGTACCCGTCAAGGCTGACCGTCATGACAAGCCTCGGCACTCCCAGCGCAAGCATCTGCCTGATTTTCTGCTCGACCATGCTCATGCTGCAGAGCGAGTTTGTTGGTATGGTAACTATGTAGAGATCCTTGCAGCTCTCCCTGAAGGCCTTCACGATCTCCACTATGTCGCTTCTCAGGAAGGGCTCCCCTCCTGTTATCGTTATCCACTTGAAGTAGTTGTTCTTGCTTGCGAAATCCCTTATCTCCTCTATGGTCAGCTCGCCCTTCGGCCTTATGTCCCATATGTTGCACGTCAAGCATCTTGACTGGCAGTTGTACGTAACCGCAAAGTTGAGCTTGTACGGCCTCTCTAAATGAGTAAAATTAGACCTCAGGGCGGTCATCGCCATGCCCAGAAGTTTCGACTCCCCAGCCATCGTAGATAATGCTCTTCCCAGATATTTAAATGTGCTTGAAGCTTTCGTTTCTACCAGGGAACCTTCTTCAGCTTCAGCCTGTGTGCTCCCACGTTCGTGAGTATGTGCGTTATGCCCGTCAGTATAATCAGGAATATCATGCCATAGAGCCCTGGAAGGTGGCCCAGAGGCGCGGCGAGGAGCACGGCAACCACGAAGAACCCGTATTGGTCCAGGATGAGCACAGACCTGCCTGAAGGAACGTTCATCCTTCTCTTGATGAAGCTGCCCGCAAGGTCTCCTATGTTGGCGCCGACTGCGAGCAGTATCGCGATCGGGAGCATGAAATGCAGGAATGGATACTCTATCAGGCCTACAGCTATGCCGCATATCAGGCTTGCAACAAGCCCCCTGACGGTCTTGTTGTCACCGAAGATCCTCTTGCCGTTGATCTTCCGCTTTCTGTCGATTGGTTTGCCACCGCCAAAGAGAACGGGTGCGCCGTTCGCCGCGTACGCGGGAAAGATGTACACTATGGGATAGAGTACTATCGCGTACAGCAAGCTGAAAAGCAACCAAACACCGGATCAGAGGAGCGCGTAGGTTATGAATATCGGCGCAAGCAGTATAGATATCGTGCTCACGACCTTGATCATCGAATTGAGCGAAGGTCCTGCTGTATCCTTCAGCGGATCTCCCAATGTATCGCCGACTATCGCAGCCTTGTGCGCGTCGCTGCCCTTGCCTCCGAAGTTGCCCGATTCTATGTACTTCTTTGCGTTGTCCATCGCGCCTCCGGCGTTTGCCATGAATAGCGCAAGAACGAAGCTCGAAGGTATCATTCCTACGAGAAGACCTCCCAAGGCGGCCTTTCCGAGTATCAGGCCAACTGCTATAGGAGTCAGGATCGCAACGACCTCAGGCACCACAAGAGACTTTAGCGCGTTGACGGTTGCAATGTCAACCGCCCTGGCGTAGTCAGGCTTGGCCTTGCCCTGCATGAGGCCTTTTATGGTCTTTACCTGGTGTCTTACTTCCTCTACCATCTTCGTTGCTGCATGTCCTACCGCTTCCATGAGGAAGGATGAGAAGATGAACGGCAGTAGTGCACCTATGAATATTCCGGCCGTAACGAGCGGGTTCAGCACGTTGAGCACAGGAAGTCCTACAGCCTGCGCGAAAGCGACGAAGAGAGCAGTTGCTGATAACGCAGCACCGCCTATTGCGTAGCCCTTCGTTGTTGCCTTCGTTGTGTTTCCTAGTGCATCAAGCTTGTCGGTCACCTTCCTTACATTGGATGGCAGTCCGCTCATTTCAGCGATTCCACCAGCGTTGTCGGTTATGGGGCCGAACGAGTCTATTGTAAGTATTGTTGCTGCAAGCGAGAGCATTCCAACTGCTGCTATTCCTATGCCGTAGACGCTCTGCGTGACTCCGTAGCTGACAAGTATTGCCGCTACCACTATTATCACTGGCATCCAGGTGCTTCTCAGGCCGACTGCAAGGCCCATTATGACATTGGTTCCCGCGCCGCCCTTCGCAGCTGTTGCAATCTTCACGACAGGCTTGCTCTCATTTCCTGTGTAGTAGTCGGTTATCCAGAATATCAGTATCGCGAGCACCAGTCCTGACAGCACTGCAACATAGTCCGTCAGCGGCATCTTCATTACATACGTCAGTACGAGGTCTAATATCGCGGATATCACTACCGCAGATAGTATTCCTGCATAGAGCGCGCGTATCGCGTTGCCGCGCCTGGCGCGCATGAAGAACATTGAAAATAGGCTTGCTACGATTCCTACTGCTGCAATCATTAGCGGGTAGGAGAAGAGGTGGCCGCTTTTGGCGATTCCTGCTGCGATAAGCAATGCAGCCACAAGCGTGACAGCATAGCTCTCAAAGACGTCAGCACCCATGCCTGCGCAGTCTCCAACATTGTCACCAACGTTGTCCGCTATGACTGCCGGGTTCCTTGGGTCGTCTTCCGGAAGCCCTAGCTCTGTCTTGCCAACGAGGTCTGCGCCAACGTCTGCAGCCTTTGTGTAGATTCCGCCGCCAACCCTTGCGAACAGGGATATGAGCGATGCGCCGAATCCGAATCCGATAAGTATTGCAACATTAGATACTGTAAGATAAATGAAGAGCAGGCTTATTCCAATGAGGCCGAATCCGACAGCTGCGAAGCCCGTTACAGATCCGCCTATTACTGCTGTTCTGAATGCCTCTTCTGTGCCCTTCTCTGCGCTCTTCGCCGTCCTTACGTTTGCCCTGACAGCCACATTCATTCCTATGTAAGCCGTCAGGTATGAGGCAACAGCACCTGTCGCGAAGGCGACATCGAGCTGCGGCCCGTTCTTTATGAAGAAGAATATTATCGCCAGTATTATTCCAAAGACAACTATCGTCTTGAGCTGCCTGTTGAGGTACGCCTTGGAGCCGGCCCTTATGGCCATCGATATCTCCTTCATCTTTTCTGTCCCTTCAGGCTTCTTCAGCGTGGAGAATGCCGCCCACGCGGAGAACAAGAGTGCAATTATTCCGGCTGCTAGCGTGTATATATAGAAAGACATGCTTCCCCCTTCCAATCAGAATGATTAGATGTTGAAAGTTTAAAAAGGGTGAGGTTATCCTTTATTTTGAAGCACAGGATACCTATCGGCGTTGTCAGGGAAGAC
>JASHRX010000041.1 GCA_030037075.1 Microcaldota archaeon | reverse complement strand
CCGGCGAAGAAGTCAACGTTCGGCCATATCCCGTGACTCTGCCCGAGCTTCTCCACCATGAGCTTCTCGCCCCTGAGCGCTATCTCTGTGAGCCTGCGTACCTCCTCGGATGAGCTCCCCTGCAGCGATACTAGGTACTCCTTTATTATCTTCGCCCTCGGGTCGTACGCCTTGTACACCCGATGGCCGAACCCCATTATGCGCTTCTTGCCCGCAAGCGCGTCGTTTATGTACTGTTCGGTGTTGCTCGGGTCCCCTATCTCGCGCATCATCTTCAGCGCCGCCTCGTCCGCGCCTCCGTGCAGCGCCCCCTTCAGAGTCGCTATCCCCGCAGTTACCGCAGAATATATGTCTGCAAGGGTGGATCCGGCAACCAGGGTCGCGAACGTTGACGCATTGGAGCTGTGCTCCGCATGGATTATAAACATCGTGTCCATCAGCTTTGCATGCTCTGGGCTCGGTCTTTTCCCGTTCAGCATATACATGAAGTTCTCGCTGTGCGATAGCGTCGTGTCCGGCCTGACGTACGCTCCCCCTTTCCTCACCCTCCCTATCGCGGCCACGATGCTCGACGCCTTTGATATCAATCTTACTGATTTCCTTATGTTCGCCTCTTCCGAGGAGTCCGGCACTTCCTTATCGTAGCTCGATAGGTACGACACCGCAGTCCTAAGGGTGTCCATCGGATTCGCGCCGCTGGCCGAGCTCTCCGATATCACGCGCACTATTTCGTCCGGTATCTGCCTCTCCTCTTTCAGCTGCTTGATGAACGCATCGAGCTCCTCCTTCTTTGGCAGCTTGCCATGTATGAGCAGGTAGGATGTCTCCTCGAAGGTTGAATTCTTTACCAGCGTGTCTATTGGGTAGCCGCGATAGTAGAGCTTCCCCGCCGTGCCATCTACCTTGCATACCGAGCTTTCTGCTATGTAAATTCCGTCCAGGCCCTTGTTGAGCACTATCTCAGAATCCGCCATCCCATCTAAAAGAAAGGTTACCTGCCTGTGAATAAATAAGTTTGCATACGTTTTGCTTTGAGAGTTTGTTCCTTTCCGTAGAAAGTATTGTAAAACCTTCAAAGGAAGCTATAAACGAAAAAGCCTGATAAGATGGAAGTGCTGGATTACGATATTCTAGTGCTCGGCAGCGGAATAGCAGGGCTGACCTCCGCAATCCACGCGAGCAAGCTTTTAGGCGGCTCCGGCAAGATCGCCATCATATCGAAGCTCCACTTGATGCGCAGCCATTCTATAGCTGCCGAAGGAGGCATATCCGGAGTCCTCTATCCAAGCGAGAACGGCGACACCTTCGACCTTCACGCGTATGATACTATCAAAGGCTCAGACTACCTCGCTGACCAGGACGCCGTGGAGTCGCTCGTTGCAAGCGCGCCAAAGGAGATACGCTTCTTCGAGCACCTCGGAGTGCCGTGGTCCCGCGAACCCGACGGCAAAATAACCTCCAGGGCATTCGGCGGCATGAGCATGAAGAGGACAGCCTTCGCCGCGGACAAGACCGGCTTCTTCATGATGCGCGCTCTTTACGATACTGTGCTGGGCCTTTCAAACGTGGAAAGGTTCCACGAGCATTTCGCGACGTCGCTTTTTGTAAAGAACAACAAGTTCATAGGCTTGACATGCGTAGACCTTGCAACAGGCGCGGTAAAGCTCTTCAAGGGCAAGACATGCATAATAGCGACAGGCGGCTACTCCAGAACTTACGGCTTCACAACAACGTCTCACTCCGCCACTGGCGACGGCACGGCTCTCGCCTGGGAGGCAGGCCTCCCGCTCAAGGACATGGAGTTCGTCCAGTTCCATCCCACTGCGCTGGTCCCGAACGGCATACTGATAACAGAGGCCGCGCGAGGCGAAGGAGGGCTCCTGAAAAATGCCGATGACGAGAGGTTCATGCAAAGGTACGCCCCAAGCGTGATGGAGCTCGCGCCGCGCGACATAGTATCAAGGGCGATAATGACAGAGATATCCGAGGGCAGGGGCATAACACAGGAAGGCTCTGGTATAGAGCACGTGTACCTCGACCTCACGCAACTCGGCGAGGAGAAGCTGGACGAGAAGCTGCCGATGATCAAGGAGATGACAATAAAGAGCCTCGGCCTCGACCCCTCGAAAGAGAAGATACCTGTAAGGCCGGCTACGCACTTCACAATGGGCGGCATCCACACCGACATAGAAGGCAGGGTATTCTCTCACGACAGGAAGAATAGGATTGAGAACCTGTGGGCGGCTGGAGAGTGCGGCTGTGTCAGCATCCACGGAGCCAACAGGCTCGGCAGCAACTCTCTCAGCGAGTGCGCAGTTTGGGGCAGGGCCACAGGAATGGCAGCGGCAAAGTATGCCCGTGTGCACGAACATGGCTACTCCATAGGAGCCAAGGCGATGGCTGCGCTCGAAGAGAAAAGGCTAGAAAGGCTAACGGACAGGGGAAAGGGCAACGATCCATACGCTATACGGGAGAGGCTGCAGTCGCTCATGGAAGAGCACATGTTCGTATTCAGGAGCAAGGCCGGAATGGAGAAGGCGCGCGTTGGGATAGCGCGCCTTAAGCTGCAGGCAAAAGACGTCAGAATAGTGGACAAGGGCAAGGTGTTCAACACCAACCTCAGGGATGCCCTGGAAATAAAGAACCTGCTAGACCTTGCTGCCGTGTCCGTAAAGTGTGCGATAGAAAGGCACGAGAGCAGGGGGGCGCACTCGAGGACCGATTACAAGAGCAGGGACGACAAACGCTGGCTCAAGCATACCATTGCGAGGAAGTCGCGAACCGGCATAGATATTTCATACTTGCCGGTCGTAATAACAAAGTGGCAGCCGAAGCCAAGAGAATACTAGGATGATAGATTGGACAAACAGGTATACGAGCTGAGGGGCCGTCAATCAAACCTCTCCAGGCTGGTCCATTTCGACAAAGAGGCCTACATACACATGCTCTTCTACCGCGCCCTCATAATACTGTCAGTAGTGGCCGGCGCCGTCTTCTTTGCAAGCTACTTCTTCAACCTCTCAACGGCCGTATTCAGGGCGTTCTTCATGATCATCTGGGTCCTATTCATACCCCAGGTGTTTGAGTCCGCAAAGGGCATGTCGGTGATAGCCACAAGGGGATTCGTGTTCGGCCATCTCAACAAGTCATACAGGTCAACGGCGGAGAAGTACCTGAAGCCCAGGGCAGCGCCGCTGTTCAAGGCGTTTCCGTATGCTGTGCTGGCTGCCTGGCTGGCGGGGCTCGTGCTGCTTGTGCTGACGTGGTTCATATGAGAGAAACGATAAGAAACGCGCCGCTCTATGCCGCCATGATCGGAGTGCCGGTGCTCATGATGGCCGAGCTCCTCTCATCCCTTTTCTACCCTCCAGCAAGCGCCATACTCGTACCGTTGATAATAATAGGGCTGTTCGTTTTTGGATTCTCGGCAATGCGCGAGGTATACCCCAAGCATGCGATATCAATAGGCACGCCGTACTACTTCAACGGGATAACGAAGACTACAGTGGAAAAGAAGGAACCTTCTGTAATGAAGAAGAACGCGAAAGAGGTCAAGCTCAAGCTTGTCAGGTTCAATCCATCGAGCAAAAGGATGGAGGCAAACATATATACGATAGCGGTGGACAGGTTCACAACGGTGCTCGACGCCCTGCTGCACATCAAGGAAAAGGAGGACAGCACCCTCTCGATGAGATACAGCTGCCGCATGGGCATATGCGGATCGTGCGGAGTCGTGGTCAACGGCAAGCCGTGCCTCGCGTGCGAGACCAATGTGCTCAACAGCACGGGACTCAGCGGAATAGAGGTGTCGCCGATGCACGGAAACCCGCTGCTCAAAGATTTGGTCAACGATTTCGATGACTTCTTCAGGAGGCACATCGCCGTAAAGCCGCAGCTCTTCCGGGAAGACAAGGTGGCGCAGTATGTTGCAGACGCAGAATACCCGCAGACGCAGAAGCAGGTGGAGGCCTTCCTTCCGTACTCATACTGCATAATGTGTGGCCTCTGCCTCGACGCCTGCCCTGTCGTTAACACCAACCCGGATTTCATAGGGCCGCAGGCACTCTCGCAGGCGCAGAGGTACCTCGCCGACTCGAGGGACCAGCTCGGCACTGAGAGGATAAAGCTTGTCGACTCCATGGAAGGTATATGGGGGTGTGAGTTCGCAGGGTCGTGTTCCAAAGTATGCCCCAAGGGCGTTGACCCGGCCACAGCAATACAGCTTCTCAAGTCAGAAGCGGTAGACAGGGCTATAAAGTACAAGTGACATGTGATTCTATGCAGTACAGGACAGAGTCTGATTTCCTTGGGAAGGTGCGTGTACCTAAAGACGCGTACTACGGCCCCGAAACACAGCGCGCCGTAAACAACTTCCAGATATCCGGGTTGAAGATAAGCTGGAATTTCATCGAATCATATGTTATGATAAAGAAGGCGGCTGCGATTGCAAACATGCGCACCGGCAAGCTTGACAAGAGAACAGGCAAGGCAATCATAGCGGCGTGCAACGATGTCCTGAAAGGAGAGCTGGCCGAGCACTTTGTAACGGACGTCTTCCAAGCGGGCGCGGGCACCAACACCAACATGAACGTCAACGAGGTACTGGCAAACAGGGCGATAACCATACTGAGAGGCAAGAAAGGCAACTACCGGCTCGTCAACCCGAACGACCATGTCAACATGAGCCAATCCACTAACGATACCTTCCACTGCGCGATACACGTTTCCTGCTACCTAGCGCTGTCATACACCCTTATTCCCGAGCTAGACAAACTGGCTGCCATACTTAAGAAAAAATCAAGGCAGTTCTACGGCATAATAAAGGTGGGCCGAACGCACATACAGGATGCCGTGCCTATCAGGCTTGGCCAAGAGTTCTATGGCTACTACGGTTCAGTTGCAAAGATAGCGAAGAACCTAAAGGCAGCAAACGGGCAATTACTGGAGCTGCCTCTGGGCGGTACGGCTATAGGCACCGGGATAAATGCGGGCAAAGCCTATCCGAAATTCGCGATAAAGGAGCTGAACAGGATCTCTAAGGCCAAGTTCTTCCTTTCTGACAATAATTTCAAGGTCATGCAGAGCCTTCAGGACGAACTCAGTCTGAGCGATACACTTAAGGAAATCGCATCTGCAACAGGCAAAATAGCAAGCGACCTCAGGCTGCTCTCGTCGGGCCCCCACGGTGGCATCAACGAAATAATCCTTCCGGCTGTGCAGCCAGGGTCATCCATAATGCCCGGCAAGGTTAACCCAAGCATACCTGAGATGATGAACATGGTAGGTTTTGAAGTGACAGGGCTGTCGCACGCCACAGATATCGCAGCAGCGTCTGGGCAGCTGGAGCTCAACGTCTTCATGCCTATAGTGGCATACAACCTTCTCTTCTCAATAAACATACTGTCGAATGCGATAAGTGCCTTTGCAGATAACTGCATAGCCGGAATAAGGCCAAACAAGGTTGCAATAGAGGAGCACCTGAAGACAGACCTATCAATGGTCACCTCGCTCAGTCCGTGCATAGGCTACTCGATGGCATCGAAGCTTGGCCGCGAGGCATACCTGAAAGGGAAGAGCCTGATGGACGTATGCATGGAGCACAAGGTGCTAGACAAGAAGACTCTAGCACGGCTTCTGGACCCCAAAAACGCCGTCTGATATTCCCTTATTCACGACATTCGCATATCTTTTTATTCCTTTACGACGTATATGATTTGCTAATACTGTGGTTCTATGTTCGACATAAAGATAGATGATGCTAGATACTGGAAGAACTGCGTTGACTCGATAGTAAGCCTGGTCGATGAAGGCGCATTCAACATCACAAAGGAGGGAATAGCGCTGAAGGCGATGGACCCATCAGGAATAAGCATGGTCTCTTTCTTCATACCAGGCAAGGCCTTCTCAAAGTACGAGGTCGAGAAGCCGAGCACCGTCGGTCTCAACCTTGAAAACTTCAGCAAGATACTCTCAAGCTCGAGGAACAACGAGCAGCTCACTATAAAGGACTCGAGCAACAGGCTCGCAATAGAGTTCATAGGGGAGAACAGCAGGAGGAGGTACAGGCTGCCCATGATCGAGGTGAAGAAGGAGGCGGACAAGGAGCCGAAGATTGAGTTCGAGTCGCACATAGAGGTGAAGAGCGACCCGTTCAGGGAGGTGCTCAAGGACGCGACATCCTTGTCTTCGCTGATAGGCTTCAAGACGGAGAAGGACGCTTTCAGGATAGTTGCAAAGGGCGACGCGGCGGAGCTGGAGGAGGAGCACGCTGGCAACACCGACTTCGTGAAGAAGATAAGCGTGTCGAAGCCCTCGTCGGCGACGTTCAACCTCGAGTACCTTGACAGGATAGTGCGGGCATGCCCAGCCGGCAACTCGATATCGCTTTCGTTGAAGACAGAGGAGCCCATCAAGGTGGACTACAAGATAGGCGATGCGGCTGTCGCATACTTTTTGGCCCCGTACATGGACTCTACATAAAGGATGGTGGCGTACATGCCTAAAAAAGGAGAAAAAACGAGCGAAGAAACAAAAATGAAAATGAGAGTTGCTGCTTTAGGAAGAAAACGCACACCGGAAACAAGAGAAAAACTAAGCAACACAAGGAAAAGATTATCTCTGGAAGGCAAGCTGACGCCGTGGAATAAAGGAAAACGCGATATATATTCTCCGGAGACCAAGCAAAAAATAAGCGCAGGTGCAAAGAAGGTTTGGCAGAACCTTAGCAGCGAGGAAAAGTTAAAACTGAGTCAAGTTAGAAGATCTACGTTCGAGAGGATGTGGGCCAACGAAGAGTTTTACAAAAAAATGCGGACCGTACTGCTTGCTAACAACAAAAAAATTATAAGCGATCCCGCTTTGCCAGTACGGAGCCACACTTTGGAGTGACCTAATGAAATTCCTAATATTCATACCACCAAAGGATTTCAAGGATGAATCCGTAGCCACACTGAAGATGTTCTTCGACAGGTGGAATGTGGGATACCAGATAACTAGCTACAGCACCAAGGAATGCATAGGCCTCCACGGCGCAAGCTACATGCCCGACATAAACACCAACAAGGTAAACACGAGCGATTATGACGGCATAATATTCGTTGACGGGAGCGGTATAGACAGCTACAAGCTTCCTGAGTTCAGACCGCTTCTTGATGTTGTCCTGAAGTTCAACAACAGCCGCAAGTACCTATGCGCGGTCGGCAACGCCGTCAAGGTGCTCGCGCGTGCCAACGTTATAAAGGACAAGAAGCTCGCCGTATCGGAGCAGGACCAGGAGTCGAAGAGGGTGGCCCTCCTCTTCCATGGAGTGCCGACAGACACTGGCATGGAGATATCAGGAAACATAGTCACGATAAAAGATTCGATGGCCCTCGAAGAATCGCTCAATCCTTTCCTTGAACACATAGGAGTAAAATAGTTGGCAGACAAGCAGTAGCGTGCTCCAATGGCATTCCTTTATAATTTCTCAATAGGAGTCGCAGAGCTTGTCTACGTCTTTTCCATCGTAATAGCGATGGACTTCCTGATGGTCCGGAAGAGAGTGTCGAGGTGGACAGCCAGGAAGATAATACACCTTTGGATGGGAGGCCTCATATTCTTCTGGTTCCTCTTCAACTCTCAGTACGCGCGGGAGCTTTTCATAATACCGTTGATAGCCTTCATTGCCGTCATGCTTTATCCACTCCTAAGGAAGGGCAAGGCCTCGTTCAGGATGCTCAACTTCGTGAAGATGGAGAACATATACGAGGTCGTATACGGCCCATTGATATTCATACTGATCTTCGTTCTCTTCACCTTCATAGCATTCAGGAGCCTCGCAGGAGTTGCGGCCCTCTGTGCTGTGGTATTCGGAGACGGTGCAGCGCCGCTAGCAGGCAAGTTCGGACACGGGTTCTACATGAAGAAAAGGAAGAGTGTGGAGGGGAGCGCAGGTTTCTTCATAGCAAGCCTACTGAGCATCTATGCCTTCACCAGCATATTATTCCCAGGCGCGTTTACAGTAAGGGTGTCGAGGTTCGCGGTCCTCGCGTCTCTAGTCGGCGCGATAGTAGAGGGCGTAACTCCCGGAAATTTCGACAATCTTACAGTGCCGATAGCGGTATTTCTCATCTTCCTTCTGGTCTGACAATCAGTAACTCTCGCCTTTCTTGATGTACGCCATGTAAACAAAGTAAGAGAGCGCAGCCACCAGGAAGAGCCCACCAATGAGCGTTATTGCAATCACATACGGCGCGGTAGCGCTATTGGCCAGGTAGGAAAGCGCAGATGATAACCCGCCGAACCAGTAGGGATACTGTAGCCGTCCGAAGAAGACGATAGAGTAGAAGAGCCATACCGGCGCCAGGTAGCGCGCCGAGCCGTCGTGCATCAGGCCCAGCACTATTGTGATTACAAGAAACACGATCACAAACGCCATGAATGCGAAGTTGCCCGCAAGGTTCTGCAGCATATAAGGTATGTATATGTGTAGCGCAAGCAGGACCAGGACAACACCCACAACGCCGCATACTGGCCCAATCTTCCTGAACGCCGTGGCATCGAAGATTTCATGCCCGACGAAGAGGGCTATCAATACAACAGAGAGAAACATGAGCAAAAAGAATGGATTGAACAGCACGCTAACCAGGTTGATCGAGCCTGATGCAATGTTTATCCCAGTACCGCTTATTCCTGATGCCAGCACAGCTATCGCAAGGAACGCAACAACTAGCGTCGATATGCTGTACACAGTTACATACTTACGTTCCCTTGCAAGTCCAGCATATTCACTGTAGGCTATGAACGCGTTCCTGAATATCAGGAAGAGCGCGGCCCCGAGCAGCGGAGCGAGGTACGCGTTCCCGAGTATCGTAAGCGCTGATGGATAAGTCGCCTCGAGGTTCACTATATAGAATACCGCAAATGTTCCTGTTATCTCCCAGATGGGATTGAGATACCTGCGCAGCCTCTCTTTGTTCTCCTTGTACGCGAAGAGGAAGGTAAGCGCGACCCCCACCTCTATGATGAAGAGAGTTAGGAATACCGCGAATATTGCATAGTTTATCCCATACAATGTGTTCATTTGCTAACCAGGTCTGCAGGCAACGGCCTGTCTTTGAATACGCGTAACAGTACGAACATGGTAAACGGCAGGATTAATATGTAGACTATGACGAAGAGGATGGCAAACGGCACTACCGAACTAGAGTAGTTTGCCGCCTGGCTGACCAGCATCACGTTGTATATTATCCATGGCTGTCTCGCTATCTCTGCCGCAGCCCACCCGAGCTCGAGCAACGCAACTGCAAAGACCCCAGCCACGACGAAAAGGCGCAGTACCCATCTTCTCTCAAATGGCTTGAGCCTGAAGACCTCCATGAGAAAGACGCCTATGATGAACAGCCCGAAACCAAAACCGAGGAATACCATTGCATCAAACATGTCGTGCACCACAAAAGGGGGCCGCGTACCGCTCGGATACTGGCTGAGCCCGGGTACGGGCGCGGACTCGTTCCCGAGGAGCATGCCTTGCAGCCCGGGTATGGCAATGTAGTCTTTAAGCGTGCCGTTTACAAGGATCCCGCCTATTATTTCCGGCGCGTCAACCACGGGAGCCAGGTTCCCCTCAAACGCAGCGTACTTCTCAGGCTGTATCTTGGCCAGCGTGTTTATCGATATCGCGCCGGTGAAGATCGAGGCGAATGTCGCGAATATGAGTATCCCGAAGGTGAGCGCAAGGCCCTTCCTGTAGTAGTCCTTGGTCAGGGCGTCGGAGCGCAGCAGCATGAGGGCCATGTAGGCGCAGAAAATGAACGTGCCGGCAAAGTAGCTTGTCGCCACAACGTGCATGACCTCTATGGAGCTCGCCGGTGAGCTGAAGACAGCAAGCGGCTGTATGCCTGTCACTGTGCCGTTCTGCAGGTATACCGGTATGTTGAAGCCCACAGGGGTGTTCATGAAGGAGTTGAGCAGGGTTATGAGTATGCCTGAGGCCACCGCGCCAACAGCGACTGCCACTCCCACAAGAGCGTGGGCATACCTGTTCCTGAACTTGTCCCACGAGTATATGTAAATCGCAAGAAAGATGGATTCAAGGAAGAATGCGAACACCTCTATGTACACGGGGAGTATGGCCACCTGGCCCACCAGTGCCATGAATTTCGGCCACAGAAGGAAGAGCTCCAACGCAACTAAGGTGCCTGACGCTGTCCCAACAGCAAAAAGCACAACAAGCGCCAACGACAGTCTTCTCGCCATCACAGTGAAGTGCCTGTCGTTCTTCCTTATTCCGATTATCTCGGCCAGGACTATCACTACAGGAAGGGCGATACCTACGGAAGCGAGTATTATGTGCACTGCCAAGGAGAAGCCCATGAGGAAGCGGTCGAAATCCACAATCGGTATCATCAGGTCGCACCAGAGTAATAGCATATGATAGCTATTTATTCGTATATTCTGGACTGGTATTGGAAAAGCCTAAAAGAGCTTGCATTCTAAGGAATATTGGTGTTGGCGATCGGATTGAACGGGAACGGCCAAAGGTGGTTCCGCCTGCGCCGCGAGCATATGCTCATGCTCGCAGTGCTATTGGGCACGCTCATCATCCTGCCTAGCGCATCGATTCCGCAGACGGGTTTGAGCATCGGCCCTGTCACCAACTCTATATACGCCTCCATCTGCCCAATCTACTACACAATAAAGGACGTCATATTTGTCATAGCGCTGCTCCTTCTAGCGCTTGGGGCCCTGATGTATGCAGCCGGCAGGGCCCTGCCGCCCACGGTCGGCAGTGGAGTGCTTGCATACGGCCTCTGGATAATGGTCGGCGGCGTTGTAGGCACGATGCTGGTGCTCGCTGCTCCATACCTGCTGTCGCTAGTTTCTAACGTCGGACTTGGGGCCATACAGAACGCATGCATCACCCCGATAGGCCCTCCTACTCCATTCACAATTGACCCTCCAATAGCGCAGTACAATCCTGGCACAGCAGGAGTCCCTGACCTACTGGACTCGCAGGTCTTCGGCGGCGTAACCCCATATGAGAACTTCCAGTGGTACTATACCCCGTCAAACCCGAGCTCATGCGGCGCCCCAGGTAGTGGCACAGCCATCTCCGGCGCAACAAGCCCGAATTACACGGTCAGCTCTACAGTGAGCGGTTACTACTGCTATTACGTGTCGGATTCCAGCGGCTGCTCCTGCAATTCCGGCGTGTCCGCGCCAATACAGCTGCAGATAACATCAAGCCTTGGCATCGTATCTTTCATGCCGGAATCGCCCACCTATGACTCTGACCAGCCAATAAGCATACAAGCGTCATGGCAGCAGCTTGGAGGAGTCACCCAGTACACACTCACATGGACTGTTTACAATAATGGGGGCACGGCGGTGCAAACAGAAACATACCAGATAACTGGAGAGTCCAACACACTGGACTTATCGCCAGGTGCGTTGAGCGTGGCTGGCAGCCCATATACTTTCAGCGCGGACGTTTGCGCTGAAAGTATAGCATCCTGCACCACGAGCTCTGGCACGTTCGACACCAGCGGGGTGGACAACGTGATAATCAATTCTCCGTTGCAGGTTCCAATGATCATTAGTCCTACAGGAACGCAAACAATATTCAGCGGCAGCAACGTCCTCTTCACAGGCTCTGTTACCGGCGGCACTACTCCGTACACCTACTATTGGCTGGGTAGTACTTCTGGGGCATGCATGCCCACGAGCCCGTATGCAACAGGAGAAACGGATTCGCCGACGTACAACGCAATATTGCAGACTACAACAAACATATGCTTGCAGGTGTCAGACGCGGCAACCACTCCAGAAACCCTTACATCCACCAATGTTCTCGTGGTAGTTAACCCCGCCCTTGAGATTGTTCTTACACCTGCATCACAGTCCCTTGAGCTGGGAGGAAGCGGAGTCCAGGCACTCTACGCAACTGCATCAGGTGGCGCAGGCACATACCAGTCATACACCTTCTACAACTCCATATCATCAACATGCCCAGCCAGCGTAACCGGAGCCCCGCTTCAGACAGGCAGCTCCAACACATACGCGCCAGCAATAACAACATCCGGAACATACTACTACTGCGCTAATGTGATAGACACATCGGGCTTCGCAGCGTTTACCGGTACTGCTGTTCAGGTTACAATGTACAATGCGCTTACTGTCAATGTTATACCAGCCATGCAGTCCGTTGACGCAGGCAACCCGGCAACCACCCTAATGCAGAACCCATCAGGCGGAACAGGTTCATACACATCGCCAGATTGGTACATATCCACGTCATCAACCACCTGCCCAGCATCAGGAACATCCATAGGATCATCGTCAACCTACCCGCCTCCAACCACAACGCCTGGAGAGTACTACTACTGCACATCCCTGAAAGACAGCCTTGGCTACTCTGCATACTCTGCAACTCCTGGTAACGTATTAGTCAACCCAGGCCTTACTATATCGCTAACTCCAGCATCGCAAGCCATAGACCAAGGCGTCAACCCGCAGAGTCTCACGGCAGTGGTCACAGGCGGCACGGGAATATACACATACTACATCTTCTACTCTGCAACATCAGGCACATGCACGGATTTGGGAGCAGGTCAGACCGAGTACCAGTCTGGATCATCATCGTCTTTCATACCACAAAACGCGGTTTCAGGAACTTTCTACTACTGCGTATACGTCCAAGACAGCAGCACCGATACGGGATACTCCCACACGGCTGCGTCTGTCGTGGTGAACCCAACCTTGTCGGTCACGATATCACCAAGCTCCGAGCAGGCAGATGCAGGAATAACAGCAGGCGTATTGACAGCCGAGCCATCAGGAGGGTCCGGAACATACTCGACATACACCTGGTACTCATCAACATCAACAACATGCCCGTCATCAGGCACCTCAATAGGCACAGCATCCACCTTCACCCCACCAACCACATCACAAGGCACCTTCTACTACTGTGTAGCAATTACGGACAACGCTGGTGGCACAGCATATTCTAAGACAGCCACCACAGTCACTGTCCATCCTCCTATTGTCGTAACCATATCGCCAACCTCAGAAACTACTGACGAAGACGCTACCGCCGGAACTCTCACATCCACCCCAACAGGCGGCACAGGAACATACACCGCATACCTCTGGTATGCATCCACATCATCAACCTGCCCGACACCAGGGGTCTCACTAGGGTCTTCATCCACCTTCACCCCACCAGCCACATCACAAGGCACCTTCTACTACTGTGTCTCAGTGACTGACAGCGCCGGAGGCATTGCAAACTCCGTATCTGCAACCACAGTTACAGTTAACCCCGCGTTGACAGTCACTGTAACTCCTGCCACAGAATCTGCAGACCAATACGCATCCGCAGGCGCACTCACAGCCAATCCTGTAGGGGGGTCAGAAACCTACACCACATACCTCTGGTATGCATCCACGTCCTCGACCTGCCCGTCATCTGGAACGTCGCTTGGGTCTTCATCGACCTACACACCTCCAACAACATCTGGAGGGACCTTCTATTACTGCGTCTCTGTGACTGATAGCGTAGGTGTCACCCAGTACTCTAAAACCGCGGCTACAGTAACTATCTACCCCGCCCTATCTGTCACGATAAGCCCAACATCGGAGCAGGCCGACCAGGATACCACGGCGGGTTCGCTAACAGCGGTCCCATCAGGAGGATCGGATACCTACACTGCATACCTCTGGTATGCATCCACATCAACCACCTGCCCGTCGCCAGGAGCGACCTTGGGCACCTCATCGGCATACACACCGCCCACAACCACAACCGGCACCTTCTACTACTGCGTCCAAGTAACCGACAGTTCAGGCGGCGTTGCAAACTCCGTAACAGCTACCACAGTTACAATCAACACAGCCCTCGCAGTAACTATCAACCCAACATCAGAATCCGCAGATAAGGGCGGCACCGCAGGCACCCTCACTGCGGAACCAACCGGCGGTTCAGGGACATACAGCACATATCTCTGGTACGCATCCACATCATCAACCTGCCCGTCACCGGGAACATCTCTCGGGTCCTCCTCCACCTACACTCCTCCAACCACTTCAACTGGCACCTTCTACTACTGCGTCCAGGTCAAAGACAGCACTGGCGCGGTTGCAAACTCTGTAACTGCTACAACTGTCACAATCAACCCGACATTGATGGTCAGCATATTGCCAACTTCAGAATCGGCAGATCAGGATGCTTCGGCCGGCCTATTGACCGCAACTGCGGCGGGAGGATCGGGGTCATACACAGCGTACACTTGGTACTACGCCTCATCAAGTGTATGCCCAACGTCAGGCCCCTCAATAGGCACAGGAACAACAATTTCACCATCAACTAGCTCAGCAGGTACATACTACTACTGCGTAGAAGTAACTGACAGCGTGGGCGGCACCGCAAACTCCGTAACAGCAACTACAGTTACAATCAACCCGTCGTTGGCAGTCACGATTACCCCAACATCAGAATCCGCAGATCCAGATACCACCGCAGGCACCCTCACTGCGAAACCAACCGGCGGTTCAGGGACATACAGCACATACCTCTGGTACGCATCCACATCATCAACCTGCCCGTCACCGGGAACATCTCTCGGGTCCTCCTCCACCTACACTCCTCCAACCACTTCAACTGGCACCTTCTACTACTGCGTCCAGGTCAAAGACAGCACTGGCGCGGTTGCAAACTCTGTAACTGCTACAACTGTCACAATCAACCCGACCTTGTCAGTCACGATAACTCCCACAAGCGAAAGCGCAGAGGTGAGTAGCACAGCCGGAGCACTCACGGCCAACCCCACTGGCGGCTCAGGAACATATCCTTCATACCACTGGTACTCTGCCACATCGGTCACATGCCCGGCCTATACAGGCGTCTCCCTTGGCACGTTATCAACGTACACACCTCCAACAACAACACAGGGTACATACTACTATTGCGTCCAGGTCATCGACAGCTCCGGAGGAGTTGCAAACTCAGTATCAGCAAGCACTGTAACGATTAATCCAACATTAAGCATTACAATAAGCCCAACATCTGAGAGTGCAGACGTTGGCATAAGTGCAGGCACGCTTACGGCCACTGCCACAGGAGGAACAGGATCCTACACTTCATATACATGGTACTCAGTCACAGGGAGCACTTGTCCAGCCACGGGCACTATTGTAGAATCTGGGTCTTCCGCTACAACATACGTGCCGCCAACAACCTCATCAGGCACCTTCTACTACTGCGCAAACGTGATAGACACCGGTGGCTACCCAGCGCACACCTCATCTGCGACAGTAGTCGACGTTTATACCGCACCAACGGTAACCGTTTCAGCCAATCCCACTTTTGTAAACCAAGGCAATCCCACAACTCTGACAGCAACTGCATCCGGAGGCTCTGGAGGTTACACATACACGTGGTACACGGGCGATGATGCATGCGATTTGAGCTCTCTGGTTCCGTTATCAGGTGCAGGAAGCTCGAGTACACAATCAGCAACGCCCAGCACGTCGCCTACCTATTATTGCGTTGAGGTGACAGATTCAAACGGCGGTCATGGATATTCGAGCTCACCCGCAACGGTCTATATTAGCTGCACCGCAACCCTAAGTCCTACAAGTAGTTACTCAGTAACGGCCACCCAACCCGCAACCATAACATTCTATGATTTGATTGGCGGCGGAGGCGGCGGTGGCGGCCAGACCACCACTGGTGGACAGTCAGGCGAGTATTCTACTGGTGGCGCTGCTGGAACCACCTCCTCTGGATCTGTTTCCGTCGCCGTTAGCACTGGCGAATCAGTTCAAATATTCGTGGGTGGCGGTGGAGGAGGTGGAGGAGGCTTTGGCGGCGGAGGCGGCGGAGCAGGATACTATGGCGGCGGCGGAGGTGGCGGAGCAGTATATTGCAATTTAGTGCCGGCTGGCGCCGGAGGCGGCGGAGGCGGAAGTTCTGCACTTCTTGTAGGCGGAACGGTGATTGCATCTGCTCCTGGCGGGGCTGGAGGACAAGGCGGATGCAGCTCCAATGCACATGGCGGAGGCGGCGGCACCGGAAGTGCGGGCGGAGCAGGTGGTAGTGGCGGCGGAACAAACGGTGATCCAGGATACGCAGGAGGGGCTGGGGGATATGGAGGGCAAGCAGGAGGCAATCAAAATATACCTTCCATCGGCGGCAACGGCGGCACCCAAGGCAACGGAGGAGCAGGTGGTTCAGGATCAGGTGAGTATTCTGATGGCGGAGGCGGCGGAGGCTATGGAAGTGGCGGCGGCGGAGGAGGCGACGGAAACCTCAACAATGGCGTATGCCAAGATGGTAAAAGCTACTCATCAACCGCTGGTGGCACCGGCGGCTCTAATGGCGGTGTTGGAAATGCTGGCACTAACTACTGCGGCAGCGGCGGCACCGGCGGCTCGACCGGCACTGGCGCCGGAGGTGCCATTCCGGCAGACGCTGGAAGTGGTGGAGCAGCCGCCGTAACCTACGCCGGAGGAGAAGTGGGAGCGAGCTGCCCAGTCTAGTGTTCACATGGGAGGTAGGATGGCATCACTCCGGAGAAAAGTAGATAAAGCTAAACAGTGAAAGTATACCTGCGCAACGGCGTACAGTAGCAGGGGGATTAGATTCCGGCAAAAATAATCGATGGGCGGTCCATTGCTGACTCCATCATTAAGAAGGTATCAAAAGAGGTAACAGGGCTCAAAAAGAAGGGCGTAACACCAAAACTCATTTTTATCCAGGTGGGAGACAATTCTGCATCTACAATGTATGTAAACAGGAAGCACAGGACCTGCCTGGAGCTCGGCATGCTCTCCGAGCTTAGGAAGTTCCCCGGGAATGTTAGCTATAGCAGGATAATACAAGAGATTAAGTCGCTCAACAATGACAGAAAGGTACACGGAATACTTGTGCAGCTTCCACTTCCTGAGCACCTGAACCACAAAAAGGTGCTCGAGACCGTAGACCCAAAAAAGGACGTCGACGGCCTGCATCCATACAACCACGGCAAGAACCTGCTTGGCAAGGACTGCTTCAGGCCCGCCACCCCGAGGGGCATCATGACTCTCCTTGAGAGGACCAAGACAAGGCTCGAGGGCAAGCATGCAGTAGTAATTGGGAGGAGCAACATAGTGGGCAAGCCCATAGCTGTGATGCTCCTTAACAGCGACTGCACTGTAACGATCTGCCACAGCAAGACAAGGAACCTGCCCTCATTGTGCAGGCAGGCGGACATACTGGTCGCGGCCGTAGGCAAGCCGCATTTCATCAAAGCGAATATGGTGAAGAAGGGTGCGATAGTCATCGACGTGGGCATAAACAGGCTCAAGGATGGCAAGATAACCGGAGACGTGGACTTCGAGAACGTGAGAAAGAAAGCATCATGGATAACTCCTGTGCCAAAAGGAGTAGGCCCAATGACGATAGCGAGCTTGATGGAGAACACTGTAAAGGCATGCAAGGAGATCGAATGGCCGAAAAACTCAGATTAGGGGTACTTGGATCAACAAAGGGCACCGACCTGCAGGCAGTAATAGACGCAACCAGGAAAGGCTTGCTAAACGCGGAAATAGTGCTGGTTGCATCCGACAAGTCCGACGCCGGTATACTTGAGAAGGCAAGGACGGCCGGCATTCCCACATTTGTATCAGATTACAAGCAATTCGCAAACCGCAAGGACGCAGAAGCAGCAATAGTGGCTGAGCTGAAGGCAAAAGACGTCCAACTGGTTTTGCTTATCGGATTCATGAAGATACTTACCCCGTTTTTCATAAACGAGTTTAGGGGGCGGATATGGAACATACATCCCAGCCTGCTGCCCAAATACGCGAGCGGGATGAGCCTGGATGTGCACAAGGCGGTTCTGGCGAACCATGAGAAGGAAACGGGCTGCACGCTTCATGAGGTAGTTGAGAAGGTCGATGCCGGCAGGATAATAATGCAGAAGATGTGCGCTGTCATGCCGAACGACACTCCAGAGTCGCTCAAGGAGAGGGTGCAGAGGCTGGAGCAGGAGTGCCTCGTTCAGGCAATCGACTCTGCAGCAAGAGGAAAGCTGGCGCTGGGGTCACATTAACATCCTCTTCTCTGTCACCACGAAACCCATCGGTATGTCGTGCGCCTCCTTGCCGATCCTGTTGACAACCTGGAAGTCGTAAGCTACGCCTATCTTTGTGGCGCCGGGCACTCTGGAAAGAAACCGATCGTAATATCCCTTGCCGAAGCCTATCCTGATACCATTCGTATCAAATGCCACTCCGGGCACCACGAAAACGCCTATCGATCTTCCTGCAACAAAAGCCTTTGAGTTCGGAACCCTAATGCCACGCTCCATGTGCGTATCCTTTATCGAATCCAGCACTGCAAACTTCATTCCCTTACCGCGCAGGACTGGCACCGCAACCGTCTTTTTCATGCGGAGCAGCGGCCCAAGGAGTTTCTCCGCCCGTACCTCGTTGCCAATCGAGATGTATATACCTATCAGTTTGGCGTGCGATACCGCATGCATTTTCAGCACCTTGCTGCATATCTCACCGCTCGCCTTCTCAACGAACTGGCGGGAGAGCCTCTTCCGCTTTGCCAGCATCTTATAGCGCGCCAAGCCTTTGTCCAAAGAGTCACCTAGTTCCAAGTGCAGCCTTGCCTATGTCCTTCCTGTAGTGCATCCCCTCGAACTTTATGAGCGATACCCCGCGATATGCGTTCTCTATCGCCTCCTTTATTGACCGCCCCGTGCCAGTCACTCCGAAGACCCTGCCACCGTTGGTTACGACGTTGTTCCCTTCGAGCCGCGCCCCCGCATGGAATACCTTCAGGTTAGGCAGCTTTTTCGCTTCGTCAAGTCCAGTAACCCTCATTCCAGTTTCGTACTTTCCAGGATAGCCTTTGGAGGAGATGACAACGCTGCACGCCGCCCCGGGTTTCCATTTGATGTCCGTATCATTGAGTTTTCCCTCTATGCAGGCCAAGGTGGCATCCACAAGGTCGCTATCTAGCAAGGATAGAACGGGCTGCGCTTCCGGGTCTCCGAACCGCGCGTTGAACTCCAGCACGTTGAAACTGCCGTCTTTGACCATCAGCCCTGCGTAGAGCACGCCTATGTACGGACTCCCACGCTTTTCCATCTCCTTCAGCACCGGCGAAAATACGCTGTCGTGTATCTTCTTATCCAGCCCAGCCGTTACAGGGGCAGGCGCGTACGCGCCCATGCCTCCAGTGTTGTCTCCTTTATCTCCATCAAATATCCTCTTGTGGTCCTGGCTCGAGACCATGAGCTTTGCTTCCTTTCCGTCGCAAAAGGCGAGTATGCTCGCCTCCTCACCCTCAAGAAGCTCCTCTATCACGATCTTCCTTACAGGCCCGCTCGTAAATGTGCTGTTCAACAGAGCCTTCACGGCCTCCTCCATCTCCTTCCTGGTTTTGCAGATTATGACACCTTTGCCCGCAGCAAGCCCGTCGGCTTTCACAGCTGCCCTGTCGAACTCCTTGATCGCCGCTTCGGCCTCTTCCCTGTTTGTGATTATCTTGTAACGGGCCGTTGGAACATGCGATGTACCCATCACCTCCTTCGCAAAGGCCTTTGATCCCTCCAGCATCGCGGCCTCCATGCTAGGCCCGAATATCCTGAGGCCCCTGGACTGGAATTCGTCCACTATCCCCGCCACCAAAGGCCCCTCGGGCCCCACGAACGTGAGGTCTATCTTCTCCTTCTCCGCGAAGTCGGCCAGCCCGTCTACGTCGTCATCTTTTATGTCCACATTCTCGGCAAACTCCATGGTCCCTGAGTTGCCCGGCGCACAGTATATCTTCTGCGCATGCCTGCTCTGCGCCAGCTTCCAGCAGATAGCATGCTCTCTTCCGCCGCTTCCAACAACAAGGATCCTCATTCAAACACTTACTGGCGGTTCGTCGCCCTCTCCTGCTCGAACCTCGCAAGCGCCTTCTCGCGCAGCTTCGCCCCCCATTCTGTGGGGTAGAGCCCAGTGAGGCACGCGGCGCAGAGGTCGCTCTTCCCGTTCTCTAGCCCTATCGACTTGACAAGCCCTTCAAGCGTCATGTACTTCAAGGAGTCCACACCGATCTCCTGCGCGATCTTCCTAACAACATCATCGTCAAGTTCCACCCACCCTGTCCTGTGCAGCTGCTCCTGGGTCGAGTGCCTGTTCGCCACCAGCTCGCCCATGCTCGACATGTCTATCCCGTAGAAGCACGGGCTCCTTATCGGCGGGCACGTCACTCTCATGTGTATCTCCTTCGCTCCACCCTGCTCCTTTATGTAGCGTATCAGGAATCTCGATGTGGTCCCCCTCACGATCGAGTCCTCAATCAGAATGACCCGCTTGCCCTGTATCACGCTCTTGTTAAGGTTGTACTTCATCTTCACCTTCTCGGGCCTCTTAACCGCCTCTATGAAGGTGCGGCCCACGTACCTGTTCCTTACAAGCCCCTCCATGCACGGTATGCCAAGCGTGTGCGCGTATGCATCTGCGGCCGGCTTCGCCGTGTCCGGCACCGGAACAACAACATAATCCTTGTCGTTTAGGTTGAGGTCCTCCATGTTCGCGAGCTCCACGCCCAGCTTCCACCTCGTATCGTATACCGACCTGCCGTCTAGAACAGAGGCCACGTTCGAGAAGTATACATATTCGAACATGCAGTGCGCATTCCTCGGGCTCTTTGCATACCTTTTTACCTCGGTGTTTCCGTCCTTCGTGACGAGCATCTCTCCCGGCTTGAGCGGATGTATTCCATTGCCGTAGTTCGTGAGAGCTACGCTCTCCGAGGCAGCCCCAACTACGTTATCGTTTACTGTGTAGCACATGGGCCTGATGCCCAGCGGATCCCTCATCACCGCCAGCGTTCCCTCAGCATCCATGTACGCTATGTTGTAGGCCCCGTCGAACTTCTCTGTCAAACCCTGGAATATCTGGTCTACTTGTTCTCTTCTGCCTCCAAGCTGGGACTGCTCCAGGAAGTGGAGCATCACCTCCGTGTCAAGGTTGCGCACAAGGTGGTAGCTCTGCCTCTCGAGGTCGGCCTTCAGCTCAGAGAAGTTCGCTATGTTGCCGTTGAACGCGAAAGAGAACCACTTCCACCTCCTTCCGTGGTGCCTCTCAAAAGGCTGAGCGGATCCCTCGTCGTTGCCGCCAGAGGTGCTGTACCTGGTATGGCCTATGCCCTTTGTGCCTGCATACCTCCTCATTATCGCGTTTGCCTCCGAGTTGACGCTGGCGGAGAAGACATCGCTTACAGTGCCTATCCTCTTGTAGGTGTCTATGAGCTGCTGCCTGTCGGGATTGTATGTGGATATACCCGCGGCGAGCTCGCCCCTGTTCTGCATCTGCAGCAGCATCTGGTAAAGGTAGAAGGCAGCGCCGCCGCTCGGGTACTTGTCAATCGTATTGGTAAGGCTGACAGCTGCTACCGCACACTCCTCCTTGACTTCACCGCCCATGGTCCCAATACTCTAACGCATGCAACAATTTAAATGCTATCTGAAAAGGCAGGGCTGCTGCCGTAAAATTGGCGCGTCTTTATATTGCTTAATTGAGCAATACATGTGTGGAGTACAAGCTGCTTGGGAAAACGAAGGAACAGATACCCGTTTTGGGAATAGGCACATGGAACATGCTCTCCGATAAGGGCGACACGGAGGCGATCCGGGCCGCTGTAGAGTACGGCATGACACTTGTTGACACCGCAGAGATGTATGGAAACGAGGACATTGTCGGCAAGGCAATCCGGGGCTTGGACGTCTTCATCGCAACAAAAGTCTCGCCGCACAATTTCAGGTATGAAGACGTGATAAAGGCGTGCAACGCCAGCCTCCAAAGGTTAGGGACCAAACAGATAGACCTATACCAGCTGCACTGGCCCAACCATTCCGTTCCTATAGCCGAGACGATGCGTGCGATGGAGTGGCTGAAGAACGACGGTAAGATCAGGCACATAGGAGTAAGCAACTTTGATATAAATGAATTTGAAGGCGCGCAGGCCTCCCTCAAGAACAGCGAGATAGTGTCCAACCAGGTCGAGTACAGCATGCTGGTCAGGGATGTCGAAAACGGGCTTTTGGACTACTGCGGTAAAAACAGGGTGACTCTGATGGCGTACAGCCCGTTGGCTCACGGGTCTTTGTACACGGAAAAGTACAAAGAGCTGAGGGGCCTGCTGTCCAGTATAGGATTGCGGCACAAAAAGAGCATTACCCAGGTTGCGCTCAACTGGCTCATCTCAAAAGAGCCCGTCGTCTGCATACCCAAAGCAAGCGACAAGGAGCACGTTATAGAAGATGCGGGCGCGTCAGGATGGAGCATGAGCCCTGCAGAGCTGTCCGAGATATCAAGCTTCTTGCCTGGAGTCAGAAAGAGGCCCCTGGTGCCCTCTGCATTCGCGCCCCTGGTAAAGCACAGTGGTTTCTGGTCGAAGCACCTGCAGTCACGGAACGCGAAGCGCAGGCCTGCATAAACAATATGAATATTGCCATAGCTAGTATTTGGGATTGCATGGGACTTGTGAGTGTGATGAAGCTGAGCGAACTTGAAGAGGGCATAGGCAAGAACGTAAAGATAGACGAAGACACGGAGATAGCACTCTTCAAGATAAACGGCAAGGTCTACGCCGTGCAGGAGCACTGCCCGCACCAGAATGGTCCCCTGTCGGAAGGATCTGTAGAGGGCACAGTAGTTACATGCCCATGGCACGGCATGATGTACGACCTTACTACGGGCAAGGCAGCCCCAGATGCATGGGACCAGGACTTCGAGCTCAAAACGTACAAGGTAAAGATAGAGGGGGATGAGGTCAAGGTCGAAGTATGACTATGAAGTATGCAATAAGGCAGCAAACCACAAGCACGAGCCCTCCGCCAAACAACTTCCTGTAGGGTTGATCTGCGTAATCGCTAGTATGGGCCAGGAGAGACGCCACATTCGAGATATTCAGGATTGCAACGCCAAGGAGCAATCCAATTTTAAGCACAAAAGGGAAAATTCCCAGCATCTAAACATCCCCATACCAAGCGGAACCTCCGCCCTGCACCTTTTCTATCAGGAAATGCCTTACCTGCCTATCCTCTCTGTATGCCAATGAAACAAGGCAGCTGCCTCTCTTCAACGACCGTACCTTCTCCAGGTGTCCGCTATCCAGAAGGCCCGAGGTCACCAAGCCCCCGAGGCTCCCCGACCCCTGCAGCCTGAAGATGAAGCTGCATGCGGCATTCGCGAGCACCTCGTTGTCCACATCGTTTGTCAATTGGGTTGCGGCAATGACACCAAGGCCGAACTTTCTCCCCTCTCTGAACATCTTGGCAATGCTTTTATCCGAATTGATGAGTTTCCATGCCTCATCTATCACAACGATTGTATCGAGCTCCCTGTCAGCTCCCTTCGATATCCTATACTTGAGAACCGAAGCTAGAAGGGCCGCCGCAAAATGCAGCTTATCATGTTCGATTTCTATGCCCGATAGGTCCACGCTATTTATCCCGTCTAGCAGTTTTGATACCTCCAAAGCATCATCGCCAGCTGCCTTCCATACGCGCCCCGAAAGAGCGTTGACGACTCCTGAATATTCAGAGTTCCAGTCCAAGATCAGGATATTGTAGCCCCTATCAATCCGATACTTGGCTACCAGGCTCTTAACAAGGAATGTTTTCCCAGAGCCGGTGGTGCCCAGAATGGCTACGTGCGGGTTTACCAGGCTATCCGGGTTGAGGAAGAATGGTTGCCTATAGATAGCAGTTTTCCCTATGTATATTCCGTTTGTGAAATCGCCCTCCTCGAATGGATGCTCCGAAGGACTGAAAATGTCCACGTACATCGCAGCCTTTATTGAATTTGATTTAATTATCATAGTGCCGCCGAGTCTAACCGCATAAGCTCTATCAAATCGTTTCCAGATAGGATCGCCGACCTTGTGCCGAACGTGGCGTCGAATTCTGGCACGAGCGCCTTCAGCTGCAGTTCCGCTGCCTGCCTCGCCGCATGCCGCTCGCCAGCTCTTGCCGACGTCATCAGGTAGTAAGAGAGCTTAAGCGGCATGCCCCCGTTTGCGATGCTCCTTATCTCCTGCTCCAAGAATGATATCTCGGCCTTCAGCCTGTTTGCTGTCAGTAGTCCTCTCCCAGTTTTCGGGTTCAACAGCCTCGAAAGCTCTATCTCCTTGATGCCCTTCTTTGTCTGCAGCCCTTCAAGCATCTTTACTGCGTTTAGGCGCTCAACCTGCAAAACCATCTTGAACGGCGCGTTTATGTTTGCGATTAGCTTCTCTACCTTCTGCCTGTCCATGTCCGTATTGCCCAGGGATTCGAGCCTCGCCCCGGCTGTCGCAGTGTAGCCTGTGCCGGTCTGTGCTATGGCTGCGGTGCGGCTACCGCTTAGCTCGAAGCCGTTGAAGAGCTGTATGAAATTCGTATGCTCGAAGACCTGCGCCTCTATAATCGGCCATAATTCATAGACAACAAAGAGGGCCAAAGCGAGCACGCCTGTCAATGCGATAAGGTACTCATTCAGGGTCAGCAGGCTGAGAGCCAGGGCTAGAGCAGGTATTGCAACCACCATGTATTCTATTATGATATCTTTTTGCAGCTCCATCCAAAACACACCGCCCAGAGGGCGCTGGGTGTGGGAGTTGAACCCACTTGGCGCCGTGGAGCGCCTGGCGCTCTTCAAGCGCCCGCATTACCGCTCTGCCAACCCAGCATTTATATATTTTCCCTGCGTAATCATACTGCCGTGGAGCGCCGGTGCAATTCAGGCACTGCATTACTGTCCTGCCAACCCTCTTCAGGTTGGCACTAAAATATATCAAAACGACCTAGGGACACCTCGGAGCCGAACACTTTCGCCAGCTCCCTGATTGACGTAATTGTAAGCATGATGCTGAAGACCGGAAAGAAGAACACCTCCACTATGAGTATTGCGAGCCAACTGACAATCTCGTTCAGCAAAGGAGTAAACGAGCTTATCAGGCCTCCGAGCGTCCCCGTGATTACCTGCAGTATGCCGCCAAGCGAATTAGATGTTATTGTTCCTGTACTGATAGAGAGTACGCTGTTTTGAGCGCTCTGGCTTTGGAGCTGGAAACTGTTGAGATCGGCAATGTTTATGCTGCTTGAATAGTTCACCGTTATCTGGGCATCCAACAAGTACGTGAGAGGAAAGACCACGAACAGGCCAATTGCAATCGCGATCATGGTGCCCCCTAGCCTTCTTGTCGGATAGAAGGTGCGTAAAACTATCCCTATGGGCAGCAGCAACGGCACAGCTACTATGGCAATTACGTTCAGCAAAGCCGACTGCGTGTAGATGCCTATTATTGCGAAGGTGAGCGCCTCTATGATGAAGTTCATCTGCGAGAGGAGCGGCGTAAGCAGCGTCGTAAAAGCGAAGGAGATGACGCCCAAGCTGACCTGTGAGGAAGAGATGAAACCTAATATCGCATATATTGTGGACACCGGCACGAGAAGCTCCAGCGACGAATCCAGTAGGGACGGGTAGCCGTTGTTGTTTATCGTTACCGGGGCCAGGCCGACCAGGTAGTTATTGGCAAAGCAGATTGCATAGTTGCTGCTCAGGTAGCCTGTACAGCTGACCGTCACGTTCGAGCTTGATACAAGGCCGTTTATTATGCCCGTTCCGAGCCCACCTGGGCTCAAAAAGAGGAACAGGGAGCCCACTATGGCCCCGTTTATGCACGATTGTATTATCTCATCGCGGCCGAAGCTCTTGAGCTTTAGATTATCCGTGGCATAACCGAGCCCCCAGACCATGCCTCCTATGCTCAGCATTATGGATATTACACTCACGGCGATGTTGTAGCCGATCAAGGCACCACTAGGTAACTGAATTTGATGTCACATTGGCCAGAAGATGCGTGGAGGCAGTAGCGAAAGTTGTAGAAGCTACACTCAGCACTCCCACCACTATGGCACCTATGATTATGTTTATCGATGTGGTGTGGAAGTTGGCGCGCTTGTCTGGCGGCATAACCTGACCAAGCGCATAGAAGACACCGGCCACTATGAAGAGGACCCCGCTTAGAAGGGGGCCAACCTGCGCAAGGATTGCCTTTACAGTGCTTAGTTCGGTCACTATCTGCAAAGTCACCACGCTGGCTCCATTCGTCGTATTGAGCAGCGCCAGGAAAAGTACTGCAGGCACCCAAACATACTTCAGAATGCCCATCGCCTTCATATTACCATTATATTTCATGCAACAACCATTTCTTAAAGTAAATATATTATACTCAAGTAAATATTTAAATATTTGTATCCCCTAATATAAGAGCAGACAGAGACGTTCGCGCATGCCATAACCTATATATATCTATAGGATTATATAGTAAACTATGGATAAGATAACAACGGTGCAGGTAAAGATGAGCACAAAGGCAAAACTAGATCAGTTAAAGATAACCAAAGAGGAGTCAATGGATTCCGTGATAGCTAGGCTTACCAATATGGCCATAGATTACGAACCGCTCTCAAAGGAAGAGATAGAAAGGATAGAAAGAAGCCTGCTGGATATCAAGGCAGGGAGGGTCCACAAGATGGAAGATGTGGCCAAGGAACTGGGGCTGAAATGATGGTCCTATGCCCTGCAGCATCATAGTATCTGATGACGCCAAACGCTCGTTATGCAAACTTTCCAAAATTATCCAGCAGAGAATCTACAATAAACTAAAGGAAATATCAGTTTCTGAGGATCCATTCCGATACGTCAAAAGGCTTATGGGAGTGGAACTCTTTAGCCTGAAGGTTGGCGACTATAGGGTGATTATGGATATAAAAAGAAAGGAATTGGTGATACTCGTAATAAGAGTAGGCCCCAGGAAAAACGTTTATGACAGGCTCTGAGCATGGCTCACGCCAGTTTTTAGAGATACAAAAGAAGAGAGAAGAAGTTTGCAAAGTTAGCCTTTAGTAATGGAATGTTCACAGGTCGCGTGAGCTCCCTGCTTGCGCACCCATCCTATCAAAGTCCTATAATTGGACCGGCCTAGTGTCTCGTTTCGGGTACAGCTTCGTCCTTAGATGCTTTCAGGACTTATCCATTTGGCGCGTGGCTACCCGGCGTTGCTTACACAACCGGTACACTAGCGGCGCCGAACCCCTGTTCCTCTCGTATTAGGGGGTTCTTATCCTCTGACACTTGCACTCCCAGTAGATATTACCGTACTGTCTCGCGACGTACTGAACTCATCTCGTGTTCGTTTTTAATGGACGAGCAGTCCAACCTTTGGCGGCTTGTGCACCGCCGGGATAACAAAGGACCATATCGATGTATCAATGCGTGAGGTCGATGTGAACTCTTGCCCACGACGAATCGGTTACCTCCAGAGTAACTTGTTTGACAGCTTGGACCCCCATTAAAAAGGGTACCAACGTTCGTTAAGCCCCACTTTCGTGTCTGCGTCCCACGCTTTTCGAGACACAGTCAGCCCTGCATTTGCCTTTGCGCTTACCGGAGGGTTTCCAACCCACCTAAGCAGAGCATTGGTCATTTTCGTTTCCTTATCGAAAATAACCGTCCAGTCTAACTATCCACCTGCGGCTGTCCCCTTCCGGGTTAGCTGCGAAACAGACTAAGAGTTGTGTTACATTGTCGCTCCATTGCAGCCGCAGCCACAACTTCGACGCTCCAACTTACGCTATGCATAATCCATTGCACAACAACTACAGGCTATAGTCAAGCTTCATGGAGACTTCATTTCCCACTGAGAGATCGCGGCATATTCACCGCGCAGTAAGTTCACCGGATCCGTGGTTGGGACAGTGGAACAATCGTTACGCCATTCATGCAAGTCACCTATTAAGTGACGAGGTATTACGCTACCTCAAGAGAGTCAGTGTTACTCCCGCTCTTTGCCGGCGCTTACTCCCCTTGAAAAGGGTATTCACGTACCGGCGGTGAGCAGGCGTCACCCACTGTACTTGGCCTTTCGGCTTTGCGGTGAGTTGTGTTTTTGATAAACAGTCGTTGTTCCCTTGTAAATGCTATCTGCGCATACTATACGCAGACATGGCTTGTCGATAACTTACGCCACCAATTTGCCGATTTCCCTAACCACGGTTATTCCGTCACACCTTGGCCTTTTCAGCCAGCAGCACTTGTACTAGATCTAGGTACGGAGTAGAAT
>JASHRX010000040.1 GCA_030037075.1 Microcaldota archaeon | reverse complement strand
TGCCCTGTCCTATGTCAATCGCACTCTGGTTCAGCGTTATACTTACAGGAGAACCACCGCCACCGCTTGCGCACGACGAGCATATTGTAGCCTCGCTGGTCACCACTGCAAAAAATCCTACAAGAAACGCGCTGATTATAGAAACCGCAGCCATCATACCGTATTTATTCATACTATCCCCAAGTAGGCTTTGTCTTATCAATTTAAATAACTTTCATGCATTTGGCTATCGTCCAATAAATCCTCCACGCAGACTTGAAAATGCTCTAGTGGGCTCTCTCCGCCCTCCTCTAGCATGGTGCTTCTGGGACTTGGACTTTGAGCTTGGAGTGCTTGGGAACTCCGTTTATTACTTATAATCCTTTATATGCTTGATAAATGGTTTTTTGACAGCATCCAGCAATGGACCATCCGCAGTATAGAGCGTTGCTTTCCTGCTTTCTGACAGGGCTACGTACGTGGCATCGTATATAGTAAGAGAGTATTTTGTTGCAATCTCTACGGCCAGTTCCAATAGCGGATAAGCAGGATGCACAATCTTGAAATCGAAGTTTTCTAGAGAGTCTGCTACGTCCTTTAGCTCGTTTGTGGTATATTTCTTTGTTTTTGAATATTTCAGTGCGTTAAGCACTTCATATATTAACAAAGATGGCTCTATCAGCTCTGTTTTCCTTGCTATTACGGCGTCTCTAAGGGCATATGCCAGTGGCGAGTAAATCTCTTCTTTGTACCACTTTGTTATTACACTAGCATCAGCTACTACTTGATCCATACCTATGTTCCCTCCAATATCTTATTATCTTAGTGCTATCCTCCTTGCTGTGCCTATGCCTAGCAAAGATTCTGTCCATTATCGCAACTGCCTTTGCAAGGTTTTTTTGCCTGCTCACTTCTTCTGCTATAGCCGCCCTAATAACCTCTGACCAATTTGTATTTATTTTCTTCATTTTGTCTTTTGTCTCTCTGTCCACTTTTACTAAGACCGTATCTTCGTACTGCATAAATATCGTATATATAGTATATATTAACATATTTATATCTTTGCGTTGGGTTTATTTAGCAGCTAGCGCTCTCCTTCCCCCTCCCAGCCCCGGCCTTCTCCATCCCCCCTCAGCGCCCTCCCGGGCCCTGGAGCTCTGGCTTGAGAAAGGCTTTAAGGCTTGGGCGTGGCAAAGACCTTGGCAAATACTATATATTTTGTCTACGCTTATTACTCGTTTTAATGGAATAACTAAGGGTCTTCCAATGTTTTCTACACAGACACATTTATCAATTGCTGATTCGTGTGCTGCCTGTACAGCCCGACAGGAAGCCTTAGCGCGCCGTCAGCAAGGATGACCAGCCCAGCCAGGGCGAAAGCTTCTCCCACGTGCGGTATTTGGGCAGCGGCAACCCTTGCTTCATTCAGGTAATCAGGAGCGAAATAACCGACTACATCCCCTATGAATTTAACAATATATGCCTTGGTATTTTGAAATGCAAGGTCTGCCCCTATCGGTATGTATAACAAGCCCCTTACAATATTGGTGACCGCGGGCTTTGCTTGCACCTGAACGTTCCTTACGGTGCTCATCTCCGGGTATCCTTCATGTGCGCCCGTGTTTCCTCCCTGAGCAACCATGCCAAAAGCAGCAAGCCGCATCATGTTGAGGCCTCGCCCCCTGAAAAGCCCCTTGGCATTCTCCTCAGGGCTGTCCTGCACAGCTTTGGCGGCGCGTTCCATTCCCACCATTCTATCCCATAAATTATGAATTAGTAGATATTTATCATTTCCTGGCTACACTGTCAGGGTTATCATCTTTCAAGATATAAATAGGTTGCCTGGGCTTCGTCGGTCCAGCTGATGGCCCTAGGCGTGCTGCTGCCTTTCTACTTTGCTGGCTGTTCCACCAGAGGCGCAACCATCCTCCTGAGCGACATGTATGCCGCGGCTACCTCCCCATCTTCCAGCAGCTCCTTCCTGCTTATTGGCTTGGGGGCGTGGAAGCTCCACAAGCCCGGCCTGAACTGCATTAATGTTATGTCAAGCTCCCTTCCTCCGGGCAGGACATTGAAGACATGGCTAGCCTTGTAGTTTACTACTATATTGTGGTGTACGTTCTGCTGGAAGGTTTTCCCGCCAAATAGGTCATGGAGCACAAGCGCGGATGAATAGCACTGCGCCCTTGCCGGGTTTGTGGGGTCGAATATATGGTCACGCTCTTCCGCGACGAGAGTGTCTGGCGCCCATTTCGCGATTATCACTGCAATGGCCCTCTCTACTTCTGGGGATGTCGCCTCCCTGCGTGCTATCGAGGCAACTGGGGCGCGTGACCCTTGCGGCCTTTGCGCCTGAAATGCCTGGGCGGGAACTGTGCTCTGCTGGCTCTTCAAGATATCACGGCAAACAATGAGTTCGTATCAGAGCGACACTGCAATTACAGAGAGCGGGTGTTCTTTTGGGAAACCGGCCTCTTGCATTTTCTTCACGGCAGCCTTGAATACAACCTTCGGGTCGCTGCCATCAAGCCCATCGACAGCGCCGCGCGCGCCGCCTATCGGAGATGGACGTAGCAATCCCCTTGCGTACAGATCCTCAAGCCTGGCCGCCTCTTCGCGGCTTAGTAGAAGAAGCGATGCTTTATTCAGCTTTGCGGCCCTATAAGCGAACGCGCCCTCGTGGTCTGCTTCCACTCTGTAGGATACATCGCCATTGGTTGCTGAGAAGTTGAAACTGCTTGAACCGTTCTGCCCTGTCCTTTGAGCCCATAACCTGTATCCGCTGACGTCAGCCACTACAACAGATTCAGATACTGGTCTGCCTGACACTCCATTAGAAGGTGCCGCCTTTGCTCTCGGTATAAAATCACCGATAACGCTGATTCCTTCTACATATTTATGCCTTTTGTGGGGTGCATGCCGGCCCCACCATAACTCTTTTATACCTAAAAGGGCAATCTAATCGGGGGATCTAATGCAGCGCGGCAGGCTAAAGCACTTCATCGCCTCGCAGCAGTTGACTCCCGAAATTATCGGAGAGCTGTTTGACAGGGCCGACAAGTTCAAGGCGGCCCTGAAGGCGAAGAAGCGGTTCGACACATTGAAAGGGAAGATACTGATTCTGCTGTTCTACGAGCCGAGCACAAGGACGAGGCTGAGCTTCGAGTCCGCGATAGTGAACCTTGGGGGAGTGCACCTCAGCACGGAGAACGCGAAGGACTTCTCATCCGCAATAAAGGGGGAGACGATAGAGGACACCGCGAGAGTCGTCCAGGAATACGGGGACGGAATAGTCGTCAGGCATACCGAGGAAGGTGCGGCGGACAGGATGGCAGCGTTGAGCAGGGTGCCAGTGATAAACGCGGGGGATGGCAGGGGCCAGCACCCAACGCAGTCGCTTATTGACCTGTATACGATAAGGCAGGAGCTCGGTAGGATAAAGAACTTCAAGATTGCATTCGTGGGAGACCTATCCCACGGGCGAACGGTGAGGTCGCTCGCGTACCTCCTTGGAAAGTTCCCGAACGTTCAGATGACATTCGTCTCGCCGCCAAACCTGGCGATAGGCGCCGACATAAAGGCCTACCTGAAGAAGCACAAGGTGAAGTTCGAGGAGAGCAGCGACCTACGAAAGGTGCTGCCGAAGGTCGACGTAGTCTACATGACGAGGCTGCAGAAGGAGAGGATGTCGCAGAAGGACTTCACGATGGCGAAGGCGAGCCAGTTCATAATCGACCAGAGCAACCTAAGGCTCCTGAAGAAGTCGGCGAGGATAATGCACCCGCTGCCGAAGGTCGACGAGATAAGGCTTCCCATTGCTGTAGAGGAGAAAGACAAGAGAGTCGCATACTTCAGGCAGGCGGCCAACGGAGTACCAGTAAGAATGGCGCTGCTTGAGCACCTACTTAAGGACTAGCCTGTTGCTCTCCGTAAGACCTTGCTTTTGCACCCTTGAATAGGTTCTTTAGCTTGGCCGCGTTCTCCTTGTTCAGTTCTCCCCTGCTATCTGCAAATGCGATTGCAACATTGGGAATGAATATTAATGCTTCACCGACTGCCCTGCCTAATGCAGGCACATCAGCATCGCGGGCGGTGCGCACGCTCACTTCAGAATCCTTGAAGAACAGCTTGGCGGTGACCCAGACTCGTAAAGCATGGAACCATGAGGTTACCACAATGAGCCTATCTGGTTTGTCATACCCGGAAAACTCAAGCCTATTTCGTGAGTTCCTCATGTTCGCAGTTGTGTCGTCAGATTCATCTTCTATGAGTATCCGGTGCCCGGGCACCCCTCTTCTCAGCATCTCATGGCTCATTCTAGGAGCTTCATTTGCGGTACCGCTTGACACATAGACATCGGCCCCCATCTGACGTCCAATTTCTCCTGCACGCGCTCCTCTTCGTTCGCAAAAGGGCTTTGAGGATGCGTCACCTACGCTCATTACTGCGGTTACCCCCATAGCCAAATATGCGGCTTTCCAGATATATAAGAATTCCTTTTAGCTCGTCAAGCATCCATGTAGTGCAGGAACTCTATCGGATGAGGGTGCTGTGCGATCATCCTGCACTCCTGCCTCTTCAGCTCCATGTAGGTATCGAGGAACTCGGGTCCTACCACCGGCTTTAGGAATTCCTTGTCTGATTCGAGCTCGTCGAGCGCCTCGTCCAGGCTCCTTGGAAGTTCCCTTATGCCAAGGCTCCTTCTCCTCTCCGGCGACATGTGATAAATGTTCTCATTGACCACCGGGTTGCCCGGGTCGATCTTCTTCTTCACTCCATCGAGAGCAGCCATCAGTATTGCAGAGAATGCGACGTGCGGGTTGCATGATGGGTCTGGCGCGCGATACTCCAGCCTCTTCGCCGCAGGCACGCCCGCCTTTGCATACGTTGGTATTCTCACCACTGCGCTCCTGTTGGACGCGCTCCATGCGATGTACACCGGGGCCTCAAACCCTGGAATTAGCCTGTGGTAGCTGTTGACTGTAGGAGATACTATTGCCGACAACGCGCGCGCGTGCTTCAAAACTCCCCCAACCGCGTACCTTCCGTACTGGCTCAACTCAGCGTACTCTGCGTCCTTGTCATACATAAGGTTCTTCATCTTGTCCCACAGGCTTAGGTGGACATGAAGGCCGCTGCCGTTGTCGCCGTAGAGCGGCTTCGGCATAAATGTCGCAAGCATTCCGTTCGCGTGCGCGACATTCCTCACCACATACTTCAACGTTGTAAGGTTGTCGGCCGTCTCGACGAGCGTGCTGTACCTGAAGTTTATCTCAGACTGCCCGGCAGTAGATACCTCGTGGTGCACCGCCTCTATCTTGAAGCCAAAATCGTTCTTCAGCACGCTGGTCATCTGCTTTCTGAGCGCGCCCATGTGGTCGATCGGCTCCGCGGGGAAGTATCCTCCCTTGTGCCTGACTATGTAGCTGCCTGTGCGCTCCCACGGAGCCTCTCTTGCGTGCACCCTGTATCCTATTCCGGCGTCGGGCTGCGCGACGTCCATGTCTACAGAATCGAATATGAAGAATTCGGGTTCTGGTCCGTAGTAGCTGTTTAGCCCCATGCCTTTCTGGTGCTCTTCTGCCTTTTCTCCTATCCACCTCGGGTCCCTCTCGAACCTTCCCTTTCCGTAGCCCCTATGCACCTCTGCAAGCATCCTCACTGTGTTTGGTGACCATGGGAGCCGCCTGGCGCTCTTCGCTATCGGGAAGAGCATCATGTCGCTCTCGAATATCTCTGTAAAGCCTGCGACGCTGCTGCCGTCGAGCTTCGCGAAGCCGTCGTGGAATGCGTCCTCGTCGAAATGCTCTGCGGGTATGGTGGTCCTCTGAAGCCTGCCGAATATGTCCGGGAACTGGAGGTCAACGTACTCTATGCCGTTGCCCTTTATCAGTCTCAATGCGCTGCTTATCTCTGCCGAGTTAGATTTGGATTCCGACCTGCCAGTACCCGCTCTTCCGCTTGCCATTCAAACCCCCGTGCAGCATAGCACAAGATGTTTATTTATAGTTATCTGTTTTCGAGGATCAGCGAAGGTCTATCGTGTCCTCAAGGTCCGGCCCTGTCCCTATCAGTGTGACAGGCACACCGATCTGGTGCTCCAGCATCTTGACAAAATCTTTTGCCTCGTCGGTGAGCTTCTCGAAGCTTCTAACATGCTCGTTGCCCTTGAAGCGCACGTCCAGTTTTGTTATCGCAATGTCCGTCGCGCTGTTGATGACAGCGGCGCGCTTCAGGTCCTCCATGTGCAGCGCGGCACTCGTCCTTCTCGCCCTTCCGGTAACCGTCCCGTATTCCTGGTAACCGAGGCGCTTGGCCTCGTCCATCGATATCTCGTCGGGGAAGGGCCCTGCGCCTATCCTTGTGGTGTACGCCTTGACGACCATGACAACCCTGTCGATGGATCTGGGGCCCAGGCCGACGTCTGCGGCCGTGGTAGACGCTCCTGTGTCCTTGCTTGTCGTGAAAGGATACGTCCCGTAAACATTCGACAGCATGAATCCCTGGCTTCCTTCTATCAGCACGTTCTTCTTCGAGTTCACTTCCTTCCACACGTCCGTGAGATACCTCTCGAGCGTTGGCTCTTCCGCAACAGTCCTTGCCACTCGCGTCACCCTGTCGGACATCGCAGGCCCGCATCCAGACCCTGTGGTGCCGATCTTCTTCGCGTGGTCGTCGCTGTCGCGTATCTTGTGGTCTGGCGTAATAAGTGTGGCGTTCCTGTCTATGCCAGTCCGGTCAGCTGCACCGGTCAGCTCCATCTCCTTGAGCAGCACATCCTTGTCGATCAGGACACCGGCTCCGATAAGGAGGCGTGCCCTGCTGTTCACAAACCCGCAGGGAAGAAGCCTCAGGCTGTATAGCTTGCCGTTCACGCGCACCTGGTGGCCCGCGTTCGGGCCGACTCCGCCCCTTACTACTATCTCAGGATTGTCCTTCATTGCAAGGTAGCTTACTATCTTGCCCTTTCCCTCGTCACCGTACTGCCCTCCTACGACTATGGTTCTCATTTATCCCCACAGAGAGTATTCTCTGCGCATGGTATTTATACCCATGCGAAAGGATTTGGCCTTAGGACCTTTCCAGCGCAGATAGCGTCTCGGTCGCCGCTTTCGGAACGATCTCGAGGATGGCCTGGGACCTTCGCGACAAGGGAGAGGCTGCAAGCCAGTCTGTCTGAGAGTTCAGGCCGGCGAGCCCGCTCAACAGGTTGACCGGCGCCCACGGAACCTTCGCGACGGCTTCAAGCATTCCTGCCGCCATCTCGGCATCCATCATGCCTCCCTTCTGTATGTAGGCAACGATGCTCTGCAATGTAGCCTGCGATGATACCCCTGCCACTGCCCTCGCAAATGTCCTTATAACGTTAGAGTTTGCCAGGTCCGCCTCCTGGTGGAGCCTGTCCATCGAATCGAGGAACGGTTCCAGCTTTTCCCCGAAAATGGTTATCGGCCTGAGCGAGTCCTTCTGTTCCCTTCCGCTGCGCTCTATATTGTACGGCATCCTTGCCCTGAACTCGGCAAGCTCTGCGGTCCAGCCTCTTATAACCTGGGGTGTCATGTCAGCCTTCCAGCCGCCCTCGCGCGGCCTGAGTGCAGACGTTTCCCCGGCGTACGCGCCCCATCTGAGCGCGGCCCCTTCTGTGAGTATATTGTGAACTCGCCCTTCCACGGCCCTCTGGCCTATCCTTTGATCGTTTCCTATTTCAGCCTTTCCTGCTGCTCCGTTTGCTGATGCATGTGATGGCATTGTTTCACCGATTTGCTTCAGTTCTATCAAATATATAAAAGTTTCCTCTCAGTAATTGGGCTGGTTTACCAACGCAATTTGCACTAGGGCAACCTATAAATACTGAAACGTACTGATTTCTTTGGTTCGATGAAAAGAAGGATGATAATGACAAGGACCCCGCTCAGGATAACCTTTGTGGGCGGAGGAACCGACCTTGGATCCTTCTACAGGAAGAACGGGCCTGGCGCGGTCGTCAACGCTGCGATCAACAAGTATGTCTACATAATAGTCAACAGGAAGTTCGACAACGCGATACGAGTCAGCTACTCCAAGACGGAGATAGTGGAGCACATCAACGAGGTGCAGCACCCTGCCGTGAGGGAGGCGCTGCGCCTGCTTAAGCTCGAGGGCGGGATAGAGATAGTAAGCATATCGGACATACCATCGGGCGGAACTGGCCTGGGATCCAGCGCCACATTCCTCGTTGGCCTGCTCAACGCGCTGCATGCGTGGAAGGGAGAGCTTGCATCGCCGAAGCAGCTCGCCGAAGAGGCAATCCACATAAAGTGCGACATACTGAATGAAGCGGAGGGCAAGCAGGACGAGTACATTGCCGCCTATGGGGGGATGCAGCTCATGGAGTTCAACAAGGACGAGAGCGTCGTGGTGAGGCATGTAATAATGGGAGAGGACGCGAGGAAATCCTTGCACGGCCACCTAATGCTCTTCTACACGGGAAAGCAGAGGAGCGCGATGGAGCTGCTGAAGAAGCAGTCATCCAA
>JASHRX010000039.1 GCA_030037075.1 Microcaldota archaeon | reverse complement strand
TATCCGGTGAAGTGAACCAGTCGAACACGCAGACAATAACTGTAACTACTGTACTGCCGGCCCCATCATTGTCAGCAAGCAGGACAGACATAAGCTCTGGCCAGGGTGTAACCTTCTCATACACCGAGGGATCAGGAGGAACGGGATCCAACATGTTCACCTATAATGTCATAGGAGGCCCGTACACGGTCAATGGGAACCTCATAAACTTCACCGCACCGGGAACATACACTGTCACGTTGGACGTATCTGACGCATCAGGAGAGACAAACGCATCTAACGTCCAGACCATTACGGTAACACCTGTGCTGCCCGCACCTACATTGACGGCCAGCACAAACCTGATCAGTTCCGGACAGGGTGTCACATTCTCTTATACTGAAGGATCTGGCGGCACGGGCAGCAACGTATACACCTACAATGTTGCAGGAGGAAGCACCTACACACAGACAGGCAATGTAATAACATTCACAACACCGGGAACATACACTGTCACGTTGGACGTATCTGACGCATCAGGAGAGACAAACTCATCTAACGTCCAGACCATTACGGTAACACCTGTGCTGCCCGCACCAACACTTACAGCAAGCACCAATTTGATCAGCTCGGGCCAGTCCGTCACGTTCTCTTACACTGAAGGATCAGGAGGGACAGGCAACAATGCATTCACATACAACGTTGACTGCAACGACTGGACATATGGTGGTTACACAGAAGTAGGAAACGTTATAACGTTCACAAAGCCGGGCACATGCACAGTTACGCTCAATGTGGCAGACCTATCGGGAGAGACAAACAGCTCAACCGTCACGATCGTGATAAAGCCGGTGCTCAAGTTCACCTCCTTCACAGTCACGACGCCGATAAGCCTCGACCAGGCTGCAGTGTTCACGAATAGCACATACGGAGGCACGGGCAACAACATATACTCGTACAGCATACTCAGCGGCCCAGAGGGCGGCACAATGACATACGTGGGCAACAACATGTTCACGTTCTCGCAGCCGGGCAACTACGTTGTAGGAATAAGCGTGGTTGACACATCCGGCGAAACAAACACATCGCAGGCAAGCATAGAGGTCAACCCAGAGCTTACCCTTGCATCTCTTCCAAGCATAAACCTTGACCAGGGACAGAACTACATCTTCTACGCGATAGCCGGCAACGGCACACAGCCGTATTCATACTCATGGACCGTCGGGTCTGACCTCACAGTCAAGTCTGGCTGCGGAACGGCAACCATCTGCACCGTCACAGCAACCACTGTAGGCTACGGAGCAAGCGCCCCGCAGATATCCGTCACGGTATCCGACAACTCGAAGGGAACGCCTCCAGAGACGGCAACGCAGACCGCTACTGTGAATGTCTACCCGCCGTTGTCGGTGAAGCCACCCACATCCTCGCACTCATTGGTGGACCAGGGGCAACTGTCAGTTGAGTCATCGTCCGTAGTGGGCGGAGCACCGCCGTACAGGACAGAGTGGCTCTTCGAGTCGCCGCAGAACCTCACGTACGTACTTATACCAGGCAGCGTCCAGATATCAAACTCAACGATAACTGCGTACATTTTCCTGACGAACTCCGTCACGCAGATAGGCGACTGGGAGTACGAGGTGCAGGTGCTGGACAGCTCTGCCTTCCCAGAGATGGCCAACGCGATAAACCAGGAGGGAGTTACAGTATATCCGGCGCTGACCGCCAACACTGCAGCATCGCCTACGCAGATATCGCCAGGCAGCTCATCTACGCTCACCGCAACGGTGAAGGGAGGCTCCAACCCAGCCAACTTCGACTGCCAGTGGTACGCTGAGACGCCGGGCAGCTCGTCCTACTCTACAATACCGGGGGCAACAAGCTGCAGCACATACACGTTCACAACGACTTCTGGAACGACACAGGGCACATGGCTCTTCAAGCTGCAGATCACCGACACCGGGGCAAGCGACCCAGAGGTAGTAAACTCGACGATAAGCTCGGTCACTGTCGGCCACCTTGGAGTGTCCATATCGGCATCATCTTCAACAGTTGACAGCGGCCAGACAGAGACGCTTACTGCTACGGTGACAGGCGGAACAGGCCCGTACACATACACTTGGAGCGGCACAGGCGCATCCGGCTGCGATACCACCACGAACAGCCTGACTGACGTCTGCCCAGTTGCGCCCACTACAGTGTCGCCAGTGATAATCACGTACGGCGTGTCCGTGACGGACTCGGAGCCGAGCACGCAGACCGCGGCCATATCGATAACGCTCAACCCGGCACCTATCGCAACGATAAGCGCGTTGACAAACTCGCTCGACGTCGGGCAGGCCGACACGTTCACGATAACGGTCAACGGCGGAACAGGGCCATTCCACATCACACTCTTCAATGACACGAGCAACTCGCTCACGCCCTACACAACTACGATACTAAGCCCAGGAGGCTCAAGCGCGATATCGATGGTGGCAGGAGCTACCGGCAACTTTGCTTACTCCGCTCAGGTAACCGATGAGGGGACAACGCCTCAGTTTGCATTCACATCCAGCCAGACAGGCATAACGGTCAACCCAGACCTGGGATCCCTACTGACAGTGATACCGCAGCAGATTGACATAGGGGGCAGCTCAACGTTCACGGCCAGCATAGCAGGCGGAACAAGCCCGTACACATACTACTTCAACGTAACCAAGGACGGCTCGGCGCTCTACACATACGGCGTAGGGCCAACCACGTCGCAGACCGTGTCTGCTTCATACACCGCCAACTCGGATGCAGTGGGCTCTGATATGGTCAACGTCAAGGTGACGGACGGGACGTATGGCCTGTACGGAGGGCCGTGCTACCCGGCGGGCAATGCGCTTGTGACAAACTGCGAGATACTGTCCAATGCATTGACGGTCAACAACTACATCAGTGTAGGATTCAACCCGGCATCGCCCACGATAGACTCCGGCCAGACAGAGACATTGACGGCAGTGCCGTCGGGAGGCTCTGGAGTGTACACATCGTATGACTGGTACCTTGGAGGAAGCTGCACCGGCACGCCGCTGCAGAGCGGATCATCAGACTCATACACAACAACCGCATTGAGCTCTGCCACTACCTACTGCGTCAGCGCGACGGACTCGCTGGGAGGCAGCGGAAGCGGCATAGTGACAGTTGACGTCAACAGCGGGATAAGCGTGAGCGCGACCGCATTACCGTCGACCATCGACCTGGGCAACAGCGCGTACATAAGCGCAAGCGCATCGGGCGGCGCCGGCACATACACGTACAACTGGGCAGGCGTCAACTGCGGCTCCGGATACACATCCGGCACGGGAAGCTCATTCACCTACTCGCCAAGCGCGGCAACATCCGAATGCGCATTCACCTTCACGGCGAATGACGCGCTGGGAGGCTACGGGAGCGATACCGCATACGTGACAGTCAATCCGCCGATAACGATAACTGAATTATCAGCCATCCCATCAATCGTGGACGCCGGCCAGACCATCTACCTGTCGGCGAGCGCATCGGGAGGCAACGGTCACTACACGACAGAGCAGTGGTATGTATCAACGAGCGACACGTACAGCTCGGGCGCTGCCGTAAGCGGAGGCGCGGGCCTGGTAAGCTCTGACGTGGAGTCAACCCCGGGAACCTACTACTACTATCTCAAGGTGTCCGACGGCAACACGAGCACGTCGGCGATATCCGCACAGATAGCCGTGACGGTCAACCCGGCCCCGTCAGTATCCTTGAATGCTGCTAACGCTTACGCTGACTCGGGCCAGAACGACGTCTTCACGGCTACGGCATCAGGAGGCTCAGGCACATACACTTACAACTGGAACCTGCCAGAGGGAGTAATAGCCAACTCATCTGACTGCACCTCAACGAGCAGCACATGCACGATAGCGCCTACAGTCTCATCCACTACATTGGAGCAGGTATCCGTAACAGTGACAGACTCGCTCGGAGGCTCATCCGCTCCATCGTCCGCTTCAGCAACATATTACGCTCCATTATCCGTCAAGCTGAACGCCAACCCATATATAATGGTGCAGGGCAACTCCACCACATTGACGGCTAACGTGACAGGCGGAAGCGGCACATACTCGTACACCTTCTCGGACACGAACGGCGACGAGTTCAGCTGCAACGTCGCATCGACCAGCCTGACCACGGAGACGTGCCACGACACGCCAAGCACCTCTGATACTTACACAGTAATGGTGACCGACAGCCTGGGAGGCAGCGCACAGCAGTCGACCCTTGTCACTGTGACAACCGCGCCGGTAACACCATTGAGCTTCGTGCTAACTCCTAACGTCACATCCACTACGGTCGGCAACTCGATATCATTCACCAAAACCACATCAGGAGGCGTGCCCTCATATTCATACACGGCGCTCACAACCAACGCGCCATCAGGCTACTGGTACTACACCAATGGAAACACAAGCAGGATAACCTTCCTGGTACCGGGAATATTCAGCGTCAGCGGAAGCGTGACCGACAGTGCGAACGACTTCCTGGGCTACACAACCTATGTTGCGGTAGAATCCATAGCGAGCACGGGCTCAGGAGGCAGCAACACACCGATCAGCATACCGCCTGGAGGCTCATGGGACCTGAAGCTCAACGACCCGATAGGCACGCTCACGCTCAGCTCGCTCAGCGGCGCCAACGCCATTGTATTCGTGAACAACGTGACAAACTCCGTTGTGCTGCTGGCATCCAACTCGTCAGGAACGTTCACCCCGCTGACAAGCGTACTGCAGGTGAACGTTACGACAACAGCGGGTAACGCCATACAGCTTGCGAACGTCACGATGTACTACGCGTGCGGAAGCAGCAACGTAGTCCCATACATGTACTCGAACAGCGTCTGGAGCCCGATAAGCATAACCGGCTCGTACGCGATCAACTCATCGACGTGCGCAGTCATGTTCAACATACCCGCCGACCCGATCTTCGGAGTGTACTCCTTCTCGGCTACGTCAACCGGAAACACTGGAGGAAACTCAGGCAGCAACACGGGAGGCGGCGGTGGTGGTGGAGGCGGCGGCGGACCGACAGGCCCAACCGTCACGAGCGAGGACAGCGGCTCGTGCTACCTGATAAGCAACATGACGCAGGACAACCAGGAGACGGTAACGATTGCAAACACAACCCTGAATGTTGTGGACAACTACATCAGCCCGAACGACACTGGCGTGAGCGTAAACAACGTTGCGTATACGTTGTACCTGAAGCAGCGCATTAACCTCTTCACGAACAACGACATCAACTACACAATCGAGCTTGAAAACCTGTCGTACACGCCAATACAGGACACGGTGAACCTGCTGACATGCGGAGAGCAGCAGAACGCAAGCACTCCTCCGCCTGTCCAGGCTCCGGCAAACAGCACAACGCCTACGCAGGCACCTGCCCCTGCAACAACAACGATACTGCCTCCTGCAAAAGTGAACACTACAAACTCGTCCACGGCGCCGCCAACGCCGAACATAACCTCCGGAGGAATGTCGGGCTACCTGATACCGGCCATAACGGTGGTCGTGATAGTGGTGATCATCGGCGGAGTACTCGCCTACAGGGGCAGCATGAGGGCGAAGGCGGCGAAGCAGCAGAGGCCAAGCAGGCCATCCAGATGAACCCGGAGGCACTCTTCCTGAGCAAAAGGCACTGGAAACATATTTATATTTCCGAAGAGATGCCCAAGTGGTTCTTCACGAGCAATCCATTTAATGTAGACCTGCCGCTTATATCATAGTGCCTGCAGCGAAGATCCTCGGCTCGTTCTTCCTTACAAGAAGGAACCTGTCCTTCGGCATGATTGCGGTCTTGGAGCTCAGCGTTATCTCGTAGGAACCGCCAGATTGGGTAACCTTGCATATGCTTGAGCTGAAGCCGCTCACGAGCCACAACTCACTGTAATCGAAGCCCTTCTCCTTTATCATCGGGCTGACCTGCAGCTCTGCCTTTATCTTCTCGACCCTGGGCACGGCCTTCCTTGCAAGTATGTCGCCCTTGCTGAACTCGTCAGGCTCTACGCCCTTTATGGCCAGGCCAACCCTGGCATTCACCCCAGCCTCGCTCACGTCCTGGTCCTGCGCCTGAATAGACCTTATGGATACCTCCTTGCCGCTGGGCATGTAGAGCGTGTCATGCACCCTTACCGTGCCGCTCCTGACTATGCCCAAAAGCACGGTTCCTATGCCCTTTACGGGAAATGCATGATCTATGTCTATGCGCAGTTCCCCTTCGCCGCCCTGCTCCGCGCCTTTAAGGTAATCAAGTACACCATCCTCTTTCAACACAGTATATTGGAGCTTTGATTGCTGCATTATCGCAGATGCATCGCTCTCATCTGTGAGCAGTATCTTCCTGCCAAGCAGGCTGCACCCTATCAGCGACTCTGCGAATAGCCTGTCGATTTTTGATGTGCTGACAAGCACGTTACCTGACAGGGTTATTATCTCCGCGACGGCGTTGAACTTCGCTTCAGGATTAGAAGGAGTGAGTATTATGAAGACGTTGTCGTCGATTTTCCTGTTGTAGAAAGTGACCCCATTCACTGATCCCTTCTTGCCCAGCCTGCCCGCAAGCTCGCTGTCATTTGGTATGGAAAGGACTGAGTGCTTCACTCGATCCTCCTACCCCCTACCTTCTTCCCTGGCAGCATCTCGAGCCTCTGCTTCGCGTCGAGCACCAGGGTAATGCCCCCGTACTTCTTCACCATCTGGTTTATGTGCTCCTTGTAGAACCGGACCGCGTCCTTGTCGCCCCTTGCGGCCTCCCTTTTGTACACCTGGCAGAGCTCGCAGTTGTGCGCCCTCTTCTCGCCGCTGCTCTTCCTGTCGAATATCTTGAGCACGACCTTGTCTGGGTTCTTGTTTTTCATGAGACCACTGGGCAGATCGCCATTACCTATTTGTTTATCAGATATTTATGGGTTGCTGGGGGCGTTTCTTTTCTGTACCTCTGCGGGCGGCGCCTCCTTCGGGAAATACTCCCTGAGCGCCTCCCTGTCGGAATCCACGCCAAAGACATAGAAGCCCCGCCCCAGCGGAGTGATCCAGTCTTTCACGAGCGCGTAGAGAGGCTCGCCATGCAGGCCTGCTACTTGGTAAAGCCCTATGTGAAGGTCGATTTCCCTGTCCTTCCGCTCCGGGAGCCTCCACAACGTCTTACTCACAGAGTACCTGTCGCTGTTGAACGTGAAGCCGCTTAGTTTTTCGAGACCCAGTCTCGAATTTATCGAGTAGTTGAAGTCCTCCGCTGCCTCAAAGGTCCTCAGGGTAGTTGCGCCTGCCACTCCCTCGATCACCATGTTGCCGATCCTGAACCTGGCCGTCTCTACAGGCATCAGGCCCCTGCCAAGCTCTACCTGAACGATATCCACCGCTATGCCTACGGGTCCGAATGTTGCCCTCCATCTCCTGCTGTCGAGTTGCTCAAGGTTGAGCACCTCTGGCTTCATCTTGAGAGTGCCCGATGTACCCAATGGGTCATCCAGGTTCAGAAAACCAAGCGACTCGAGGTCTCCGTAGCTCATCCTGCCGCTTTTTGGAAGAGAGAGCCCCAGCGTACTTACCCTATCGGGGCCGATTTGCACGTCAGCGTGGAAGAAGGCGGAATCATCGCCGTTCTTTACCATGACTACAAAAGATGGCGCGGCAGAAGGTCTCCTGCTCGAGAATACTGTAACCTCCAGGTCCTCCTTCGACAGCGTAATCTGCCTGCCCTGGTTCCTGCTCTTATGGACGCCCCAGCTGCCCATGCTTTGCAACGTTTCCGGATAACTGCTTCTTTCGCTGCGCGCTGGGGCTGTGCCCGGTGTTGTCATATTAGAACTACTTGCACTTTCCAGATATTTATGCTTTTTCTGCGCTCAGAAAGGCTTTTTGAGGTCGTATTTTGCGCCCCTCCACTCTATACTTTTCATGCGAGATGCAGCAAGCAGGTTGGTCAGGGACATGAAGTTTATCATGAAGCAGATGGGTATGAGCAGGGCGTAGCTACACCTCGACCTCGTGAACGTCTTTATCACTCCGATGACAAACGGAAGAAGGAATATCGCATACAGGGGCGATACGAACACCGACAATGCGATGCCGGAGACGAGAAGAAGTGCCTGCGCACCGTAGAAAGCAAGCCCATAGTAGAGCACCTTCCTTGTTTTAAGTATGGTGAGCGCGGTCTGCCTGTTTGACCACTCCAAAAAGCTGGCAAAGCTGTCGTCCACGTTCACGTTTATGCTCTTCTTGTCGACATACGCTATCCCAAGGCCCCTCCTTTTCACAAAATATTCTATCGTTATGTCGTCAGATATTCCCCTTTCGAACACGCCCAGCTCCTTAGGCCCTATGAGATCCTTCCTGAACGCGAACGACCCGCCCCAGGGGAACCTTGTAACCCTTGATTCCATCATTCCGTTGCCAACGAAGCCCCAGACCATCTTCACAACGGACCAGAAGCCCCCAACAGGCACGAAATACGGGTATGCTGTAGAGACACCTATGCTCTTGTCCGATAGAGGTGCAACAAGCTCTCTGATGTGATTACTTTTGCATTCCACATCAGAGTCTATGTTCACATAGATGTCATAGTTCCTGAACCTGCGCAGCGCGGTGGCCTGCGCCCTCACCTTCCCGCTCGCTCCTTTAGGGTTTTTCGACGACAAAATGTACCTTATGCCGAGCTTCTTTATGACAGGTAACGCACCATCATTCTTGCTGTCAACGATCGCTACAAGGTCATAGCTCTCATAGTCCTGCTGCGTGAGAGATCTAAGGTTCCTTTCGATCGTGACATCCCTGCCCTTGCACGGCACCATGACAAGCACCTTGCCGAGGCGCTTTTGGACGGGGTATGTCTCCTCTTTTTTCAAGAAGCCCGACAGGGCTATCAGGACCAGGCCGAGCCAGACGAGCGCGAGGAAGGAGGTCACTATCGCAAGTAGGATCTGCATGCGATCTACTTGTCTGTGTTCTTTCCAACGAACCTTATGTTCGCATCTATTATCTCGAGTGTCTGCCTTATCGGCCTTTCCAGGTCGGGCCTCCTGTTCTTGCTGTTGCCGAAGAACTTTGCAAACGCAGCCTTGGATGCCGAATCATTGTTTATCGCAAGCTCCTTCACAAAGCCGCTCAGCATCTTGGTGCCTGGCGTGTAGAGCTTCATGAAGCGCGACCAGTTCTTCATGGTCCACTTCAGCATAATTGCGTTGTTGGCCGGATTGGCGGATACGATCATGGGTATCGCATAAGAGTTCTGCAGCCTTACCTTGCTCGACCTGGAGTATTCCAGGACTCGGCTTACAAGCTTCTGGTCCCTGAAGTAGCCGAGCGAGGCGAGCAGCCTCATCTTTATCTCCGGCACCTCCTCCTTCTCGTACATCTTCGCAAGCTTCTTGTACTCCCTGCCCTTGCCATTCCAGGCTGTAGATGCGAACATGACGGATATGAGGTCAGGATCGACTGCGTTCCTCTTCTTGTTGAACGCCTTGAACATCTCCGCAAGCCTCTTTGCAGTGGGCTTATGGTCAAGCCTTACAAGAGCGGCTATCGCCCTTGCTCGGAGCATTGAGTCTATGGTGCTCTCGCTCTTGTTGCGCCTCCATCCTAGTTTTTTCAGCATGCCTACATGGTACTCGTGGCTTATTTTGTCTACCCAGCCCAGGTAACGCTGGTTGTAGCCCATCGTGTGCAGCCAGCCGAGGTGCTCAGATATGCTCATGTTTGCCGGGTACTTGACATCCATGCAGTACCTGAAGACGAACTTGAGGTACTTCCTCATGCGCAGCCTTCCAGATCTGACGAGAGCAAAGAGATCGTTCTCTATGCCCCATGCATCTACTCCGTTTATCTTTCCGGAAAGTATCGCATTGCCCAACTCGTCCAGCAGGTCGTCTACGTACTTGACGCGGTAGAAGCCGCGCTGGCCATAGTTCAGCTTCACCCATCTCGTTCCTTCTATTTTGACGTCGTGGTCAGTGCTCTGCAGCAGCAGGCTACCCTGCGCACCAGTATCTGCCGTGTACTTCACAGGTACTGGCCAAGTCTCTCTGCCGGCCGCCTTCCTCTCTGTCAGGGTGTACCTGCTCTGGCTGACGTGGAGTACATGTTCCGTCCTGTAAGCGGAAACGATTGGGTATCCTTCTCTCTCAACCCACGCCCTTGCAACCTCAAGCGCCTTCACCCTCCTCCTCTTGTGCCTCGCTGCTGCGTCTATCGCGGTCCAGAGGTCAGACTTTGTTGCGTTAGAGTATGCATGCTTCTTGAGGTACAGATGAAGGCCGTCCCTGTAGACGTCCGGACCCACGTAGTCCTCCAGCATGACAAGCACGTTGCTGCCCTTTGCGTAGCTTATCCTGTCAAACGAGTCCTCAATGTTCTCCACGCCCCTGACGGGCATGCTTATAGGGTGCGTATCCTTCAGCTGGTCTGCCGACATCGCGAGGTCTGTACCTTCCCGGCTGTCGAGCGGGAACTGCTCCATTATCTTCCACTTTGGATATATCGAATCAAGAGCCCTGAACGCCATGATGGAGGCGAAGCTCTCGTTCAGCCAGGTATCGTCCCACCACTTCATGGTGACGAGGTCGCCGAACCACTGGTGCGCTATCTCGTGCGCGATTGTCTCTGAGATGTGCTGCCTCGATACCTTCGATGCGTTATCCGAATCGCACAGCAGTTCTGTTTCCCTGAACAGTATCGCACCCCAGTTCTCCATAGCCCCAACAGCAAAGTCCGGCGCAGCTATCAGGTCAAGCTTCTTGAGCGGATACCTTATCCCGAAGTACCTCTCGTAGAACTGCAGGGAATTCTTTCCAACACCGAGCGCAAACTTGCCGTATTGTATCTTGCCGGGTGTAGTGACCACCCTGACGGTCACATTGCGGTACCTGCCCTTCAGGTACTCGAACTTGCCGACCGCAAGGAAGAGAAGATATGACGACATCTTCGGGGATGTGTGGAAGGTTACTGTCTTCTTGCCGTTCTTCGCAGTGCTCGCCTCCTTTATCTCTGTGTTAGATATCGCATCTAGGTCCTTGTCTATCGTCAAGGATACATCATAGACAGCCTTGAACTCAGGCTCGTCGAAGCACGGCAGCGCCTTTCGTGCGTCAGCGGGCTCAAACTGTGTTACCAGTATGTATCCCTTCTTTTTCTTGTAGGTGTATGAACTTCTGTAGAATCCATCAAGGCTGTCAGTGTTTGCGCCCTGATACCTTATCATTATCGATATCTCTCCAGCGACTGGCTTCTGGAGTTTCAGCGTTATTTCCTGCTGCTTCTTGTTCATTGTTACTGTTGCTCTCTGCTCCGCGTTGCCTGCCTTAACTCTTGCTCCTTCTATTCTGAGATCTTTTGCGTTCAGTCTTATCGCTTTTGTGCCAGCCTTTGCATGCGCCTTTATTGTCACCTTGCCCTTGAACCTGAATGTCTTAAGGTTCGGCTCCAACTCAAGCGTGTACCTCTCCGGCACAACGCTTCTACCCAATGTTACATGATTTTCGCTCATTTGAACACCTGAATATCATCTATGTTTCCGTACTTGCCCTCGAACTCCTCCCTCGCTATCGTGTACCTGTTCTCCTCAACGTAGTTGCGGTAGTGCGGCCTTATCTGCCTGTAGTCCCTGTCCTTTATGAAGCCAAGCGTATTGAGCATCGCTATCGACCTGGAATTGAAGTCCATGACCTTTGCATACTCCTTGGCGAGCCCTACCTGCTTGAACGCGTAGTACGATATGAGTATCAATGCTGATCTGGCGTATCCGTTCCCCCAGTGCTCCTTGCCTATCCAGACGCCTACCTCGCAGCTGCACTCATCTTTGTCTATGTCCCACATTCCTGCGGCGCCAACAAGAGCCCTGTTCGACGCCAGCCTGACACCAAAATGGTATGCTGTCCCATGAATAATCGATATGGAAGCGTCCTGTATGAAGCGCAATGCGTCCTCCCTCCCATACGGATACGGAAACGTACCGAATGGCGCCACGTTGTACGCAATCTCAAAATCGTCCGCCTTGTTGGCAAGGTCGTCAGCGTCGTTCCTGGTCAGCTCCTCCAGGTATACAGATAGTTTTTGAGAGTAGATCCTGATGCGCTCACCATCACAATATATAGAGTTTGCAGCCCAATGGTTTATAACTTATGCCCCGAGTATCTGATGCAATGAAGGTATTAAATGCTATGCCACCATACACG
>JASHRX010000038.1 GCA_030037075.1 Microcaldota archaeon | reverse complement strand
GCTCTCGCTTTCGCTACGCCTTTCGGCTCGCCACGACCATACACTCCCTGGCTCTTGCTTCAAGAAGAATGATAAGACACTGCTCCACACTCTTCGATGTTCCCTCTCGGGTCTTCTCTTCAAAGTGCTTCAACGCTTCCGCGCCTTACCTTCGTGTCACCACCTAGTTTCAGATCTTTTCAATCCCATAGGTATGGGTTCTTTTCAGCTTTCGCTCACGCTACTTGTTCGCTATCGGTCTGCAGCCAATATTTAGGGTTGGAGTTTAATGCCCCCGTCTTCGTTCCACGTATTCAGGCGGAACTACTCGTTTGCGGCCGTCTCCAAACATTTTTGTCTACGAGGTTGTCACTCTCTATGACCGTTCTTTCCAGAACGTTCGACTCCATGTCTGGATAACATACCGCGCCACATCTCCCATCTTGTTACCAAAACGGGATTCGGTACGCCCTCTGCGGCTTTTAATCGCTTTACTCACCGCATCGCTAATGCTTTCTTCTCCTCCGGGTACTAAGATATTTCAGTTCCCCGGGTATGCGCGCACATTGCTGTGCACAGTTAGGAAATCCCAGGTTCAACGCCTGACCTGCGGCTACCCTGGGCTTATCGCAGCTTGCCACGTCCTTCATCGCTGCTGCAGCCTAGCCATCCCCTAGGTGGTTTATAATTATTGCAAACTTCTTCTCCTCAAATCAATCGTCAAGCAGACGATATCATAAATGCCAGCAAAAGAGATTATAGTATCTAGGAAAGTATTTTCATCAAGCAGAAAAAGCTTTCAAATACAGTAAGAGCCTATAAGAGCTCGGTTGCCATAATAGCACCAAGCCAATATTCAGTAAAATAAGGTATATATAGGTTGTGCTGATTTGCGGCGACCCCTCTGATTTCGGCTTTCTGGCTTTAACCGCATTTTGGCGCCTTGTCGACGACGAACTCCGACGACAAGTATATATATCTGGCCGGGCTAATGGCTGGTTGTTCAGATGGGCAAATTGACACAGGGCAACCCAAACGCAAAAGCGACCCAGCCGGGGCTGGCGGATACCATGCGCGGCGCGCGGCCAGAGCCCCACCAAGAGAGGGTGCAGGGACTTAGACGCACCGCCGGAGGGCATTATCTAGCGGCTTTGGAAGGGTTATCGGAAAGAATAAGAATGGACTACCCATTCATAACTGAAGAGGTGATCGCCGAGGCAATGGCGCCCAGCAATAAAGCAGAGTTCAAGCACCTGGGCGGTTTCTATCATGGCGGCACGGCACTAGCGCTAGCAGTAGTTACTGTGGCGGCCAACAAAAATGGGTTACCATTGACTATAGAAGACACCAAGCAATACCAGAAAGAACTGAGAAGAGAATACGCGTACTTCGTCCTTAAGGTTGCAGAGCGCACAAATGTCACCCTAAAGCAGTTGCCCGCCAGGGTGCTGGTCCACGAGCTACTGCGGCGTTTGGGCGAGGACTATGGACTGGAGGATGCCGCGACCCGAATACTAGAACAAGAATTTGAAGCAAACCCGAGAAAGATATTCTCGCAGCTTTTTTGGGCCGGGGCTGCAGTCTACCTGGCCCGGAGAGAGTCCGAGTACCGCACCGACGCGGCAGACATAGCCCGTGCGGCCAACACGCACTCGATAACGGTATTAGATATAGCAAGGCGTATTGAAGGCAACGTGATGAGCCGCGCCAAGGGCTTACAAAGGGGTACCAGCCTTTAGTAGTCCTTTGCGCTCCAGATAGGCCTTAACAAGCCTGAAAATCATCTCGTGACCCTTATTATTTAAGTGAACTCCGTCCTTATCGAAAATTCCTGATTTGAGATTTCTACGAACCTCAGCACCTAGATCAATGTACCCTGCACCTGTCCGTTTGCATATCTTTCTTACAACCGTATCATATTCTCGTATATTGCTATTAGAAAATGTGATGTCCGGCGTCCAAATCTTATATCTTGGATTTTTTTCATCAAATGTGCGCGCTAGACCTATAAAAATCACATTTGAGGAAAGTTTCGATGCTTTGCTAAAAAGCGTCTTAATGTTTTTCTCAAATCTCTTCTTTTCTACCTTAATTCGCTTCTGTTTTTCATTGAAAGTGGAATCGTTTTTGCCTATTTCGAAAATTATTATATTCTCACCCTTATTCTCATCCACTCTCGGGCGAACCTCTGCATCAAATCTCTCTAATAGGTCTTCGGTTGTCTGACTGTCAATGCCAAGTTGGTAAAATAGCATGAAATAATTCTCATCTTTAAAACCTGTTGTATCATAAAACTTCCTTAACCTACTTACCCAGCCGCCTTCTGTATCCCACCCACCATAAACTATGCTGTCTCCAAAAACTAGTATCCTCATGAGTCAAGAAACGTTAATGACTTATAAATAGTTTTCCAATTGTATCTGCGTGCTTTTGATGTTAAGAATGGCTTCTATTAAAGGCATCTCTGGTAAGATAAAGGAAAAGCCAGAGGACTTCGTAGTAGAGGAGATAGCGAAGAATGGCACGGTACTAAAGCTAAACACCAAGTTTAGCTGCGAGAATTTAGGTATGCAAGCATCTCAAGCAGGCAAGTTTGTCGTGTTCGTCATGCAGAAGAGGGACTGGAACACCATGCAGGCACTAAAAGTGCTCGCAAAGAAAGCAGGCAGGGGCATAAAGTCAACAGCCTTCGCAGGCACAAAGGACAGGGCGGCGGTATCAACGCAGCTTTGCAGCATATTCGGAGCAAACGCAGAGAGACTAGCAACTCTGCACGTCAAGGACATAACAATAAACGGCGCATGGCAGAGCGACACTGGCGTGGAACTGGGCGGCCTTACCGGTAACAGATTCGCAGTAACTGTAAGGGAAAGCAACGCCACCCACGATTCTATCGAATCAATCAACAAGGAGCTCAATGGCCTCTTTCCCAACTATTTCGGGGAGCAGAGGTTCGGCTACAGGGACAACAACGCGGCGATCGGCATTGCGATAATGAAAGGGGAGTTCGAGAAGGCAGCCATGGACTTCCTTACGAACACTACAAACGAGAGGAATCTGGATTCCATAGAGGCAAGGGAGAGGCTGGGCAAGGAGCGCGATTTCAAGGCAGCGCTGGAGTACTTCCCGCAGTTCCTGAAGTACGAGCTCATGCTTATCGAGTACCTCTCAAAGTACCCGACAGACTATGCGAACGCTATAAGGAGGCTCCCAAGGCAGCTATCCTTGATGTTCGTGCACTCTGTGCAGGCAGAGCTCTTCAACAAGGAGGTAGAGAAGAGGGTGAAGGACCACAAAGCAGAGCAGGTGCAGGGCAACATAATAGGTTACGATACCGAGACAGTCAGCCCAGATGAGCAAGAGATACTTGACGAGATGGGCCTCACAAAAGAGGCATTCAAGATTGCGAGCATGCCAGAGTTGAGCTGCAGAGGCAACACAAGGCTGCTCTTCGCACCATACACGGATTTCTCAAGCAGTGTGTCGGAAGGCACTGCAACATTGTCCTTCTCGCTGCCTTCAGGCTCCTACGCTACAGTGCTCCTGAACGAGTTCATGGGCCAGTAGAGTTCATCTCCCAGAGCACTGCAGTTCCGTTCTCTGCTACTATATGGTAACCAGGACTGCTCCGCAGCGTATCGTTGTACAGAGTCATGTTCTCGTAGCTGAACGCGTTGAGGCTTATGTTCAGATTGAAGTCCGCAAGCACGTACTGCGGCTTGAAGTAGGTCGTTTCCGTAGAGCCTATAAGCTCCAGCTCGTTCCTCTGTATCACGTGCGGCATGGTGAAATAGGGCGCCATGAGCGAGACGTTATTGGGCACCCGATTTACCACATACTGCAGTTGGTTTATCAGTGTCTGATTGCTCGGCGAGACCTGGAAAAGGAAGTCCTGCCCCAGGTTGTTTATGTTCTTAGAGTAGATGAACAACGGTGAGAGCAGCAGGATCACCATCAAGACCATAAGCAGCGATGACTTTATGAACGGCGGAATGGTCCTGTCGTACCACTTGGCGCCCTTCAATCGTAGCAGGAGCCTGGCTACCACTCCCGTTTTCTCAGTGGCCGCGTAATTTCCTATCATTGCTCCTGCGAACGTACCCCCAAGTACATAAGAGAAATACAGGTTCCAGATCGCGCCCATGTTGAATCCGCCAAGCAGGAATATCTCCGTGAGCCATCCTGAAGCGAATATGAGGGTGACCAGAGGGTCGAACCCAACGACGAATCCGAACCCCAAGATGCCTACTACAAATCCGTACAACGAATATGCCTCCAGATAGACCTTCAGTTTTCCTTGGAGTATCCCGGAAAAGAGCCCGGCCAGGTTGCTGTTCTGCTCCGAATAATAGTTTGTTATGTAAAGGTTCGGCGATAGCTGCGAATAGTACCCAGTGCCGTAGAGGGTGTCCAGCCTCAGGTCAACAGCATGGTAAAGGATCAGGGCCGCCACAGAAAGAAGGAGCAGTAAGCCAAGCATCGGCAGGCGCGCCCGCCTTGCGTCCTTGTCCTTGTTTATACTGTATTCGAAGAGAAGCAGCCCGGCCACCATTGTAATGCCCAGATATATCGCTGACTCTGCAACACAGAGCAAGAGCACAGAGGCAGCGAGGAATGGCCAGAGCCTGCGCTTCATGTAGAAGTAGAATGTCAATACGTAGAAGAGGATCATGAATACCTCGATATGGTAGTCGAAGACCAGCAGCCCGTGCATGCCCGGGTTGAGGACGAATGCGATGTAGAAAAGGAATGAGAGCACGGTGTTCTTGGTAAGGTCACGCGCCACCAGAAAGATTACAAAGCCTGTCAGCCCCATGATTATTGCTTGGAAGACCAGCAGGGTTACAGATGATTGGTAGAGCGCGAAGATCGCCAGGACGAAAAGCTGGTCTGGCGCCACGTGGTTTCCTATTACAAGTACCTGCAGCCCTTTGGCAGTTGCGGGATAGTTCAGGTAGACCCACATGTTGTAGGCATTCTCCCCCAGGTCGTTGTACTCGTGGAATGTGTTGTACGCGTTCAGCGCAAACGCAATCCAATATAACGTCGATATTATCGTTACAGCGACTACGAGCCAGAAGAAGAGCCTCTGAAACCTGCTTTCCACTTCACCACAACCTTACTTAACAAGAGTCTTTAAAATATCTACCATCGTATATACTGTGTGGCAGCAACAGGTGGGGGAACGCAGCAACAGCAGGGCAGCCAGTCCAGGTTTCAAGTAACCTCAAAGAAGTACGCCGGCGGCGCAGCGGCGATCGTAGACCTTATAGTCATAATCGTATTCACAATTTTGGGCTACATGGCGCACGGCCTGGCCGGTGGCATCATATCATTCCTAATTATCTTCGCAATCATAGCGAGCCTCTCTATCAGGGTCGTCAGGGAATGGAACAGGATGGCAGTCCTCCGCCTTGGCAGATATGTTGGCGTAATAGGGCCAGGAATCTACTTCATAATGCCCATATTCGACTCTACACCGATAAACGTCGACCTCAGGGTGATAAGCACGCCCTTCACCGCAGAGAAGACGCTCACAAAGGACAACGTGCCCGTTGATGTAGACGCGATACTATTCTGGCAGGTGCACGACCCAGAGAATGCAATACTGAACGTCCAGAGCTATGTCAACTCTGTCATGCTCGCAGCCCAGACGGCAATGAGGGACATAATAGGCAAGAGCCAACTATCGGAGATGCTAGCCGGCAGGGACATAATAGGCAAGGACATACAGGGGCTGATAGAGGACAGGGTCCACAACTGGGGCATAGATGCTATATCTGTAGAGATACGTGATGTTAAGATACCAAACGACTTGCAGAGCGCGATGGCTCGCGTCGCCACATCGGAGAGGGAGAAGCAGTCGCGTGTAATACTGGCGGAGAGCGAATCGCTCGCGGCTGACAAGATGATTGAGGCGGCCGGCAAGTACGTCAAGGACCCGTACGCGATGCAGCTCCGTGCGCTGAACATGATGTACGAGATAAGCACCACAGGCAAGAACCTGATGGTGTTCATTCCTACCGAGAACAAGGGCTACAGCATGCCCATGCCGCTCGGCGTGCTCGGAATAGAGGAGGCGCTAAAGAGGGCGCAGCAGTCCCAGCAGCAGAAGCCCGGAAAGAAGGGCAAGGACGACAGCTGATTCTACCTATTATGTTGCTGCAATGCTTCCAGTGGCAACCACATTCGCAGTTGCAAATGCGCCTCCAGAGCCTGTCACCGCGATTTGGTAGGTATCGCCTGGCACTATGCCGGCCATGAACCCGCCGCACGCTGCTCCAGAGGCAGCGTTGGGGCAGTTGTAGATTCCAGGGAAGGCGGTGCCTATCGTTCCTGTGAAGCTCAAGGTGATCGACTGCCCTGGCTGGAGAGTGTATCCTGAGCTGTTGTAATATCTATATGGACAATACACTGCCGAGTTTGCGTATGCGCCTGCTCCTGTTGAGACACCAGGCAACGCCGCCGTGGCGCTTGCGTTCGCAGACAGGGGAGTGGCCCTGATACAGTTAGTGCCGGAGGCGCTGTATGGCAGTGCAAGTGTTCCGTTGCTCAGCACTATGAAGTCTATCGTCCTCAGGAAGGCAATCATCGAGCCTACCCTCACTTGTGCATTCCCGTTGCTGAGCCCCGAAGAGGCGTGCGTCTCGAAGGTCACGTTGCTTGATGTGTTCGCATCGCCTCCGGACTGCACACTGCCGTTCGCTATTATGATCCAGTGCGCGTCAGAGCCGCCTGTTGATATGTTTCCATAGCCGGATGCATTGACTGTCGTTGGAGGTACTTGCGGAACTATCACATTAGAGCCCACGCGCACACGCACCATCTGGGGGCCAGAAAGCATCAGGTTCCTGAGCACCACGCTGCTGTTCGAGGTATCTGTCACTGTCACAGAGAGCGTGGTCGTGTTGCCATTCTGCGACAGGGCAGCACCGCTCAAAGATATCTGCCTTGCCTCGAAGGAGATTGCCGCCTTGGCTGGCTGCCCAAGGGACGACCTGGCTCCCACATGCAGGTAAGCCCTGCCCAGGCCAGGCACAACTACCGCCCTGACAGAGGGCACCATGACGAACACTGTCGAATTTGCTGTGTATATGGCTACGACCGTGGGCGAGAGGTCCACGAGTATGCTCGATGCAGATGTGCTGTTCGCAGAGGCGCGTGCGTTTACGCTAGCCTGTATAGTGGAATTAGAGAGGAGCACCGAGTACGTTGTGCCGTTTATCGTTATTGTGGCGCTTGTTACGTTAAACCTCACCTGGTTCACTGTAGTGTTTGCGGCCAAGGCGAACGTTGCCACGGTCTGCGAGAGGTTCTGCAGAGACATCAGGTCTACGCTGCCACCTGAGGAAGATGTTATCCAGCCGCTCCCCGCAGGGCTGCTAGAAGGGTGGAGCTGCACCGACGAGTACGTAATCACGAGAGCGGACGTGCCTGCCGGCACGAACGGCGGGTCTGTCAGCTGAACCGCGAGGTTCGTCCTGCTGCTCTGCGCCGATGCGTAGCCAAACAACGCCACCGCAGCTACCGCCACGATCACAATTGCGGCTATTATTGCCACTCCATACTGCTTCTTAATTGCCATGTCATCCAACCCAAAGAACCTGCGGAATTAGATTTTATATACCCTGCCACACATTTAGGCTCTTCTTCGGTTTTGCCTCGTCAAAAATGCTGTTGGTAGTTCGCCGGGGTAGGGATTTGAACCCTAAAGCCCCGAAGGGCACCGGTTTTCTCGCATCACAGGTCAGCTCTCGATGTTTTGAAAACTCGAGACCGGCGCGATACCAGATTCTGCCACCCCGGCATAGGTAACCTAAGCAATGCAGTGTATTTAAGAACTAGTAATTTATATCCTTAGTGTACCTATAACCTTGTACAGATGCTCGGTGAGCGAATGGCCAAGACAAAGATAACAGCGGGCCTGCTTGTCAGGTTCTCAACCGTAGCCATATTCATTCTCCTGTCTGTCGCAAGCCTGATATTCGCAACATACCTCCTTGTCACAGCAAACTCGACGTACACTCTTGTGCTCGCATGCGCCTTCCTCGGCCTCTCGGTCTTCGCTGGATTCTTCAACGTCTATGCATCCGTATCGTACTTCAGGTCGTACTTCTACGACAGGTACATAGAGGAAATAACTGCAAAGCTCAAGCCGCTCAAGAGCATGCCCAGCGTGGCAGTCGTCATGCCCGTATACAATGAGGACCCTGAGCTTGTAGAGAAGAACATGTCCAGGCTCTTCGAGACGGAATACCCGAAGAGCAAGGTAAGGTACTACATGGTCGACGATTCCACCGCCCAGGGAGTCAAGGAGCGCCTCCAGAAGTTCTGCAAGGATAACAACGTCGTATTCTTCCACAGGAACGAGAGAAAGGGCTACAAGGCGGGCGCGATAAACAACATGCTCAAGCACTCCAAGGAGGAGTTCCTCGCGATAATAGACGCTGATGAGTATCTGGTCAACACGAACTTCCTGAAGGACCTACTGCCGTACTTCTCTGACTCGAGGCTCGCTTATGTGCAGACCGAGAAGAGGTCCGTCAAGGGATCCCTGCTCGCAGAGGCGGTCGACCTCTTCGACGCATTCTTCTTCAAGTTCATACAGCCCCACAGGGCACTCAACAACACAGCGCTGTTCGCGGGCTCCTGCGGTGTTATAAGAAGGTCGGCCTTGGATTCTGTAGGAGGGTTCCCTGAATACGTGATAGAGGATACGTTCTTCAGCCTCGAATCAGACCTCCACAACTTCAAGAGTCTCTACGTTCCAAGGATATACGCTCTCGGCAGGTCGATGGCGACGTACACCGCATTGGTGAAGCAGCAGTGGCGCTACAACTATGGGGCTACGCAGTTCATAAGCTACTACATGAAGAGGAGCAAGGAGGAGAAGAAGCTCACGCCCCTTGCAACTCTCGACTACATAGGCCACGGCTTCGGGCTCAATTACCTATCGATAGTCCTCATAGCGTTCACGCTGCTCTCTGTGCTCGTATCATTCTCCACACTGCCGTTCGTCCACTTCACGCTCAAGCAGTTCCTCCAAGCTTCATACATAAGCAGGTACCTTGAGTTCTTTGGAGGGCTCGCATTCATCCTTTCTATGATAGCACCGGTAATCCTGACAAAGGTCTACTTCGGATCCGTGAGGAAGGGCTTCATGGTCTTCGTGCTCAACTTCGCGCTCGCGGTGTCCAGGGCGAAGGCAGCCATCGCAGCTGTCATGCACAGGGATCCCGCGTGGAGGCCAGTAAGGTCGATGAGCTCGACAAGGCACAACCTGATGTATGCGGTCACAAACACGAAGGCGGAGATACTCATGTCCGGATCGCTTCTCTCGCTCGGCTTCTACGCATTCCTGACGAGCAACATAGCAGGTTCGATCTGGCTCACCACATATGGGATACTCTACCTATTCGCCACGCTGCTGATCTACAAGTACGGGTAATCGTGTGATATACCTAAAGATACACCAGACGGAGCGCGGCAAGATAGTCGCGATGTGCGACGAGTCGCTCATTGACCGCGTTCTGAAGGAAGGCAACGTTGTCATAGACCTGAAGGGCTATTCGGACTTCTACAAGGGCACGCTGATTACATCAACGCAGTTCAAGGAGATATCCACAAAGGGCATGGTCTCGGCAAACGTAGTGGGTAAGGAGGCCGTCGACGCCGCAATAGACAAGAAGGTCATAGAGCACTCGCACATCAAGAGCGTGCAGGGAATACCGTACGCGCACGCCTACAGGGTAGACTACTGATCCTTCTTCAGCTTCATTATCGCTTCCGCGATGTCCCCGTTCGCATCCTGAAGAGCCTGCCTCACTTTCTCAGGGTCGTCCACGCCGCTCTGCTCCATCGCCGTTTTGACATCCTCGTCAGTTATCTCAACGGAAACAAGCTTCTCGTTCTCTGACACATCTCCAGCAATCTGGAAGCTTACCGTGCCCTGCGCCTCTATCCTTGTCACCTGCGGCGAGCTTATCACAATGTCCTTGTCGCTGCAGTGTATGACAACAGCGCTAGCATCTATCTCGCTAGTCTTGATCCCCATCTTCGCCATCATGTTCTTCAGCTGCCTGGGGTCCATGTTCGGCATCATAGCATCATCGTTAAATATTGTATCACAAGTGATTTATTCCTTCTAGATATCAATCTAAGCACGAGATTGCATGCAGACAAAAGCGGTATTCATAGACATAAACAACACGATGGTGAAGGATCAGAAGAACGTGTCAGAGTACGTTTGGGAGGCGATACGCAGCAGGTACGGCCTCGAACCCAATTTCAGTTTCGAGGAATATGAGGGGGTCCCTGCGCAGGCGATGCTTGCTGACATACTGGAAAAGAACGGCGTGAGCAAAGAGGAGATAAACGCCAGGCTCGAAGGCTGCGCCGAGGAGTTA
>JASHRX010000037.1 GCA_030037075.1 Microcaldota archaeon | reverse complement strand
ACGATGCTGGAGGCGAAGGCGAGGAAGATAGCGAAGTATGCGCTTCTCGAGGCAAGGAAGAACGGCAGGAAGACCATACTGAAGGAAGACATAGATGCATACAGGCTGAAGTTCGGCGATTGAATGAAAGTAAGGTTGTCAAGGAGCAAGGGCGGCAAGGTAAAGGTAGTTCATGAAGAGAACGGCACGTTCAGTGTTGTGCTCTTCGAGCCCATAGGAAAGGACACTCTTGAAAGCAGGTTCGAGCAGGACGGCAGCCTTACGAACCAAAGGCTGCTCAAGGGAACGAATCCTGTCGGCTCCGCGGACAAGTTTATCGATGGCCTTGGAACCTCAGAGAGAATTGTCGAGGAGTACGTTCAGATAAAGCTAGACAAGAGCTGCCCGCACTGCGCGTCAAAGCCGCTCGTAAGATACATGGACACCATGACGTACCCGAGCGAGGCTCCGGTCATGCCGCTCTACTTCTGCGAGAGCTGCAAGCGCCGCAGCTACTACCTCACGGATGCTTATCTAAGGAACCTGGTGACAACGAACAAGCAGCTCTTCGAGCCCGCGGAATTGGCGCAAATGGACAAGAACGAGAAGGCATTCATGGACGAACTGAGAGCATACATAATAAGAATATTTGCATCCAAAAGCATACCGTACATAAAGTGAGTTAATGGCGATACTTCTTTCTGAACTCTACGGCAAGGAGATAATAACGAACGAGGGCAAGCGCATAGGGCTTGTCGAGGACGCGATACTCGATTTCGAGACAGGCACGGTTGCGAACCTGCTCATGGTCAAGGCCGAGAACCTTGTGAGGAGCGACCACACGGCGATGCTACTTGCTAAGAACAGTGTAAAGTACACGAGAGTCAAGAACATAGCCGAGTCAATAATCGTGGGATCTAAGTAATCAATCTGTTTTTACTTCCCTTGACACATTTGGCCTGCTCTTAACCATTATCCTTGAGCCGCAGTACTGGCATCTCACGAAGCCGTCGAGCGACTTCATCTTCTTTCCGCAGTGCGTGCATACGTATGGCATAGTATCATCTCTTTCCTGTCTTGAGCCAGCTGGTGAACTCCTTGTGCAGCTTCGATCCCGATGTGTCTATCACGCGGATCTTCATTGTGCTGCCGTAGTGCTCATCGTTGAGCTCAAGCACGCTCTTGTAATCCTTCATCTCGCTGAAGTGGACCTCCATCCAGTGAATTTTCCCCTTTAGATAATCCCTTGTCATCTCGTCGTTCATAGGGACGGACGAGAAGCTGAATAGTATGCCGTTGCACCACCATAGCGGCAGGGTGACGCCAGGCTGCACCCTCTCCCTGAGAAGGTCGTCCTGCGCAACCTTCGCCACATCGTGCACAACGAGCGTTGTTATCGGGTCGTATACTATGTCCACCATCACACCATCTTCTTTCCGAAGTCCTCAACGAGTCGCCTGGCCACTTCGCCTGCAGCCGTTGTCATCGTGTAGGCACCGCCTGCGTACGTGGCGCCGCAGTGCTTGCACTTCCATATGCTCGTTCCGATCCTCTTGACGGTCATGCGCCCGCACATCTCGCACTTGTACAGAGACTGCTTCTGCGCCTTCACCGCCTGGTATCTCTTCCTTATGCTCGTTCCGTATCTTATGCTAGAGTTTGCCACTCAATCATCTCGCGCTCTCCAGGTGCTTCTTCAGTTCCTCGTGCTTGGACATGGCCATATCGACCATTTCCTCAACTTCCTTGACATTGAAGCTGCCGCCAAGGCCCTTCTGCAAGGCCCTCAGCTTCTTTCCGTCTGTTGCTACGGTAAGACGTGTGCTGCACGCCGCCTCCTCATTTCCGTCCGGGTCGAGCAGCATGTGCCCGTCAACCTTTGCGAATGTAGCAGATGTGACTATGTTGTTCAGCTTCAGCGGCTTTGACCTGTCCGTCCTGACTGCCTTGCCATCCGCATAGGCGGGCACCTTAGTATTCATCAGCGCAGCCATCGCTGCGAGTTCGCTTGCATCGAACAGGTTGCCGTAGTAGTTCAGCACGTATATGTCAACGTACACATTCCACACCTTGCCCTCTTCCAAGAAGAGGTCTGCGGTGTCTATGCACGCGCCCGCGCGTATTCCCCTGTCGACAACCCTTGCGAGTTCGATGGCCTCTGGGCTTGGCGGCCCCGCCTCATAATCGGCAGAAGCGAGCGGGAGCAGTTCGGCCGACATTGCGACCGTTCCCTCCTTCGGTGTGTCCTCCATAGGCTCACCCAAGTCAATCTTGACGCCCGCAAGCACCCTTGTTGCCCCAAGGTCAACCTGAGCGGAACCCTCCGCGTTCTGTATCACATTCGGAGTTATCTTTATCTTCCTGAAATCCGACACCTTGCGCATGTCCTCTCTGATTCCCTTCGAAAGGAGCTCCTTGATGTAATTGCTCTTTACTATGTCTATTGCGTCCATGTTATTCACTCTCGTACCTTTCTGCGGCCTTCTGGTAGACGTGCCGCAGCGCATCCTTCTGCACCTTGCTTATCACCTTGCCGGATTCGATCGCCATGTCTATGGAACGCTTCAGCTCCTCCTTGGAGAAGTCTCCGTCCATCTGCAAGAAGAGCACGTCATTGTTCCTTGGCGCAATCGCAATCGGCATGTCAGCATCAGAGTAGTTGTCCTCAATCATGTTCTGGTCGAGTATGAGAGCATCGCCGACCTTCCCTATCGCCACAGCGTATATCAGGTCCTTCATGTGGATTCCTGCGCTCGCAAGGGCAACTGCCGCTGCTGTGATTCCTGCGACTCTTGTGCCTCCGTCGCTCTGCAGTATCTCTATGAATATGTTGATCATGCTGCCTGGGAACTCGTTCAGGAGCACGACATTCTCGAAGGCCTCCTTTGTAACCTTCGATATCTCGGTAGCCCTCCTGTTCGGCCCTGTTCTCCCGTGTTCCTCGAGAGACGAGAACGGCGCCATGGCGTACCTGCACTTTATTATCGCCTTTGAAGGGTCTGCCATGTGCTTGGGCTGCGTCTCAACTGGTCCGTACACCGCGGCGAGCACCTTGTTGTTGCCCCACTCCAGGTAAGCGGATCCGTCCGCATTCTTGAGTACAGACGCCTCTATCTTCAAGGGTCTAAGTTCATCAAGCGCTCTCCCATCGAGCCTTTTTCCATCAACGATTAATTCCGGTCTGTTTGCTTTTGATCCCATGCTTTCACCTTGCGTTATTTTCCATCATCTTCTTTATCCTCTCTGTTAAACCTGACACGTGCGCCTCCTCCTGAATTCTAAGTATCGCCTCAGTTGCCAGCGCTACATTCCCGTCCTTTATCCAGATAAGGCCATTCTTTCCGACCACTATCCTTGAATTCGCGCTCTCTGCGATCTGCTTGATCATCGTGTTGTCCTTACCGATAACCCTAGGAATCTTGGCAGGCTTGACGGTTATAAGGGTACCGCCGCTAAGAAGCCTCGGGAAGCTCAGTATTATCGTCTTTCTGTCCTCAATATTCTTTATGGTTGCCTCTACTACGTCCCCAATCTTGAAGGAGAACCTCTCGAACTTGCCCCCTATTATGAGGGCGCGCCCGTAGAACCTCAGGTCAACCTCGTAAACGCTGTTTTTCACCGAGGTAACGATTCCTACAACCGTTTCCTCGAGCCTTGGGTTCCATACCCCCTCCAACGGCACTATCGACTGCCTTTCGGCGTCGTATACCCCCAAGACCATTGCGTAGTTCTTCCCTTCCTCTGTGTATGCGTACGGACTCCTGCCATTGATCTCAGGCAGGTTGTCCCCCGGCAAAACTATGTTCTTCATGCAATCAACATCAATTTTCTATCAACTTTGTCTCGACTTTTCCTTGCGTCATCTTGTTTATCTTGTCGAAGAATTCGCTCTGCAAGCCCGCAGGGAACTCAAGGGTTGCTTGCAGGCTGCCATTCGAGAGCCACTTCTCCGACTTTATTCCATACTGCTTGAGCACTCCATAGCACCTGTTAGCGAACTCCGCGGGCACAATGACGTCTATCTTCGCGGTTGCGAACTTTATCGGCATTATCACGCTCAGCTTCTTTACAATCTCATCGATCTGCTCTGTCGGGTTCTTGAATGGATCGATGGGAACGCGAGCCTCCTTGAGCGCGTTCTCAATCCTCAATGGAGGGTTGGGCGCGTTCGTCCTCGGGTCGATCGAGTTCTTCGCGATTATGCTTATTATCTGCTTTCTTTTGTCTTCAATGAGCCTGTTCCTCTGGTCCGTTGTGAGGGGCACCTCGCCCTTCTTCAGTATTATCTCGGCGATCTTCGCCATGTCCTCAGTGCCGAACGCCTTCTTTATCTTCTCGCTGCTCTGTCTCTCTCCTTTCTTTGCGTCCTTGAAGACCTCCTCTACCTCCAACGGCTTGAGCGGGTCGGTTATCTTGCCCTGAATGTAGTCCTGGGCTAGGTCCGAGTCAACGAATATTTCGAACGTTGCCCCGTCTTTTTCGTACTTGGCTATTATGGTCTTAGAAGAGGCCATTTCCTTCACAATATAAAAAGAAAGCGTGCATCAGAGATACTTCGCAACCTTCTCCGGGGCCATGAGTGCGTACCCGTCCTTCCTTGTTATGGTTGCTATGTCTATGTTGTTTTGATCAATCTGCTGCTTCTCTCCTACCTTTTTGATTATTTTAACGCAAAGCGATATCGCATCGTCCATGCTCATGTCGTCCTTGTACTCCTTTGTGAGCATCTCGTCAGCGGTTGTCTTGCCTGCACCAATCGCATCCGCCTTGTAGCCTGCCACTGTGGCCGCAGGGTCTATCTCGTAGAGCCTTGGCTCCTTGTCGATTCCTCC
>JASHRX010000036.1 GCA_030037075.1 Microcaldota archaeon | reverse complement strand
TTGAGCGCCGATATTTCACACGAGACGACACCAGCAAGCTACGAGCGCTTTAAGCCCAATAATCGTGGACACCACTTGTGCTGCGGGTATTACCGTGGCGGCTGCCACCCGTCTTGCCCAGCACTTATTCGCCAAGCTTACTAGACTTGGCAAAAGGTTCACCGAAGTGAACCACTCAGATTCCCCCCATCACGCTTTCGCGCATTGTGGAGTTTGCGCGCCTGCTGCACGCCGTAGCGCTAGGGCCCTTGTCTCAGTGCCCTTCTCGGGGCTCATGCTCTCACATCCCCTACGGGTTATCGGTATGGTGGGCCGTTACCCCGCCATCTGCCTGATCCGCCGCAATCCCATCGTAAAGCGGTAATGCTCCGATTCGCAACCTTATCAGCTACAGCTCCTTCCAGGTGCCGTAGCCTACGGCGTATTAACCACAGTTTCCCATGGGTGTGCGCCTCTTTACGTTAGGTTGATTACGTGTTACTGAGCCGTACGCCTCCTGTGCAGGTGCACAGGATGACTTGCATGGCTGTCGAAATCTGATAGCGGTGCCCTCCAGCAGCATCGACTGGAGTCGATGTGTGGATTTTCCGCTTAGTTCTAAAGCTAATTGTGCGTTGGTTCCTCTTTCCATTCCTCAAGACTGCATCCAATTCCAAGCAGGAATTTTCACAAGAGACATGCCTGTGGCATGCTCTGCCCAGAACCCCAGAAAAAGGATTCAAAAGAAGCAGTAAAGTGTTGTTCCGTAAATGTATTTATACCTTTTCGTGCGTTCCTGGTAGTCGATTTGCGGCCCTTTTTGTGACGTAGTTAGGGTTAAATAGTTATCATGCGCTCTTTGAGCAAGGTGAATCGGTCGCATGTTGGGAAGGAGCGCACCAGCCGGAAGCACCGAGAGGCAGCAGTCAGCCATCGAGATGCTTACAACATACTCCTGGGTCTTCCTGATAATAGGGCTTGTGGTAGTCGTAGTCATCCTATACGGCACATCATCGCCATCGCAGTACATAGCATCGCAGTGCAGCATACAGCCTCTTCTTCCATGCAAAGAAACGATACTCACAGCGGCTTCAGGAGGCTCGCAGATACAGTTCCGTGCCCTTATAGTAAACAACCTTGCTCCGTACATGTACCTACCGGGCAACTCATTGACAATAACTGCTACGAATCTAGGCAGCTACGGAACAAGTAACTACACCGGAACGTGCAGCCCTGTGCTGGCCGCAAAGGAATCCCAATTCATCTGCACTGCAAACGTGCCAGGTTCGCTACAGCCTTCAATAGGCACTTCTGTCACCCTTACGCTTTATCTCAAGTATCAGATCTGCCAAACTTTCTCTACCAGCAACTGCCCTACTGCGCAGTACCTATCAAGCGGCACTGCGATACAGACACTTTCGAAAACCTCTACGCAGTATTACACACTTACGCTCCATTCTAACGTCAACACGCTTATATCCGTCCAAGGTCAGGAATATCCGTCAGGAACTAGCATCCTGCTGCCATTGGGTACATACAGCGCGTATGCCCTAGCGCCTACCGGATATGGATTCACCGCATGGACCTCTTCGAGCAAGATCTCACTCACTTCAACAGTAAACCAGAACACATCTGCAACGCTCACCGGTTCAGGAACATTGACGGCCAACTTTATAAGCATCGTACCTGCCACTACCACAACACCATCTGGCGCGCCCACTTCCACTACAACAGTTACCGCCACGACCACCAGCATAGTCTACCCATACGTTGGATTCTCTAAGAATCCTATACTGGTCGGAAATACAGCTGTCGTTACAGCATATTGCAATCCGGCTGATGGAGCTTACTGCCAGCTTGAGCAGCCCCAAGGAACAGTACTATGCGGCCCCTCTTCGGGCAGCTGCTCCTTCACAACTCCTACAGAAACTACCTCCAAGACAATAACCTTCTTCGCGAACGACATATGGGCTGTGCAAACGGCAAGCGCCAACCTGATCGTTGTCGGAAACACGATTCCGATTCTGACAATCTCGCCAAACCCAATAACAACTGCTGGAGACGCTATTCTCACTGCAACTTGCAATTCGCTTGATGTCTGCGCTGTGGATTATCCGCTGGGCACGCACCTCTGCACAGGTTCGGGATCCTGCGCTTACACTATAAGCGGCCTCGCTGTAGGGAACTATCTAGTATACGCTAACGATACAAATAGCCTGGTGGCTACCGCGAACGTCCTCACTGTGAACGCGATATAGGCTCCAGTCCCATTGTTCTTAACTGTCAATTCAATCTTCACAACAGGTACGCTCGGGTTACCGAACACTTACAACAGCTTCCTCTTCACTATGGCCGGGCATACCAATCCTTTTATACCTTCTATGCAACTCATCAACGGGTGGCGCATTGACTCGCGGCTCGCTGCACGACCAAGCAGCTACAGAATATCTAACTACATACGGCTGGGCGCTGCTTATCATCACAATTGTAGCTGCCGTGCTTATCGCATACAGGGTTCTCTCGCCAAGTACCTATGTGAGCAATACGTGTGCACTGCCAGGAGGATTCGGATGCGCCGGCTCGGTCTTGGCAGTGAATGGCGCATTTCAGTTCAACATGACGCAGAATACGGGCGATCCAGTTAACATAACTGCGGTAGCGTGCGACACGAATCAGTCTTTGGTGCACGCTATGTCATTTGTCACGCCCATATATGTTCCCTCAGGGGGCAACTACACCTTTGCGGTCCAGTGCTACAGCAACGGCGCTGCGTTCAATGGTGTGATAGGCAGCCTCTACAGCGGCTACATCTTGATAAACTACACAGACCTGGTTACAAATGTACAGTCCACTACAGTGGGTACAATTGCTGCAAAGGTGAGCGTGAGCAACATAGTGTTAAAGCCGTACCTCACCTTCAGTACCAACCCAGTAATCGTTGGAAACAGCGTAACTATTGGCGCAAACTGCCAAGGCTCTGATACATGCGCAGTAGACATTCCGCTTGGGACGCACCAGTGCTCCGCAACATCAAGTTGCACCACTACCCCAACACCTTCAAAAGGCACCTACACTTATTATGCAAATGATCTGACGGATAACCTATGGACAAGCGGCAATTTGGTTGTAGCGGCTGCAAGCACCACATCAACCTCATCTACTACTACAACCCTATCATGCAATGTAGTTTACTGCTCAAGGTATTTCAGCGAGAGCGACTGCCCTGTCTCCTGCCCAGATACGTATTCGACCGGAGGAATATGCGACAAGGTCTTCCCAGACTTCTGCTGCAGCACCAGTACCTCTAGTTGCTAGCTCTCAAATCCTGCCTTTCGATTCTCCTGTCGTTATGCCTCTGGATATAAGGTGTGAGAGGCGTAGAAGGTCAATCGAAGATTTTAGAAGTAGATTTGCAGGTTTCATCTTTGCGTAGCTCTGTACATAGAACCCGTCCATCCTTTCGCTAATTCTCTGTGATTTGAGCAGTTTAACTCTGCTTGTTATGCCACTCTTCCCTCCTTTCAGTGACCTAAGCGACTTCATCAAGAGCGATACCCTTGGCTTATTCCTGGTTATCACAAGAGTATCCACATGAAGTGACTCGCACACTTTCTCCGCATCCACCATGTTGAGGCCTGCTAGCGCAATGCCGTTCAGCGCAACCAGCCTTATCTGATCTCTGAACCTTGAAGCATTAATCATTGAGATAATCTTTCCTGTCGAATCTGTTCCGTCTATCTGCACCTTTGTAGAGAGAATCCCCTCTACTGTGTTTTTGCCGCCCACAACGCAGACCAGAAGAACATCGCCTCTCCTGTGCGGTTTTCCTATTGGACCTGTTGTAATCGCGGCTATCCTGATTCCGCTCTTCAATCAATCCCTATTATTTCTTCTTCGACATTCCTGCCTTCAGGTCCTTCATGTTATCCTTTATGCGCGATATCGCATCCTCGAGCGCGCCTGATGCTGACTTCTTAGAAGTCTTTATCGTAAGAACAGGCCTTCCTACCTCTGGATGGGATTTCGCAACACCTGCAAATGATACATCACTGTCTGTCATTAGCTCGTGCGCGAGAAGGTCCGGCAAGGTCATGTCCTTTGACTGGAACTCTATCTCTAGTTCCTTGCTCTCGTTCTTTAACACCTTTATGTCCATTCAATCAACCAATATTATCAAGATACTTTTTTACTTCCTCTGGTTTGTTGTAGAAGACGCTCAGTTTCCTTCGTTCTGTCCTCCTGCACGAGTTGCAGACCAGAATGTCAGGCCTATCGCCACTCTGTAGCGGCCTTCCGCATATGCTGCAGTTCGCGTGGACGACTCCAGCTTCTGGGCTTCCCAATCCAAGCACATAAGTGTCATTCTCCTCTGCTATTACCTTCGCGATTATCGTATCTCCTGTTCTGCATGGCTTATCCGCTTCCTCAGGCTGCGGCCTCGGCCCTCTCTCAAAGCGGCCTCCTCCTCGCATCGGCCTCTCCGACCCTCTTTGCGGCCTCATGATTATCTTGCCGTCCTTCAGTGCAAGGTACTCCCTGTTCTTTGAGGAGACCCTGTCGATTGTTACAAATATGACGCTCTTCATCGTGTCGGATACCTTTCCAAGCACGTACATGCCCCGTTCGAACTTCCTTATCTCCTTTAGTGGCTCAACAAGTACAGTTCCATCCTTCATTACAACTGTGCCTGTTGCTGCCGAGTAGATTACACCCTCTTCTACATATGTGTTGCGCGACGGCGTGTACTCTTCCTCTGTCGAAAGCTTGTCACCTGGATTGACTATGTTGCCTTCCATCCGCTTACCTGTTCTTCGCTTCGATCAGTTCAACGTTCTTTATCGCGGCTTCGCTCCTTAGTGCTCTGTAAACCGCAAGCAATGTATTGTACTTTGCGCGAGTCCTTCCCCTTGAGAAGCTCCAGAGGTCCTTCACTCCAGCAAGCTCAAGCATCTTCCTGACGGGCTCGCTCGCCACCACACCGAGGCCTCTCGGCGCCGGCTTGAGTATAACATCTACGCTGCCGCACTTGCCCTTCACGACTATCGGTATGCTGTGCGGGGTCCCGCACAGGCACTGCCAGGACCCGCATCCAAATATGACCGGTATTATGTTCGCCTTCGCGTTCTTTATCGCACGGTCTATTGCGGCCTTGACCTCCGCCTCCTTTCCGCTGCCGACTCCCACATGGCCTTTGCCGTCGCCCACTATTGCGGTAACCCTATACTTCATCTTCCTGTTGTTCTTCGTCATCCTCTGCACGCTCGCGATCTCTATTACCTCATTCTTCAGGTCTGGAATGAGCGCGTCCACTATCTCTGTTTCCTCGATGTGCCTGCCCTCGTGGAAGATCTGCTCGATGGACGTGATCTCCTTCGCCTTGACGCGCTTGCCTATGTCTGTCTTCGGCTCCCATGCATTCGGGTCGAACCTTACTTCCTCTCTTTCAAATCTTCTCCTTTCCAAAATATCACGCCATTATCTTCCTCTTTACGTCCTCGAATATCGCCTCTATGCTCTTGATGTCAACGTTGTCCTTCTTGTACAAGGAGAACTGCGAGCCGTGCGCCTTGCCGCTCTTCGCGTACTCGGCGATGTGGCTGCCCTTCAGCCTCTTTTCATCGATACTTATACTGCTGAGAAGCTTTATACCACCATCTGCTGCGCCCCTCGCGCCCGCAAATGCCACGGACGACTTGACGGGCTTGTAGAGCCCTACGTCGAGTATCGCATTGCCGCTCACCTTGCCGTGTGCCTTCTTCGCGAGAAGGAGCCCGGTCAGGTACGCTGTGGGCACGTTAGCCCTCGCAGGCCACCCATACTGCTTGAGCTCCTGCGATTCTGCAGATGCGAGTACGCTGTCTCCCTTCTTGCTGTACGATACGGCCTGGACGATCACCTTGCGGTTGCTCTTCCTGACTACTATCCTTGTCATGCCGCTCTTGAGCAGCGCTATCCTGCGCTTGTAGTTCGTGAGCGCGCTCCTCCTCCTTGCCCTTATGTATCTGTACAAAGTATCACTTGTGCCTCAGTTCCTTCTCTGCGTTCTCGTCAAGCTTTATCCCCGTGCTCTTGATGTGGCTTATCAGCGAGCCCTTGCTCGCGAACGTGCCGCCCTTGACGAGCAGGTAGAACCTCTTGAACGTCTCGTTGTCGATTGTCTTGCCTTCCTTCAGGGCCTTCAGCACCCGCCTCTGGCCGCGTATCCTCTTCTTGTAGTCCACGCTCATCCTAGCCTTTGCAGTCCCGCGCCTGCTGCCCGGGCCCCTTTTTCTTCCTTGTATCTTCTTCAGCCTCACGATCTTCGACCTGAGACTGACGTTGTGCTTCTCCGGTATGGCGTACACCTTGCCCTCCTTTACAAGTATGCGCACGTCATCTGCGGTTATCGCCTTCTTCGCGTCCTCCAGGGCGTCCTTCTTGATTCTAACCTTGCTCTCCCCCCTATCGAGGACGCGCGCCGCAATCCTTCTTGTAAGTTCTATGCTCATAGCTTCCCACTGTTTACAACATTTATCCCTGAGTCCTTTGCCGCGCTGACTATCTCCTTCCTCTTTCTTTTCGATACGTCGTGCGCGATTGCCACTTCGTACATTGATGCATCCTTTATCATCTTGACCTCGTTCGCGTTGTGCGCCACCATGAGACGCTTGCCCGACGCCCTCACTCCCCTTACCTTATCGCTGTTCCTGTAGCCGATTGTGGGCTCCGCTCCCATGAAGCTCTTCTTTATGCGCTTCTTGTTGTCTATGCCGCGCTGCTTCCTCCAGCGCTCCGGCACCCGGCTCCTGCTCCTAGCTCCGAAGTTGGGAACATTGAACTTTGGGTGAGACTTCTTCATCATGATTATTCCTCCAGTGCGTAGTATATCCCGTCCTGGAATATTCGCTCGTCTTTCTTCCTTATCTTGCTCGCCTTCCTTATGTTGGCGGCCGTCTGTGTCACATCATCGAGCTTCGTACCATACAATCGCAGGTTCTGCCCCTTTATCTCAATCTTCGTGCCGCCCGCTATCTTTGCGACTCTCGCTGCGCGCTCGCCGATCATGTTCTTGAGCAGGAGCTCGCTGCCCTTCACCTCTGTGGTTAGCGGGAAGTGCGCGTGTATGCTCTGCATCTTTATCTCAAAGTAGGCTGTCACGCCCCTGATATCGTTGCTTATCTCCTTCGCAACAGACACCTCGGACAGGGCCGCCTTCTTCTGCAGGGCCTTCTCCTGCGTCGGCATTATCGCTACCTCCGCGCCCTCCACGGATACCTTGAGGAGCGCCGAATTGAATGCCCTCTTGTTCTCGCCGAGGCTGCCCTTGACGGTTATCGTCTCGCCGCTCACTGATACGGTGACGCCGCTCGGTATCTGCACTTTCATCATAAGTATCACTAGTAAACATACGCGAGAAGACGGCCTCCTGCCCCTCGCTCCTTCGCCTCCCTCGTTGTCATCACGCCCTCCTGCGTCGATATTATCAATATGCCGAAATCCCTGCTCGGTATGTACCTCGATTCGTACTTCTGTATGTCGTTCTTGCCCACCGCGTACCTCGGCTTTATCACTCCAATGTTGTTTATCTTGTTCGAGAGGGAGACCCTGACGCGGTTTATGTGCCTCTCCTTGAACTCCTCGTAGTCCTTTATGTACGAATCTTTCTTCATGACGTCCAAGACCGCCTTTATCAATTTCGTTGAATAGAGCACGCACTCGCGGCGCCCTATGCGCTCGTTCGTCTTTATCGTGTTTATTGCGTCCGAGAATCTGTCCATAGTATCAACCGTACTTCTTGAAGCCCAAGCCGGGGGCGGTCTCCCTGAAGCACCTCCTGCATATGTAGAGGTTGTGCGACCTTATCAGGCCGCGGGAGCTTCCGCAGATCCTGCACTTCCTTATTCCCTTGCCCTTGTACTTTTCCTCCATTCTTATCTGCATAATTATCACACCACGTTTACCCCGAACTGCTGCTTCATGTAGCCCTTTATCGCGTCCTTGCCTATCACGGCGTGCCTCTCCGGTATCCTAGATGCGCTGCGCTTGCGCAGCTGCACCCTCATGCCCTTCCTCCTGAACGACACGTTGACGTTCATTCCGAGCATTCCTATCGCCGGGTCGTACTTTATCCCGCGTATGTCGATGTATTCTCGTATGCCGAAGCTGAGCGAGTTCTTCGTTATCCCCGAGTCCTTCACATTGTTGTCAACCGCGTCGAGCAGCCTCTTCAACAGCTCCGCCTTCTCCGGCCCCCTGAGCGTGACGAAAGCTCCTATTATCTGGCCCTTGGTTATCTTGAACGCCGGAGCCCTCCTCTTCGATATCTCCGAAGCTGGTTTCCTTCCTGTTATCAGCTCCAAGAGCCGCTTCGCGGCCTCGCTCTTCTTCTCCTCGTTGCCGCTGCCTATGTTTATGACGAGCTTGTTGATCGTGATATCCTGCATCTTGTTAGCTTCCATTTTA
>JASHRX010000035.1 GCA_030037075.1 Microcaldota archaeon | reverse complement strand
AAGATAAAGGAGCCCTTCTGGGAGAAGCTGGCCGCAAAGGGGCTGAAGAGCCTGATAGTAACGCCGGCGATGCTGGTCAAGCCATCGGAAAGCAAGAACATAGACATGATTACAGGATATCCATTGCCTGGCAGATTCAGCTCCAGCGAGGTAAAGAGGGTGGCGGACCGGCACTCCTTCGCAGGAGAGCCGGAGATAGAGGCGCAGATGAGGAGTGGCGAGTTCACTTTGGCTGAGTGCTCTGAGAAATACCTGGATGGGGCGAATGCCAGGTCTGACGCGAGCAAGGAGCTGATAGAGAAGAACGACTACGACATGGTATTCGTCTGCTTCACGGAGCAAGACAGGATACAGCACTTCTCGCTTAACCTGCCGGAGTGGAAGGACTACGTCCTTCCAATATACGAAGGAGTTTCTGACTTCATACTTTGGGTGCAGAGGAGGGCGGAGCGAGAGAACGCTGTCGTAATGGTCGTGTCGGACCACGGGGCGCAGCCCGTAAAGGAGAAGTTCCTGATCAACGGATGGCTGATCAACACCGGCAATGCGAGGCTCAAGCATTCGATAGAGCAGGGCATCAAGGGCGCGCAGGGAACAGGCAGCTCCCTCAAGTACAATGTGAGAGAGAAGCTCATAGAGAGCGGGCTGAGGAAGAAACTCTACTACAAGCTTCCGGAGTCGATGAGGAAGGTGGCGAAGAGCGCATTCGATGTAGGGTTGTCATCAACATCAGCAGAGGACCTCACTCTCATACACGACTTCGATTACGATATGAAGCAGACAAGGGCCTTCGCGAGCCTCTCGAAGTGCCCCATGACCATGATCTTCATAAATGACGACAGGTTCGACAACGGGATAGTGAAGCAGGGCGAGAAGGCGAAGCTGAAGCGGAAGCTTATGTCCGATCTCATGAAGATAAGGGACCACAAGGGCAACAAGATGATAGTAAACGTCATGGACGCAGACAAGTACTACGAAGGGACAAAGCTCTTCATTGCTCCTGATATAATAGTCGAGATAAAGCCGGGGTACATACTCGACCCCGGAAGCTACCTGAAGAGCGGCGGAATGCTGGTCAAGCCAGAGGTGGCGAAGAGAGGAGACCACATCCAGAACGGAATATTCGGGGTCATAGACTATGGGAGAAAGTTGGATTACCAAAAGATAAAGAGAAAGCACTTATACGTGTACAACATAGAGCCAACTATAATGAATTACTTTGGATACGCGCCCGGCAATGACAGGCGCTACAAAGCGATATTCTAGTGGGAGAATGAGGGTACTCATATTCGACGCGAGCGGCAAGGGCGGTGTTGCAAGGGGAGGCGCGGCTCGCGTAGCAGGAAACCTTTTCTACGAGCTCAGGAGGCATGGCATAAAGACATACTACATGGGCTACAGGAACGAGTACATAAAAGAGGACACGAACGCGTTCCTTCTGGCGGGCGGCTCGGCCCAGCAGAGGGCGAGGGAGACGCTCAGCAAGGCGAAGCTCAACAGGGTCATATCGGACAGCAGGCTTGCGAGGATAGCGTACTACTCTGCGTACTCCTTGACGGGCATATCGCTCGGCAATGCGGAGAGCTGGCTCTCGATGGTTAAGCCCGACATAGTGGTAGCCAGCTCGATACAGGATTACATCGCGCTAAAGAGGCTGAAGCCAGCGCTCGGTTCCGCAAAGATAATATACATAGAGCATGCGAACGCATCTGGAGATTACCAGAACGCATTCGATTACAACATTCTTGGACTGACGTTCGGGACGGGGAGCTACGTGGGATTGGAGGGCGCAAGGAAAAGGTTCTTCAGCTTCTTCGACGGTATAGTCGCGCTCAACATGGAGCAGTACAGGAACGTGAAGAGGTACAACGGCAACGTAACGCTCATACACAGCAGCATGCTTATAGAGCACAAGGTTGTCGACACTGGAAGGCTGGAGAGGTTGGCAAGAAGCATGGGGATAAGGCCGAACGATAAGGTTGTTCTTTATCTCGGCAGGCTATCTGAGGCGCAGAAGAACATCGGAAGGCTCATACTCGCTTTCAGGTCGATAGAAGCAAAGGATATGCATCTCCTCATAGTCGGCGAGGGCAGGTCAGCCGAAGTCTATGAGGAGATGGCAAGGGGTGACAACCGCATAAAGCTGACCGGGAGGGTTGCGGAGCAACTGCTCGCATACTATTATTCATTGGGCAACCTTTATGTGCTGCCGTCATTCTGGGAGTCCTTCAACGCAACCTTCATAGAGGCGGCGTACTTCGGGTGCGGCCTCCTACTCTCCAAAGCATCTATAAACGAGGACATAACCGAAGAGTTCGGCAAGCGCCTTTACACATTCGACCCATCCGACGCGGATGAGCTGAAAAAGAGGATTGAGGAGTACTTCGAGGGCGCTGCGCTGCAGAAGAAGCTCAAGCAGCTCTCAAAGGAAATCGCGCAGGAGTACAGCAAGAAGAAGCAGATGGACAGTTACGCATCGGCGCTGAAGCACCTGCATGAGCATGGAAACTTCGCGAAGCTCAATTCTGCTTGAATATATCCACAAGATCCTGGTTCTTGCCCGTGAATTCCCTTCTCACAGGCTCAAGTATCTTCGCAAGCGATGCCGCGACTGCGGCCTTGAGGTCCGCCGGGTGCAGCTTCCCCAATCTGAAGTCGTCCGAGAGCTGCACATAGCTGGTGTAATCAACATCCCCGCCGTATTCCTTCTTTCGCTCGACAGACAGTGTTCCTGCTATCGGGATGAGCGCATACCTGCAAAGCAGCAGTACTGGGTTACCCTCCACTACCTTCTCCTCGCACCAAGCGCCGTTTACCGTTTTCTTTATCTCTTCCGGTGTCGCAATCACCGATATGAATGATCCGGGCTTCGACTTGCTCATCTTCATCTCGGCGACCTTCTCCTCCTTGCTCTCCCCTTCCTTCACCCTGAACTGCGAAGTCATAGTCGGCATGAGGTGGTGATGTATCGGCACTATGTTCTCGAACTTTAGGTCCTTGAATATCTCCTTGGCGAGCATGTGCACCCTCCTCTGGTCCATGCCCGCGTGGGGTATGTCAGCGCCCAGCTCGTGCACATCCGCTGCCTGCATTATCGGGTAGATGTACTGAGATACGTGGAGTGCATCCGTCTGGCTCCTTCCTTCAATTATCAGCGTTCGCGTAGCCCTTGCCATGGTGGTACGCACCGCCATGTTCATAACTGTCTTCCAGTACTCGTCGTTGTCATGGTAGAGATCCGAGCCGAGCACGACCTTCGTGCCCGGGCAGAACACGTTGAACATCTTCCTGTAGAACTCCGACGCTTTCTTTATCTTCTCCCAATCGGCTCCGAACTTCCTGTTCGCCACGGTGTGCCAGTCCGCCAGGAGTACCTGCGTCCTGGCTCCTATCTTGTTGAGGTCGTTTATCTTCTTGCCGCCGAAAAGAAGGTGCCCTATGTGCGGCATGCCGCTTATCTCCAAGCCAAGGTAATGGCCCGGGTGGTCCTTCTTCTCGAGAAGCTTCCTGAGCTCCTCCTCTGTTATTATCTCCTCAAGGGGCTCTGATTTCACTATCGCAAGCTTGCTCTCTATGTCCACGGAAGCACGAGAAGCTATAGAAGCAGAATCTCTTTATTCTTTGCCTTCATGGCGTTAGACAAACGTTAGACATCAAAAGAAGGCTTAAATATTTCCTATGCGTATATCTTTTATTAAGTGGGGTTGAAGGGTTAGGGTAGGATTGAGAGAGTGGAATCTGAAGTTGCAGCCGCTGCAAAGCCTGCAGACTCGTACATGGTGTGGTACGACCCGCAGAGCGCAGAGCTGATAGGCAGGGTTACCTACAAAGGGCTCATAGCTATTCTGGAGGCGATAAGCGCAACATCAACGCAGATAATCGTGCAGGGCCTCTCGGACACGCTGGACAGCAAGGACGTGAAGGGTGCGCTCAATTCCGGCATACTTCCGTATCTTTACGCAGCAGGCCTGCTCAGCTATGCGGGCAGGGACATAGACAAGAAGAGCGTATCAAAGGTTGTGGCCTCCTTGGGCCTAAAGCCGCAGAACGATCTTATCGACATAGTACTCAGGACGGGCGTGAAAGGCCACCTCATTTATGTGTATGCGTTCTATTTCCTTATTGCAACGGGCAGGCAGACCACAAAGGAGAACATAAAGAAGGTCGTTGAGGCACTCGGAGTAAAGCCCGACAGCGAGGACATCGACTATGTGCTGAAGTATGTTGCCGAATACCACGCGAACCCGTAAAATGGGATTGTTCGACCATAACAACTCAAACGTGCCCTGCACGCTAATTATAAATATCTAAACAAGGTATGCTTGAGGAGTGATAAAATGTCAGTAGGCTCACCGCAAAGAAGGGCACTAGACCAAGCAAGAGCGAACCTCCGAGACAAGCACAAGCTTACCGAAGGTGGATTAGACGACTTGATTAGAAGGGTCACGAGCGAAAAAGGCGTTTACGACGCCAAGGCCTGGGAGGGCAGAAGGCGCGGTCCCTACATGCATGTTGTAGTCGACGCGCAAGTTACTAGGGATGTGTGCGACAACCTGCACGAAATTTTCCGGGTAAGCGGCAACATACCATTCACCTTATCTTCTATTACGCCTCCTTGGAATATACTGCAACCCTGAACTGCAAATAGCAAATAAGCCTCGAGAGGGAGTTGAACCCTCGACCTCCTGCTTTATGGGTTTTTGATTAAACTTTTCCTAAAAGTTTACCATGCAGGCGCTCTGCCACTGAGCTACCGAGGCGCATAATTATACTAATCTGTAGACCTGGCTGCCCCGCGGCACCCTGGCGTCTACCCTTATTCCTACAGAGTCGCCCTGCGACGCTGCGCTTACATCTCTTCTGTCTATCTGCATGCTTTCGACACGCAGGCGAACCGTGCCCTCCTGGCTCTCTATCTCTATCGTGTCTCCTATGCGCAGGCTGCCCGTCAGGGTTATCGCGGCGACGCTCACCTTGTCGAAGAAGTGCTCCACGGTTCCGATGCTCACCCTGCCGCTTCCGCTTTTGTTCTCTTGGCCGAGGCCCTGCTCCCTGCCCTCCTTCTCCTCCAGGTTCCTCATCTCGTCATCGAGGCTTCCCATCGTATCGTGCAGTTCTCTCTGTAAAAGTATAAAGAGCTTGGCATTGTCAGGGCACTTGGGTGGCGCTTCCGTACGCAAGCGATGGCTGCGCGCCCCCAGGCCTGAGCCTGAACCAGTATAATATGTAATCGCCTTGGTCCGGATTACTGCTGGATATTGCTATCCCAGTCTGCGAGATCTGGTTGAGCGTATAGGTCGTCCCGGAATACGGCACGCTCTTGCCCGTCGAGAGGTCTGACGAGGTCTCCATGCCGTTCACCCATGTGAACTGCGTCGTGTAAAAGGATCCCGATACGAGCGTGTCAGTAACGCTCGCCTCATCTGTTGGGGATCCTGCCGCTATCTGCCTAACGGTAAGTGTGCTGCTGGGCGTGCCAACCGCCAGTCCATATCCATTTGCGAAATTGGTGTTGCTCGTAGTGGTTCCGTAGCCCAGCATCTCCTGCAGGCTCTCTCCCGAGCCTAATGCCTTGAGGTAGCTTTCCATGACCTCATTGGAGGAGACCACGCCTACCGATGCGTATACGCCAACGTAGCCGCCGTTGTTGCCGCTCACCTTTATCTCCATGCCGTCGTTCACCGCCAGCGCTGCGTTCGCTGAGGTGGGCATCTGCGCCCATATCGGGCTGAGGCTGTTGCCCGTGAAGTCATCATAGAACTGGAAGACGTTCTTTCCATTGTCATACTCAGCATAGGAGCTTGTCATGTTTGGCGCCTCCCCCGCGAAGACTCCGTCGTACTCCACACTCGTAGGCAGGAAGTACATCTGCAGCGTGACTACCGTGTTGCTCGGCACAGGCCTGTCCATGGCTATCCAGATTATCGCGTTTGTGCTGCTCGAGCTGCAGCCGCTCTGGCACCAGCTGTAGAGCTCCCTCGCGCCGTCGTAGAACCTTATGTTGCCCAGGTCCTTCGATTCGTACGCCGTGTAGGCGCTTACGGGAAGGCTCGCCTGCACGTCAAATCTGTTTATCAGCGTAGGGCCGTTGTTGGTCAGGGTGACCGGCGCGTAGTACGGCACGCTCGTGCCCGTTACGGGCGTCACTGTCGCCTGCGACTGCAGGCTTCCTCCGTATATGTAATTGCTGGTTATCGGGCAGGTATAATTGTACAACTGGGTCGCATACCCCGGGCAGTAGTTGCCGATCACGTTGAACGTTGCCGAATACGTTGAGCCTACCGATGGGGTAACTGCAAGGTTCGCGATGCAGTAGATGCTCTGTCCCACTGTTGCGATGTTTGGAGTGCAGTATCCGAACGTGCTATGCAGGCCGCCGATCGAGGCGGAGAAGCTGCTCACGTTCACTACGCCAGGCTGCAGGTCTGTCGCAATGACAAGAAGCTGCGCGCCGCTGCCGCTCACCGTGTTGACCGTGAAGACCGAGTATGTGCATGTGAATCCGCCGTTGAAGGCGCACTGTGGCGGTATCGCTGTGCTTGCGGGTCCGGATACAAGGAAAAAGAGTATGGCGAATGCGACCGCGATTATCGTCAGCACCAAAGAATAGGTGAAGAGGAACTCCATCGCGCTCTGTCCCTTTACCCTCATGGTTAGCGCTACTCATGACAGGTTTAAATAGTAATGTTAGAGAATCCAACTATGGAGGCCGGTTATTCTATCGAGGTAATAAAGTCAATCGGCGCGAACAAGAAGTTGGGGCAGAACTTCCTTGTTGACAGGAATGTCGCGCTCGCAGAGGCGGCGCACTGCTCCGGCAAGAGGGTCATCGAGATAGGGCCCGGCGTGGGAATGCTCACCGAGGAGTTGTGCAACGCGGCGAAGCATGTCACATCGGTTGAACTGGACAACAGGCTGTACGAATTCCTTGAGGCAAACCTCAGGCGCGAGAACCTTGACATTATAAACGGGGATTTCTTCAAGCTGCCGCAGAGCAAGACAAAGAATGCGGAGATGATGGCGTCTAATGTTCCCTACAATCTCTCATCCAAGACGCTGATGTGGCTGGTCGAGCGCCACATGCCCGCGATACTCTGCCTGCAGAAGGAATTCGTGGACAGGATGCTGGCGCGGCCCGGCACCAGCGAGTACTCCAAACTGTCGCTCTTCTGCACGCTCTCCTTCGATGCAATACGGCTGATGAAGGTGCCGGCCGCGTGCTTCTACCCGCGGCCTAGGGTGGATTCCTCTCTAGTATACCTCAAGCCCACCGGCAGGAAGATATCCGGCAAGGAGATGCAGATGCTTGCGCTGCTCATGGAGCACAAGAACAAGAAGGTTAGGAATGCTGTTGAGGACTCTTCAAGGGCCCTGCATGTGGATAAGCACGAAGCGAGGCGCATCTGCGATGGAATGGAAGAGAAGGATTCGAGGGTCTCGAAGATGGATCCAAAGGCGCTCCTCAAGGTGGCGCGTTACCTATCGCAAAAAATCAGAAGCCGTACGTAGGCTCTGTTATCTCCTTCATTATCAGCGCGCTCTTCAGTCCCGCCTTGAATTTTTCCTCAGCGGCCTTCGAACCCTCTCGGCCTAGCAGGTTCTTGTAGTGCATCGGCACCGTTGACTCTGCGCCGATCGCCCTGCCCGCCTCTATGGCTTCATCTACATTCATGACATACGTGCCGCCAATTGGCAGCAGGGCTGCGTTGAGCCCCTTCAGTCTTTTCATCTCGTCTATGAAATCAGTATCCCCGGCGTGGTATATCTTCATGCCGTTCAGCGATAGGATGTATCCAACCCAGTCGTTCGCTTTTGGATGGAAGTTTACCCGCTCGCTCCTTACGTTGTATGCGGGCACGGCCTCTATCCCTACGCCCTTGAAGTCGTACTTGAAGCCCGGCTTTGATGTCACAACGTCCTTGAAGCCCTTCTCCTCAAGGCAGCCCTTCGACGAGATCATTACCGTATCTTTCTTGATTATTTTCTTTATGTCATCTAAGCTGCAGTGGTCCATGTGCGCGTGCGTTATGAGAAGAAGGTCTGCCTTCTCCTTTATGCTGTCCGGCACCCTGAACGGGTCTATGAATATATTCAATCCGTTGACCTTGACGTAGAAGCAGGCGTGCCCAACCCAGAAAAGCACCTCGTTCAGCTTCATTTCCCCACCAAGGATACTGATACAAAAAGATATTTATAGTAGTAATGCGTGGTTAGGATTCGTTGGGAGTGGAATGTGGAATATCCGGAAAGCTGCAACCGTATCCATATCAATTATTGTACTATCCCTTTTCATCTTTGCCATGTTTTTTGCGCACGACAAGCAGCAGACCGGCAATCAAAACCCTGCCGTGGCGCAGTTCGCAGCTCCTACAAACGCAACTACGAGCGTACAGGTTGCCTATGCGCAAGCGAATCAGAGCGTGCAGCCGGCAAATGAGCTTACTCCGGTTTCCCTGGCCCCCGCAGACCCATCGTGCGGCGCCGCACCCTCCGGCATTCTCTATTGCATACCACTGGTCATAGACCCTACCGACGGTGGCAAGTACTCTGTTGGCGCATATGCGGCCAACACGCAGATCCCCGTGATCTTCTATCCCGACTCCACGCCAGTTCAGGGCCAGGACCTGACACCGTATCTTGCCGCCCAACTGCAGAACGTGGAGTTCTACAACATGACGAGCGGCAAGCCCGTCTACTCATGGTTTGTCGGCGATGAGGAGTTCCCGAGCTACTATGGTGTTGCTCCACTCAATTCGCTCTCCGAACCCATCATGTTCTGGATAGACGTGCCCGCGATACCCAGCGGCGGGAACGATAGTAACATAGCGATGGGCATAGGCGGCATATCGAATGTATTGGTGTCATCGACGGGATACGCCGGCCTCGCGCCGCAGATCACGTGCCCGAACCCTGCCAACACGTTCGCCTGCCCAAATTATGGCGAGTACGACAACGGCCAGCTGGTCTTCCCATTCTATGACAACTTTGCCGACTCTTACAGCGAGTCGGGCAGCAGCGGTTTCACAGAAGGCTCCTTCACTGGAGGCGGAGAACAGGACGTCTACATGTATATCAATGGGCAGGCGAGCCTGGTATCGCACCAGGGCCTCTATGTGAATTACGCCAACCAGAACGACGGCGCATTCATAGTCAGCAGTACCGGAACTACGCCCAGCGGCTATGGTACCGGCTACGACATCTTGGAATCCAACATGGTCAACAATGCCCGTATGGGCATGGAGATATCTACCTGCAATCCGAATGCGAACGACTGCTCTGACGAGGGCTGGCTCTTCAACGGAATGGGCCTGAGCTGGGAGCCCGCTACGAACAACTGCAACGGAGGCGGCTGCACCGAATTCTTTGTCATCGGCGGCACAAGCTGCAGCGTCACAACCGCGTGCGCTACATCGGCCCGCGAGCCGACTGCTGGCGTGTCCACCACGCTCGACTGGCTGGACAGCGGCATCGAGAACGGCTACTGGGAGTATTTTGAGGACCCAAGCATCTGGTTCTCCAACGAGCAGTATAGCAGTCCAGTACTGGGCAACCCAGTATACTTTGGCGTAGGGGCCCTCGGCTCGGGCGCCACGGTGAACAAGGGCGGGCTTGCGATACAGTGGATCCTTGCAAGGAACCTACCGCCAGACGATGTGTACCCTGCTGTTGACTGGAGCACTATAACTAATGTGCAGAGGGAGTCGCCAACGCTAAGCACGTGCATAGGCGCGACATGCACATCGCCGCCAACATCAGCTGACGCTACCTACGGGCAGACTGCGAATGCTATGGCGACGTGCTACAGCGGCTCTTCAGGAACATGCGAGGTGAGCGTCTCAGGCTCCGTAAAGGTTGCGCAGGGTCCCTGGACCGGAGGCGGTGCAGTCGATGCCCCGATAAACACGATTGACACAGGACCTGGCACCTTCACCATCACGGCAACAGACGAGGTTAGCGGGCTAACTGTAACGCAGACCCTCTATGTGGACCCGCCCGCTCCCTCCATAACGATACTGCCTAACCCGGCGACGATAAGCAACACCATTACAGTAAACGCGATCTGCCTAACGGGCGACACGTGCACGATCGGCGGGCCCTCGCAGGTAGTTCCCGGAGCTGCATGCGCATTCGGAAACTGCGACTCCGCCACGACCCAGGTCTCACTGCCGGCATTCCCAGCGACAGACCTTGGTGTGGGCAACACCGTCTTCACATACTATGACAACACATGGCCCTGGGGATCCCCTTACTTCACTGACACGCTTACAATACTGCCCGGGCTGAGCTTCTCGCAGAACCCTGCGCGGTACTACAGCATGGTTACCGCCACGGTGACCTGCACGCCCGGCGACCAGTGCTCGATACTAGCTCCGGCAGGCGTAACTGTCTCGCCGTACACGACTACAGGCACATACCAGCTGACGTTCAACACGAGTGACCTCGGCTCTCCAGGCGTGTACACCTTCACGGCTAGCGACTACAACTCGATAACACGCCAGACATATTACAACAGCGGCCAGCTCATAGTGCTCAATGCGCTCACCTGCACAATCTACTCTGAGAACCAGGGCAACTGCCTGGTCACCAACAGCATACCGATATCTACGAGCTACCCGTTCTCGCAGTACGGAGGCGACGGGGGCTTCGTCCAACAAACGCAGACGCCTCCCCAGACCACTCCCGTCACATACAACGTGCTGCAGTACAACATCGACAACCCCCAGTGGTTCACAACGTGCCCCAATCAGCCGAACCCGTCCAACACTGTCGAGTACGTAAACCCGGGCAGCAGCCGTTTCGTGGCTGGAGATGAATGCCTGGTGAGTACATCACCACTTGAATCCATAATAAATCTGAATGTGAGGGTGATGTGGAACTCTAACACGTATGCGTACTCGAATGCATTTGTCAACGTAACCGACATCGCAGCGCTATCGGCGCCCAACCTCGCGTATTCCGGCGAGGCGTACAACAACAGCAGGGGGCCCGGCTCGGCGAACGTATCCAACGGATACGACTCATACTCTGACATCTTCCAGGGCGTGACATCGCTGATACAGAAAGGCCTGTGGGAGTGGGACGCGAAGATCGCCAATGTCTCGAGAATCACCCCGACGAACAACCTGCAGGTGAACCAAGGATTCCCGTACACGTCGCAGTTCAGCTCCCTGCAGTACACCAACTCGATAAACGGATGCTCGTACACGTACACGTACAATGTTATGGCCGTAGCGACGCAGATGAACAACACCAATGCGGTCATACCGATAGTGCCGCAGCTGCCTAGCAGCTACCTCGCATTCAACAACGAGACCTACAATGGCGTCTATACCGCAAGCGCCCAGATGATAAGCGAGTACAGCCCCAACGCTTTGGCCATGTCGCAGGGCTACCTGCCGAACTTCTGGAGTGCGTGGCATCTCATCGCCTCCGGTGCCACGGTGTCCATAGACAGCGTGCCGCAGTACAACGTCCATGTCTACCAATACGGAAGTCAACCAGTCTACTGGACCGCATACGGCACCGGGGTAACCGCCTTTCCGGTCTATGCGCTCGCAAACTCGCTGCAGTATGCTATCGTCTCTGAGCTGCCTAACTTCTACTACAATGTAACCGTGCCGTCCGCATACAGCACAATCAACAACGACTTCGCCTACTACAACAGCTCGTATGATGTCTACAGCCTGCACAACCTGCAGTCGCCCGGCAACTTCATAGACCCGATACAGATAGACAGCGCGCCCAGCATATACATGAACGACAACGGGATCCTTGCCAGGCTATCTTCCGCGTCATTCTTCGGCGGCAGCAACTACCAGGGCATAACGCAGCCGCCCGGGCTGAACGTGCAGAACACCGGCTTCATCATGGCGGGCAACGCGATAACCGCGAATGACGTGTACGGGCTTCTGTACGGCCAACAGGTTGGCAACTATATAATCGCAAACATAACGAACCCCATGTACCTCGCGGAGTCGAACAACAACAACCTTTTCGCGCTGACGCAGAACACATTCGTCACCTCGTTCTCCTGCTACTTATTCTATAGCTGCTCGTCACAGCTAACGAGCTACTACCTCTATGACATACAGTACGTGGAGCCGGGCAACTTCAACCCGCTGAACGGGACGCTCAGCCAGGCTCTCAACTATACTACCACATCGCCTTCATCAAGCACCTACCAGCAGTACATAAGCAAGGTGGGCTCCTACTGGGTCAACACAACAGTGGTGCAGTCGGGCTCGACCTACGTGACTAGGGCGTACAACCTAACGGCGATAGGCAACGTGCTCGCAGGGCCCAACAACTACAACTGGTTCGCGTCATACACAACGGTAAAGCCGGAGGTATACTCACCGCCGCTTGGCCTGGCGTCTGACGCAGCCGGTGATGTGTACGTGATAAGCGCCAACGAGGTTGGGTACACCAATGGGCTAGGCCAGGACTGCGTAGGCTCCGGCAACGGGTTCCACATGCTGTACATATCGAGCGGCGGCCAGATACTCGGCGCAAACGTCGTGGGCGGGCCCTCCAACTTCGGCAGCGCGATTGCCTCGACAGGCTGCGCGAACGCATACTTATCGACAAGCGGCACGTTCACAGAAGGCGTTACGCCATCTATGGCGGTATCACCGAGCGGCCAGTACGTCTACGTATCAGAGCCAAACTACCCGTATGTATTGATATACGAGATGGGCATCAGCAACAGCGTGCTCTCTGCAAGCTATGTATCCGCGATAAACCTATCGTACTCCACAAACCAGTACAACCTGAGCATACTCGAATATGAAGAGAACGGAGGTCCGTACAACTCGAATGTGCTAAAGATAAACGCGCAGGGCACTGACTACGTATCGGAATACTACTGCAGCTACCTGCAGCAGCCGTACACCAACGACTCGCAGAACAACCACGAGCCGATAGGCCTGGCAATCTCGCGCGGCGAGCTGTACGTCCTGGATGACTGGAACTTCGGCCTACCGTGGTGGAACGGCCACTGCGGAACCGGCATACAGGGCACCAGCATGCTTATGCTGAGAGTATTCAACCTGAACGGGACAGAGATTCCAATACACGCATCGAACTCGAGCGACATCATAACCAAGGGAGGGATCACCCTGACGACTGGCTACGCAGCCAACAAGCTATACCCCCCGTACGGATGGCCTCTCTCGGCGAACTTCACGCTTGACTACGCCCAAAGCACATGGCCGCCAAGCCAGACGCCAGATTCTCCGTGCAGCGGCGGCACATGCTTCGTCAGCTACTGCGCGTACCTCTGCAACAACACACCCGTATACAACACCGCCGCTGACGCGGCTGGCTTCAGCGTAGCCAATGCGTTGCAGGAATACGGAGGGTATCCTCCTATAGGTCCCACTGTGCCGGCAAGCCCGAAGAGCCTAACGGCAGACTACAACGCACCAACGCCAACTTCGATTACTGCTGATTTCAACAATACTGTGTACATCAACACTATGGCGCTCTGGCTCACCGGAGCGAGCGAGTGCGACGTCTCGCCGTGCAAGGCGTATGACGAGATGCTTGCAATACACATGACGACCGAGAACTACACAAGATTGTCGAACGGGTCTACCGCGCAGCCGACCGACTTCAGCGCCTACGGCGGCCAGACGGGCTACCTGAACAACAACTATCTGCAGGCAAGGGGCGTCTCTATAGTATTCCCGTCGTCTTACATCTGCTACATATTCAACGAGACGGGATGGCACGCCACGACAACGGCGCCGACACACACATGCAACCTCGAGCCCACCAACACGTTCGACCTGGCCCCTCCTCCATTCATAGGCATGCCTGATCCATTCCAGTATGTGGAGAGCGCGGGCAGCGCTGACAATTACCTGTCGGAGACGCTGCTCGGATCGGCCTACGCGCCCACCACTACCCAGAGCGGCAGTGGAGGCGGTGGCGGTTCCTACTCTTACACAAGCAGCATAAACCCGAATGCGCCAACGCTTACGATAGACCCGACAAGCATAATAGTGGGCAACACGGCCAATGTCGTCGCCAGCTGCAACGGCGGCGACACTTGTTATGTGGAGAGCCCGTTCGGCACAAAGCTTGTAACGGAGACGAGCCCCTACAACGTTGTCTGCACCACGCCGAGCACGACAACTACCTGCACGATCGTAAACTCGATAAACCTGCAGGCGGGGCAGCAGTACACCTTCTACGCATATGACAACGGGCCTACCTACCCGACGCAGCCATCTGGCAGTTCTCTGCAGCAGGGTAACGTCATCTCTGGCAACCTGATAGTTTCAGGTTCGGCAAACTCCGTGGTAAGCACAAGCGCCACGTCCAACGTCGCACTAGCCCAGAACTCCATCTCGGTCTCCGTCCCAACTGACTTCCTGACACCTACCTACCTCAAGAGCAACGTGGCTGGGTACCTGCTCGTGCCATACAATTATACATATACATTGACGCAGCAGTACTCGCAGACAAACGTTGCTCCGTTTACTTGCGGCACCAACTACCCGAGCGACATAGAGTACTGCCTGCCGGTCAACATAATAAACACGCAGACCAACGCGATACTCTCGGGCACGCAGATAGAGATAATATTCCATCCGAATACCATATCGGCATCGGACTTCGGCCCTGACTTCCAGAACATAGAGTTCTACGACGCCCAGAACGGCCAGATACTTTACTCGTGGCTGGAGGGCGACCCGCTCAACGAGATAACCCCTCTGGTTGCAACATCCAACTCAGAGGCATACTGGATCAAGCTACCGGCAGGTTTCTCGATACCGGCCAATAGCGCCACAACAGCGATATACATGGGCTTCGGCGCGGCCACCACGGACTACTACACTGAGCATAGCGGAGTCGTGGGCCTAGCACCACAGCTGACGTGCAGCAACCCTGCCAACACTATCAGCGGCTGCGGATCCAACCAGTATGGTCTCTATGACAACGGCGCCAATGTCTTCAACTTCTACGACAACTTCGCGGGCAAGACCCTAGACGCTAACTGGGAGGAGGCCGCGGAGGGCAACGGCGGCACCATGGTGGTGGACAACGGCCTCATATTCTACCAGCTCGACAGCGGCGACCCATCGGAATCTGACTCTGCATATTACATGATCCGCACCGCCAATCCATACGATGCAATTTCTGCCGGGTCAACCTACGGCATAGGTTACGACGTACTGGAATCCTACAGTCTGAACAACGGCAGGCTCGAGATGGAGACGTCGAACGGCGTGGGGCAGAGCATAGGCGACAGCAGCTGCGGCCACACCTGCTACGACTGGTTCTACAACGGAATAGGGCTCAGCTGGGAACCAGCTGTGCCGTCCTTCGAGCTCTTCGACATCGGCAACTATGTCACATCAGGAAACTATCCGATCGTGCACCAGACTGTCGGATTCACACCGTCATCGCTGCAGCTCGCGTGGAGCGGCGCTGTTGGCGGCAAGTGCAGCACGGTAAACTACGTATGGGTCTACAACAGCTTCAGCAACAGCATCTGCGCCTCGCCTCCCGCTTACGCAGGCAGCGAATACCTGTCAATAATGTCTGGCGCGGCAGCAGACCAGATAGGCACATCATCGGGAGTGCCTGGAGTAATAGGAGTCCAGTGGGCGCGTGTGAGGACGTCCCCGCCGAACAGCATACAGCCCACTGTGACTTTCGGCTCCTTCAACCCGGTCGGGTGCCCGCCCGTGCCGGCCATCTTCCCGTCAGGTTCAACGCAGACGTATGAAGTGTACACAGCCGAGCCGGTCCAGACATCGAGCGTACTCAACGAGACTGTTGAGAGCGGACCTACGCTCTTCCAGTTCCAGAACTGGCGCAAGTACTTCGAGGCAAACCTATCTGATGAATATCTGATAACGCCTCCGGAACTCTACTTCAACGTCTTTACGAACAGGATATTCGGGGAGGCGTACATTAACTCTACTATAACACCATCGGGACTCAGCGCGGTCTCATACCTAGGCGGCAGCGATTACGTGCCTTCAGGGCTGATACTCAACGCGACGCACACGCTAAACTATTCGCAGGTCAAGGACCTGGAGACCTGCGAGAACCCGAATGTATGTCCTACACTGCCGCCGGAGGGCACTTTCGGCGGATACTCGCTCGAGTCCGCAATAGGACCCGGGCTCACCCCGCTGACTACGCACATAAACCCGACGAACGCTGTGAACGCGAGCTGGGAGGTCGTCTTCAATGGTGTAGGCGGCGGCCCGATAACAATAACGCTTGACGGCACCCTGGTGGTCAACAGCATAATGATAATGCCGGGCGTGACGCTCATCACGGACGGCCACCCCGTTGTCGCAACCAGCACGCTCATAAACGGGGGCGTGATAGAAGGCGGTGCGATAAATGACGGCGGAATATTCGGAGGCGCGGGGACGGCCCTTCCATTGTCGTACGGCGGCAGCGGCGGCAGCGGGAACGTAATCACAGCATACGGAGGCAACACCCTCGTGCCAGGCGGCGTGTACACTGCTGGAGACGGCCTCGGAGGGTCGCCCGGCTCTGCCAACGCAATACCAACCAATCTGGCTACCAGCACGCTCAACCTCTGGGCGTATGACATATCGGACTTCCTATCGGGCGCTGGCGGCGGCTCCGGCTCTTACACAAGCCCTGGCGGTGACGGTTCCTATGGAGTCTACATGCAGGGATACACGCTGCTGGCCGGCACGGTCTACGCAAACGGTATAGCAGGCAATCCCGGCTCCGGCGGAGGCGGAGGAGGCGTGATAGTGCTCGCATACGGCCAGGGAGGATTCACGCCCGGAGTGTACGACGTCAACCCTGGCGCAGGCGGATGCGCATCTACGTGCGGCGGCCAGGGCGGCAGCGGCAACGTCATCACCTACCAGTATCCGGAAGGTAATCTGCCTGTGCCGGCGAGCAGGGTCAATGCGCAGGCGCTCGGAGGTGCGGACTGCGGCCCGATCTGCGAGGCTAGCGGCTACTACTACAGCCTGGGCTCGCAGACAAGTCCGTGCCCGTACACCGCTTACGCGAACATCTTCTGCGGAAACGCGATACTGACCACGCAGAGCTCGCCGCAAATCACAGTGGCGCAGCTCTTTTCTGCGCTGAAGGTTGTCTCGCAGCTCGATGTACTTGACCTCGATTTGGTGTACAACAATGGCGTGCTGGGCTACAACAGGCTGAACTACACGCTCGTAGACGAATTCAACAACACGATAAACCTGCCGCTCGATGCGGACCTCGCCAACGTAACCACAATATCGCTGAGCACATCAGCGACGATAAACTCGCTTAACCCCAACGAGACCACGATAAGCGTAACCGGCATCGCGGGCTACTATCCAACCATATACGCGGCGTCGCCTTCGCCCGTGCCCTACCAGAGCGACATATACCTGTATTACGATACCGACATAAACTTTGTCAACGCGACGAGCACTCCACTGACGACAAACCCGAACGCGATACAGTATCCGGGGCTCATGACAGGAGGAACAGGCGTGCCGCTCTCGCCAGCTGCTTCTGCGTACTACCAATACTCGGACAACTGCGCCTTCGGCAGCATCGCAGGCTGCGTGCTCGCCAACCCTGTTTACACTACTCCAGAGCCCATAGGCCAGGGGCCGCTCGGAGCGGCAGAGGCAAACATAATCACCTTCCACACCCAGTACAACGGGATAAACCAGTGCTCCCCGGAGTCGAACAGCCTGCTGCTTCCAGCAGGAGTGAACACAATGGAGTGCAACATCTACGGCGACTTCGGGCTGCCATCCACGGCCAACACCGCCGGCAACCCCCCCTACCCTGAGTACTGCGTGCCAGACTTCCCGGACGGCAACGGAGTACTCACCTCGCAGCTCGGGCTTGTCGCGATACTGCAGACCAACCAGCAGGGCGACTTCAACGACATAGTTAATGTATGCGGGATAGGCACCGGAAGGATACAGGCGAGCTACTACGGCTATCCGTCCGGCCAGCCGGTCGAGTTCCTGCAACCAGGGCTCACGAGCCCGCAGTTGGCGCTCTCGCCTTCAGGCGGTCGCATCGGTCCGTTCTACTACGCGTGCGGCCCGGGAGATCCGGGCTGCGGCAGCTGTGGCCCAGGGATAACAAGCTGCACGATAGAGTCCCCGACGCCGCTCACCTATTCTACTGAATACAACTACTCGATATCGCCCAACGTCTCGATATCGACCTTCCCGGTCGGCACGTACTACCTCTCGTTCGGCAGCCTCGCCCCCGGCATATTCCTGGCGATGGTTGTCGTCCTTGTCGTATACATAATTGTGAGGGATGTCAAACCCCGCAGCTAACTATTTATATCTCTTATGACGTATACTAAATAGGTGGGAACATGTTGGGCGTGCTGGTCATAGGCGCGATCTACGCTTTCATTCCTATAGTCATAATAATAATACTCATAGCTGCAGCCGTCGGCCTGAGCCGCGGAAGCGACATCTTCGCCCTCTTTGGAATAGGCACATTGATAGGATTGAAGGGAACGATAGGCACAGGCAGCACCGGAAAGGGACTTACAAGAGGGCCCACAATGGTGAAGCTGCACGCCTTCCGTCTGAAGGAGAAGGGCAAGGATGCAGGCAGGCACCTGAAAAAGGCGGTCCCTCCTGCTGCAGTGAAGGCAAGAATACCGATAACAAAAGAGGCAGCGGAGCGCAGAGCGCAGATTGCATCCCAGATTAACAAAGAGAAGGGCCTGGTCGCCGCCGGTGCAGTGGCAGGCGGCGCTGCAGTTGCTGCCGGTGTTGCAGCATCTTCTCCAACGGGTGCAATATTTGGCGCAAACGCAGGAGGAGCTTCTTCATCCTCCGGATCCGCTCCTGGCAGGGCTGGTACTGTGCACCTGGTTACAATGGGCCCCTCAGGTCCTATCTCATCGCGCAGCGAAGTCCAGCCGAAAGAGCCAGGTATCCTCAGCGGCAAGATTACCAGCCCTAATAAGGAGGGCTATACACCAAAGGTGTATGATCCTATAACCCATGAGAAGGTTCCAGGCGAGCCACGCCCTAAGGTCCAGGTGCAGCTTCCCGGCGTAGGCGTACCAGGCAGGTCCGCCAACCGTTTTGCCGTGTGGGTAAACAGCTACAGAAAACCAACCGGCAGGGTCACCGAGGAGGGTCCCAACAAGGGCATGATTGAGAGGGGCGTAGACAGGGACGTGCAGATAAGGGCTGTAAGGACATCCCGTGCAGGCAGGTTCGCAGAGAGCATAGGCAACCGGGCGAGGGTGAGGAGCGGCCAGGTAAGGCAGGAGGCCTTACAAGTCAGGGAGGCGCGCGCTGCCGACAGCAAGAACAAGGAGATAATCAGAAATTACAAGAAGAATCATAGTTTCTTGGAATACCAGCGACTAAAGGGTAGGATGGCCACAGAGAGCAGGAATGCCCAGCGTGCGGGAAGATTGCGGGGAGAGAGGGACGAGTACCTTGAGAAGTACGGCGCATCGCTAGGCCCAGAAGGGCGGGCTAAAGCGTCAAACTATTACGATTCGCTGGAGAGGGCCGAGGCTGCGAGGAGGGAATACCGCCGCAACACAAGCATTTTCGACAGGCTTGCGCCTGGAGGCGCGCGCGGCCCAGAGCTCGACAGGTACGTAGCGGCCAAGAAGCAGCTGCCTTCGAGAAGGACAATCAGGCGAGAGCTGATGTCGGAGAGAGAAAAGCAGAGGCTGGTTGACGCAAAACTGAAGTACGGCAGCGCGGCTGCCAACAAGGCGTGGGAGAAGGCTCGTACGAAGTATCCCAAGAGCGTCAAGCGAAGGAAGAAGCTATTCGAGAAGGAGCTGGAGAAGGCGAACGCGGAGAAGAGAGCGAGAAAGAAGACCAAATTCAAGAATCCCGTCACCGGCAAGGAGGAAGAGTTTGCCGACTAAGGGATCAGACCCTCTTAACTATCTCTTCGCCTACGCTGAGGCCCGCCGTGACGCTCGGAATTATTATCCTTGAGGCGCCGGCCTTGCTCACCTTCTGCATGTTCTCTTCCTCTATGACCCTCGATATGACAGTGACATTCGGATTGGCGTCCCTCGCTGCTATGGTTATGAGCGCATTCTTCACGTCGTCGTCATCGCAGGCCACCACATATGATGCGCTGCCTATGCCGGCTGTTTCGAAGGCGTCCCTGCTCCTGAATTCTCCTACTATCGCAAGCACGTTCGCGTTGTTCAGCCTTGCAGCCTGTATCTGGTTATCGGTTATCACCACGAACTTGCTGCCCGACTTAGTGAGCTCCTCTACCAGGGACTTCGAGAAGTTGTTGTACGGCGCTACGATGACGTGGCGCCTGAGCCCCCTTATCTTCCTCAGCGCGAAGTATTCCGTTATGTTTATGCTCCTCACCAGGTCTATGAACCAGGTCGCAAGGAAGACGGCGAAGAGCGCGAACACCAGCGCGTCGAGCAGCGTGGCTATAAGTATGAGGGGGCTGGCGAGCATGCTCTGCGGTATTAGGTCATAGCCGATATACAGCGCGGCAAGCACGTTCCAGATGAGGGCTATGCCGGGCGCAACGCCGGCCGCGATAGTTAGCACAACTGATACTGCAAACATGAGTATGGCAACGAAGGCTATCACGTAATTGGTATTCTTGGTGTTCGAAAGCGCCATCCTACAACCTCGATCTTATGTAACTGCCGAGCTCTATGCCCGCGAGTATCTCCGGGACAACGCAGAGCTCCGCGCCCGCACGCTGCATCTTCACCATCAGATCCTCCGTCGCAACCCTGGAGAGTATCCTCACCTTCTTGTTGAGATGCCTTGCAGTGACGATTCCAAGCAGGTTCAGCAGGTCGTTCTTGGCGGCGAAGACAACCGCACGCGCCTTGTCCACCTGCGCGCTCTTCAGCACCTCGCTGTTCGCGAAGTCGCCGCTTATGACAATATCGCCGCGATCACGGAGCATCTCCACAACAGCAGGGTCCTTGTCTATTATCAGAAATTTTATCTTCTTCTCCTTAAGGTCTGTGCAGAGCCGCTCAGCAACTCTCGAGTACCCGCAGACTATCACGTGGTCCTTGAGCCTCTTCGCAGCGAGAAGGCTCACCCTCGATAGGAGCTCCGTGCCCGTCAGTATCTCTATTATCGCGGCGAGCGCGATACCTACCGCTACGATCTTCCCTATTCCGTCTATTATCGATATCAATATTATCTCGTCGAAGCTGCTCGAGAACGGCGGCGTCATGGCGTACAGCGTGGGCGCCACGTTGATCCCTATCGCGTCGAACAGGGAGGATATCGTGTAATAGGCCGAGGTGTAGAAGTTGTGAGATATGTGATACACGATAAGCAGGGTGACGACCCCGAAGAGGACTGCGGTGAAGGTGAGCGCAACGAGCGTCTTGCCTGCGACGCTCCTCCTCTCTATCTGCGGTACGTTGACCAATCGGCCACCTACTTCATCAGCTCCCTGACGATTTCGCGGCTAGCGGTCTTCTGCGGCATGACTATGTAGTCTGCGCCGGCGTCCACAAGCTTCTCGCGAACGAAGTCATCGTTGCTCCTTGTCGCAATGAATATCCTCTTGTTCAGGTCCCTGGCGGTCAGCACGGCGAAGAGGTTCTTTGCGTCGTTGTCCATCACTATCGCTATCGCCTTCGCTGTCAATATGGACGCGCTCTTGAGGACCCTGGATGAGGTGGCGTCACCTATTATAACCTTGTAGCCAAGCTCATCGGCGCGCTTCACCACCTCCGGGTTTACCTCTATTATCACAAACGGTATGTTGTGCTCCAACAGTGTGTCTACAACCTTCTGGCCTACTATCCCGAAGCCGCAAACGATGACGTGGTCGCGCATCTCTACCCGCTTATCGGCCATCCTATCGTTTGATAATTAGTATGATGCCTTTTAAACCCATTCGGTCAGCGCCTCCTGCGCGCATTCTCCTTGCTCTTCGCGTGGTGCAGCAAGGCGGATATGCTGCCGAATATGGCTAGGCCTGCACCGAATATCAGGAGAGACCATGAGTAGATGAGTATGAAGAGCATCGCGGCGCCGAGAAGGAGCGCAAAGCCCGCGGCGGCCTTTTCAATCTTCACTCCGGTGTAGATGAATGCGCCGAAGACGAGCAGCAATATTCCGAATATCGCTGTGATTACGTAGTTCTGCTGGACATTGCGTGAAGCGGAAGAGAACACTATCCCGCCAGCCGTGAACGAGCCGAGCAGGCCTCCAACCATGAGGATTATCCCGCCAAGGATGACGAGCATCCCAGCCTTCCTGTCATCAAAATGAAAATCCGATTTCGATCTAGACCGAGCCACAATACCCCCTATAGATTTCAACAAAAATGAACAGCGAACAGCTAAATATCTTGCTATCATGCCCTATGATTCGTAGCGAAACATGTAGGCGGGTTAATGGTAAGGCTGCGAATCGTTCTACTGCCAGACAGAGGAACCAAGGGCAGGGCAATACGGCTAAGCAAAGAGCTTAGCAATAGCTTGGACACCTACTTCACCCTGAATAGTAGGAATCCAATACCTCACATAACAATCGCCGCTGGGGATTTCCCTAAAAAGAGCATAGGGGCAATGCGAAAAGGTTTAGCAAAAATCGCCGATGGGTCGAAGCCGTTCAATGTTTCATTGGATAGGGTTGTTTATTACCACTTGAGCATCAGGTGGGTCTGTCGAAGCAACAAAAAGTTCAACCTGCTCCGGAGGAGAGTGACGACGCTCACGTCCAAGTACACAGCAAGGAACATGGTCGAAAACCCATTATTGCCACATATCACTGTAGCATGCCCACGCGGGGTACTCCGCAAAGATGAGGTAAACAAAATACTAGGAAAAAAGCATGGCAGGTTTCTCGGTGCGTACATTGCGTTGGCCTACACTTCAGACCATGGCATAGTGACGGGCGTAATAGCGAAATACAGGCTCGGCGCTACTTAGTTCTTGCGTTCTTGAGGGCGTTGGCCATCCATAGGAGGTCTTCCATCAGTCCGGCGACCCTGTCAGGACCCATGCTCTTCCTGAGCGGGCCGAACAACTCATCATTAGATATGTTTTTCTCGCTGCCCGCCTTCATGATGAACTCCCAGCCTATGTGTATCGCCTTCTTTATCGGCACCATGTTCAGCTCTATCACTACTTCGCGGAGCTGCTCTATCGCCCTGCTGCCGCTAGCGCTGCCGTAGCTCACGAATCCGACGGGCTTCCTGCCCCATTCCGGGGAGAGCCAGTCGATCGCGTTCTTCAATGACCCGGAATAGCCATGGTTGTACTCCGGCGCCACGATTATGAATGCGTCTCCATCGTTTACCTTGGCGGACCATTTCTGCACAACCGCATTTGGGTACTTCATGTTCATCATGGAAGGAGTAATGGGTGCATCGAAGAGGGGCATCGGATAATCCTTGAGGTCGACGAGCTCTACCTCAACATCTTTCCAATCCTTGATCTGCTCATAAAGCCACCTGGCAGGGCGCTCGCCGAACCTGCCCTCGCGTATGCTGCCCAATATTATCTTTATTTTTATCTTTTCGCTCATGGAAATACCAGCAATTATATGCCGTAGCTAATATATAAATATAGTATGTCCTATATTAGAAATAAAATTCAAGAACTCGTCCTCGCCCTTTGCCTCTCAGAAGCTTTAAATAGGCCGTAAAAAGGTTTAAATATCATCCAAAGGTCATCGCCTGCATATGCCTAAACAAGCAGCAACTGGCAATTCTGGATCGCAGGCCGAAGTACAAAAACCAAAGTCCATAGTCTTTACGCTACGTCAGGGCGCCAAGTCGGAGGAGGTAGTGGCGCGTGTCAGGAGAAAAGGCGACGAAGAAGAGATAGAGATAGGACCGCGCTTCAGGGTTTCTACGCTGAGATATGGACCGGACGGTCCATCGATAACGTTAGAGCAAACAGGGTTCGCGCCTAACGCAGTTGAAAATGGCGTACACGCATTTACCATTCCAAGGACAACACACAAGGGAGGAAACGGAGAGAGCAGGAGAAGGCAAAGGCCATACTCCGTGGCACCAGAGATGCAGCCTTTCTGGAAAAAGAAAGGGTGGGTGAAAAAGGATTCTGATGATAAAATAGTAGGATACACAAAAGGGGAGTGGGACAAAAGGACCACCATAGAGGGATACAGGTACATGGTCGAGAAGGCGCTGGCCCACCACGATCCTACAAAGGCCACATGGGACGATATCAGGCGCTACGGCCTCGCCAACGCTGTACAGAGCACGTACCACGATAGATACAGCCTGGCTGTCGCAGCATACCCCGAACGCGATTTCAGGATTTCGGACTTCCAGCCTGCGCCGAAGGGCGTATGGAAATCGCCCAAAAACAGGCAGAGCGGACTGAAGGAGTTCGCGGAGAAATTCAAGGCGGAGGGTAAGGACTTGGAGGACGCGACATTCGATGACATGAGAAGGCTCAGGTTCGATGGTCTGGCGGCGCGCCTGACCGGAAAAGGCGGAATGCAGAAGGTCCTGGAGCAGGCCGGAATAAAGTAACCCGCTATCATTAGCCCCCCTAACTAGTTGAAAATGTCAAGGTTATCCTAGTAGTTCACTAGGCTTATACCTATCGCTTTGGCTTTTTTGCTTATTTTATTATCAAAGCTCAGAACTGGTGCATCATTTAATAGGCCTGCAGCTGCATAGAGTGAATCATATAAAGAAAGTCCATGTCTCTTTGCTATTTGCATGGCCGTATTTTCTAGCTCC
>JASHRX010000034.1 GCA_030037075.1 Microcaldota archaeon | reverse complement strand
CTGTTGGACCCTCCGCCGATGAACTTCTTGCCCGCTTTTCCTGCGAACTCCCTGGCAAGCTCCGCCGCGTTCTTGCCGGACCTGCCGCCCGCTATGCAGACCGTTTCTCCAGCCTTGTTGTAGACCAGCACGGCAATGCCTTCATGGTCCTCCACCATCTTGTTCGCAATTTCTCTGAGAGTCTGCCTGCTGTACTCCATTTCCATCTTGATGACGTCCTTTGCGTCCTTGTCCAGCGCTGCAGTCATGTACTTGCCCAAATCTTCAGACAGCTTTCTACCTTCTTTCCTTGCCCTCTGAAGTTCCGCCATCCTGTCTTCTATTCCCTTCGTCAGCTTGTCCAGATCAAGGGCAGAGTGCTTCGCCACCACTCTTAATGTGTCCTCCATCTTGTTTACTTCATCGAGTCCGGCCAGCCCTGCAACGAACTCTATCCTGTCTATTCCATCGTGTGGCCTTGACGTTGATATAATCTTTATCAGCCCTATCAGCGTCTCGTGGTCCATTAGATGGATTCCGCCGCACGCCTGAGCATCGATCAGGTTACCGTCAAGGTCCCTTATCGTGACTATTCTGAGCGACTTGGCAGGCACTCCATGCCCTTGGTATATCTCGAAGCCGTACAAGGACTCGGCCTCGCTCCTGTCCATCACCTCCATCTTCACCTTTATGCCATGGAGTATGTACCTGTTTGCCACGTTCTCGATCTCCCTGACCTGCTCGTCGCTCAGCTTCTCGTAGTGCGCCACGTCTATGTGCGCCTTGTCGGGCGACTTCTTCGCGCCCTCCTGCCATGCATGCTTGCCGAGAACCTTCCTTCCTGCAGCGTTTATCAGATGGGTGGCGGTGTGGTGCGCCATCAGCCTTATTCTCCTATCGACATTTACTCTGCAGTCCACCTTCGAGCCTACCTTGAATCCAGGCGGCTTGTCCAGCTCATGTATTATGATGTTGTTTACCACATCGACTCTCTTGACTGTTATTCCGTTTATCGTACCAGTGTCGTGCTCCTGGCCACCGCTTTCAGGGTAGAATGGCGTCCTGTCAAGCACGACATAGTTGCCCTCGCATGCGAGCACCTTTGATCGCGACTCCGTAGCGAAGTCGTAGTAGAGCTGCTGCGTCTTCCTTACCCCTTCTATGCTTATCGGCAACTTGCCCTGTTTCTTCTCCTCCTTCTTTACGAAGTCCCCCTTCATTATCTTTGCATACAGTTCATCAGGCAGGTCCAGCGTCATGCCCTTCTCTCTCGCTATGTTGCTGATGAACTCTGGTGTAATCCCGTTGCTTTCGTAAAGTGTCCTCATCTTTTCCGGTGTCAATTCCTCCTTCTTCTGGACGATAGACGTGACGATCTTGAGCGCGGACTGCTTCGTTGCTGCGTACCTTTCTTTCTCTACGGATATCACCTCGCTTATCTCAGGGATGCTTTCGCCCAGTCCCTTGTAGAGATTCCTGAGGTCGCTTGCGTGTATCTCCATCAGCTTAATGAGGTCTATGTCCATCTTGTACCTGTCGATGAAGTCGAAGACCCTTCTGAGTATTATCCTTAGATTGTATCCGCCACCCACGTTGCTCGGCAGTGCTCCGTCGCTTATCGCGAATAGCAAGGTTCGTGTGTGGTCCGCTATTGCATAAGCGGCCTGCATCGGCCTAATTATGTTGTGGTACTCATGGGCCTGTATTCCCGCTTTCTTTATTATCTCGTGCTCGGCATCCTGCATCTTCATCTCCGTCAGGTCTATCTCACCGAGCGCAGACGCGACCTTTGCGTACAGGCTGTGATTGTGCGTGAATGACGCATTCTTGTAGATGTAGTCCAGTTCCTTCTGGAATATCGCATCGTAGCAGGTCTGCGTTCCAGTGTAGTACCATATAAGCCTCTCGAAGCCCCAGCCCACGTCAACTACCTTGCCCTTCAGTTCCTTTGCCATTCCGTTCTGATACTCGAATTCCGTGAAGACGTTGTTGCCCAGTTCAAGTCCTTTCGAGAAGAACTCCAGGCTCGGCCCGTATTCCGAGAAGTCTCCCATCGCCCAGACATCCTCTATGTATGTCAGGTCATCCTTCTTGACCCCTACAATCTTTGTAAGCAGCTCATAGTTGAGCTCTATGGTCTTGTCCCGCCAGTATCCGTGCTTCGGGTAGTCGAAAGCATGCTGGCCCGCCATCATGAACGCTGTTAGATGCCTTCCTGTGACGCCAACATTAGGAATGTCAGTGAAACGCATGCATATCTGCGGCACCAAGAGCGGGTTCTTGCTGTACTCGAAGCTCATCTGCCCGTTCTCGATCCTCTGGAAGTCCTGTATGCTCGCTATCGTGAAGTAAAGGTCGGGCCTCCACCTGCTCACTACAGGGTACTTCTCTATAATGCTGTGCCCCTTCCTCTTGAAGTAGCTCGAGAACCTGTTCCAGAACTCTTCGTAGCCTATGCTGGTGGGCTTCTTCTTTATGAAGGAATAGGGCTCGTGGGCCGAGTCTCCGCAGAGTTCCCTGCTCTCATCAGTTGTCCAGAAGTACATCTTGCATATCTTGCACTGCTTCCTCTGGAAGCCCTCCTTCTTGAATAGCCTTGTGGAGTAGTACCTATCGGGGTTCTTCGAGAACTCCGTTCTGAGGCTTTCCTTGCTTAGCATGGGAACACTAGCTAAACAAGGTTAAAATTCTCTTTCTTAAAAGCCTTTCTGATTGGACAGAAGCGCTAATAATACGCTAAAAGTCAAGCCTCCTAGGCACATATAAGTATCTTGAAAGCGCCTATATTTTCGTTACTGTGGGGGTAAACATGGCAAAAGCAACAGCGCCAAAATCAAGAGCGGAAATGATACCTGATATAGCAACAGAGTTCACAGGGCTTAGGCAATCGGGCAGCAAGGTTGTTGCTACAACAGAGACCACCTTCAAGGACGGCAGCAGGGTATACGATAGGCTTACACTGAGCCTGGGATCCGAATCCCTCCCGTTCAGGGCAGGCTTTAGCCTCCAGGTCCTGACGCTCGATGCGGTCAGGATGACGCCCGATGGGACGGTAACCGGCAGAGCTACAGCAAAAGTAATAGCGGGAGTGCCGGAGACGGTAAGCCAAAACGGGAATATCGGAAAACTTGTAGAGCAGGAGACGGAGTCAACAGGAAAGTCGGGATACTATCTCGGCAACTCATTTGTGTTCGTCACCATTGGGGGCACCCGCATAGAGAGCCTCTCAGTGAATGGGAAATACATCCTGATAAAGGGAAACAGTTTGAGGGTACCGGAGGGTGCAGAGGACGTATACGGCTTCGCTGGCCTGAGAGCTTCGGCGGCTCATGCATGAAGCTTGCTCTGAGGCCACCAGACCTTGCACTCCTTTCCGAAGAATGCGCAGAAGTTGCACTTCCATTTCTCTTCCATAGGAACGGGCAACGCTTCCCTTTCTCCTTTCCAGTATCGCAATACGAAATCGAGCATCTGCTGGGCCTCCTCATCGCTGTACTTTATCTTATGCAGGCTTATCACATTGCCGGAGAACTGGTTTATGTAACGTATGCAAAGGGTGTCGCTTATCTTGCCCAGCTCTCCTATGCTGCCGAAGAGGGCCTCTGCGGCCGAATTCACGCTCATGAGGTCCTTATCGACCTGCAGGCTTTCAAGCTGCCTCTTGAATTCCAACGTTATTGGAAGTTCCGAGGTCTTGTAGGCGCTCTCGAAATCCTTGAGGGTGTACCTCCCTTCCTTTATGTCGCCAAGCAGCTTCCTGTAGAGCACCACCTGCGCCTTGTGAGATAGTATCTGTGCATCGGATGGAATGTTGTCGTTGCCCCTCGTTTTGTCCTCCTGCACAATAACTTCCCCGTCCTTTATGTCCAGTTGGTCTATCTTCCCGACGAGCTTGAACCCGTTTATTGCGCCGTAGATCTGCACTTCTCTTGTCTTCTTGTTCTGCTGCAGGGTCTTCAGTGCCATGTAGCTTGTGTACAATCCTTTGTACATGACATCGGCATACGTCTTTGGCATGAGAACTATCGGTATGTTGGTCTCGCTTTCCAGTTCTCCGTGTATCTGCCTGCCCTTCTTGATTTCCTTCGTTATCTTCTGCCCGTAGATGTAGTTGAGTTCCATCTGGCGCTCGCACCAGTACTGCGCGGCTATGTCAGACGCGCGTATGCTTGCCTTCTTCAATCGAGCGAGTGCGTTAAGCAGAATATCAGCCCGCCTACCTATCTTCACAGCTAATGCTCAGAGATTACCTCGGTCATCACTGCTAGTGTTTTTGATTACATCTATAAATTGCTTTGCGCTACTTTGTGCGCTTGCGGGGCATCAACCCCATTGCCAGGCGGTAGACCGCGTAGAAGCCGATTGCGAGCAAGGCAATGAATAAGAGCGTCACGATTGCCTTTGCCGTTCCCAAGAAGTAGAAGCCAAAGGCGACCAGGATGACGTCCCATATGGTCGTGCCGAGTATGGACCAGGCGAAGAACTTCTTCTGGTTCATCTTTGCGAAACCAGCAGGAAAGCTCATCCATGTCCTTGCAATCGGTATCAGCCTTGAGGCGAATACCGCAGTGGTTCCGTTCCTCTCGAACCACTGATCAAACTTCTCGAGCGACTGCCTCTTTATGTGGAAGAGCGCGAGGTGCTTGTATACCACCTCCTTGCCCAGGAAGTATCCTATATAGTAATCGATTATCAGGCCGCCTATGCTGCCCAGCACGGCCGCGAATACGGCTACTGGAAAGCTTAGCAGCCCTTCGTGTACAAGAAGGCCCGCTAGCGGCAGGATAACCTCGCTCGGCACCGGGAGCGATGACCCCTCCAAGAGCATGAGCCCGAATATCGCATAGTAGCCGTACCTGTTTACCAGGTGGGTTATAGTGGCAGTTGAAGCTGTGAATATCGATATGAGAGTCGTGATGATGCTTAGTATCAAATTATCACATCTGCTTCCTCTCAAACCAATTAAATACTTTGCATGATGACTCTTCTAGTATGAAGGTCATAAAGTTCTACGAGGCAAGCAATTCGCTGAAGGTGAGAGCGGACAGCATCGAAGACCTCTGGGCGATACAACGAATTGTATTCGAGGGCGACCTTGTGAAGTCCGAGAGTGTACGCAGGTTCAAGGGCAATGAGGGCGACACTGGAGAGTTGAAAGATGTAGTGATAAGGCTGAAGGTGGAGAAGAGCGAGCTCGACAAGACGGCCGTCCGTCTCAGGTTCATGGGCAAGATAGTTGAAGGAAGGCCTTTGGAGTATGTCAAGCTGAACAGCTACCACACCCTGAACATTGCACCGGAAGACACCTTGGAGATAACGAAGAGTGAGTGGCCGGATTATCTTATCGAGGTAGTAAAGAATGCAGTGAAGAACTCGAAGAAACCCCGACTTGGGATAATTGCGATAGACGACGAGAAAGCCTTGCCGGCATATCTCTATGGGTACGGGCTGAACTTCAAGGATGAGATATACAGCAGACTGAGCAAGCGAATGAGCCCGAAGGACTTCGCGGAGCAGCAGAAGAAGTGGTACGACGAGATATTCGAAGTGATAACCAACATGGATACCGATATTGTGGTTATCGCGGGTCCTGGCTTCACAAAGGACGAACTGAAGAAGTACGGGACAGAGAAAGGGATCATGAAGAAGATTACGAAGAAGTTCTTCTTCCTAAAGATAAGCAATGTGGAACGTACGGGAATATACGAGCTGATAAAGAGCGATGACGTGGCAGAGATACTTCAGGGAGAAAGAATGCGACAGGAGTTCAAGCTTATGGGAGAGTTCCTTGAGGGGCTCGGCTCAGGGAGATCGAAGTCAGGGATTGCTGAAGTGGGCAAAGCACTCGACAACTACGAGGCTGGAACAATACTTGTAAACGACTCGGTCCTTAGCGACAGCAAGGTAAGGGAGCTGCTCGGCGATGCAGAGAAGAGGAAAATAAAGATAGAGATATTCAATGCAGATGACGAGGTTGGCAGGCAGCTGCACTCCTTCAAGGATGTGGGTTGCTTTTGAGTAAACCTTACCTGTACATAAGATTTAAATATCTAGTATGGCGCTTAGATTTGTACAGAAGTGCGAAATGGATCTGTGAATAGAATGCAAACGCAACAGCTGCAAATGTACCAGCACTACTCCTTTAGGGGCAGCGATAGCGTTATAGGCATTAATAAGTGGATGTGCAATTCACCTAAGATCCATTTGGATGCATAAAAACATCAAAAACTTTCTAGGTGTTTTGTATGGTCCAAATGGAAACTACTACTAGGGTAACCCTCGGTGAGATGCTTACGAGAAGGGAGCAGCTCGTCATGCTAGAGATTGGCATAGACAGCATAGGCAGCGCCTCCAGCTTCGTGGAGTACATGAGTGACTCCTATAGGATATCAAGGAGCTCCGTATGGTATTTACTAAAGAGGCTGAAGGAGAAGAATCTCCTAGACTTCGCCACGAAGGAGGAACCAGGCAAGAGCCTGGAGCTCACGAAGCAGGGCAGGGAATGCTTGATGCTCGTCCAGCGCAGCAAGACCGACATACTTGAGTACTTCACCGGTGCCGCGCTCCAGCAGAGCGTCGGCATACACCGCCTTGGGTTGGGCTACAGAATGTGAATAGGGTTGGGCAGACGGGCCGGCTGGATACCGGCCTACTTTATCGCACCTTCAGCCTTGAGCATCGCCCTTTTCTTTTTTGGGCCTCCAGGCGCAGAGTAATTGCCAAGCGAGCCATCGCTTCTTATGACTCTGTGGCATGGTATTGTAGGTGCTAGCGGGTTCTTCCTGACGGCGGTGCCTACCGCCCTGTAGGCTCTTGGGCTTCCCACCATCTTCGCAAGTTCCTTGTACGTGAGCACTTCCCCTTTCGGAATCCTCATCACAGCTAGGAGAACTTTTATCTGAAAATCAGAGAGCTGCTTGCTCTTAAGGATCCTTGCAGCCTTGTCCCTTGTTAGCGCCATGACTAAGTATTCAAAAAAGGATTATTAAATTTAACTTGCAACTCTTACTTGTGATTCTATAGCGGATCAGAATAGGGGGCTGAAGGTCTGGCTGAACGGAAAGATGGTCAGCTACAAGGACGCGCGAGTGCCGATACTGACGCATTCATTGCAGTACGGTAGCGGAATCTTCGAGGGCCTGCGGGCGTACGAGACGAAAGATGGGACTGCGATATTCCGATTAGATGAACACGTGAAGAGGCTTCTTAGAAGCCTGAAGATATACTCAATGAAGATAAGCTACACGGACAAGCAGCTCATGAAAGCCATTGTTGAGGTTGTGAAGAAGAACAGCCTGAAGTCGTGCTACATAAGGCCTTTCGTCTTCTACGACTCGGACAAGATAGGCATGAACCCGAGCCGTAGCAAGGTGAGCGTCTTCATCGCTGCGGTTCCATTCGGCGCATACTTCGGCAAGGGCAAGGAGCACGGGATACGCTGCAAGATATCATCGTGGAGGCGCATAAACTCGGGCATACTGCCTGTAGAGGCGAAGGCGAGCGGAAACTACATCAACTCTATAATCGCAGGCAACGAGGCGAGAGCCTCGCACTTCGACGAGGCCATTTTACTGTCGGCAAGCGGATACGTTGCGGAGGGCTCGGGAGAGAACATCTTCCTTGTGAAGTACGGCCATCTGATAACGCCTGATGCGAGCGCGGACATACTGATGGGCGTAACGCGCGAGTCAATAATAGAGCTAGCGGAGAACATAGGCCTTATTGTCGAGCAGAGAGAGGTGCACAAGGAGGAATTGTACTCTGCCGATGAGGTATTCTTCTGCGGCACTGCAGCAGAGATAACACCGGTAGTGAACATAGACGGGATACACATAGGAAACGGCAAGCCTGGGCCGATAACAAAGCTGCTGCAGCAGAAGTACGAACAGGTTGCCTTTGGGGAGAACAAGGAGTTTGAGGGCTGGCTGACTTATGTTTAAGTGGAGAGATACAGTTCTGTTTACATGAAGAGACTTTCTGCCCTTAGTCTTGGGACTTCTATCCTTGTAGTCCTGACCTGAGACACTGCATCTAAGGTCTTCTCAACGCTATCTGGCATATTAATTTCGTGAAGTTCCAGCTTAAGGCTATTCTTCTGCGCGATATATTCATCGGCAAAGGACCTGCTCATGAAAACAACTCCGGCAAAATCAAGCACTATATTGTTGCTCCTTATTTTCCTTAGTTTCTTGAAGAATTCTATTGCAGCGTTCCTAGTAACTAGGTCTTTGGCTACGCTTGTCCTTACCAATATCTTCTTACTTGATGAATTCATACACATCCGCCTTCTTCATAGGCAATGGAATGCGCATGCCTATTAATGTTCCGCCCAGACCATCCTTCCTATCTAACTTATACAATTTCTCATTATTATTGCTTTCTGTATAGTACGCTGCATCTTTGGAGACTATTAGGGCTTCGCCTTTCAACGCACCTGTTAGTATGCTGATAAATGTAGGCAATCCATGCCCTCTGGTGCCTTCAGGCTTGGTAGACATGCCACCAATTGCCTTTTTGAGTGCATCTGAGTCGCTGATATTTCCGTATCTGCCGCTCTTTCTGAAGCTCCCGGGTATAGTTATGCCGTTATCGAATATGGATACTTCCACGCTGCGCATCTTCTCGTATCTCTGGGCCATGAAAGAGGCGGAAGTGCAGCGGGAGTGTTGGTCGACGTTATCAAGGAGTTCTCCGACTGCGAGTTTAACTGCCGTTTTCTCTGCTGTCTCCATGTTTTTAGAGATTAGGTCGCAGATGATTTCACTGTGCGATTGGTCGAACTTAGCAGCCTTCATTATTGGTATGTAGGTGTCATCTACCTTGTGGGGCTCTACATGCCTCTCTAGGATCGTAGACACATAATTCTTGACGTTAGGGTTCTTTGGAAGTAAATATTTTGATTTGTCTAGTTCAGTTAGAAAATCGCCCAACGGCAGGAGTGTTGTGGGACAGAACCATGTTGCCTCTCCAAGATCCAGAACCTCGCTTTCCCTGAATGCTGTCCTGTAAGCACAGAATTGGACGTAACAATCTAGTAATGGTGGTAAATCCATAGATGTCTATAATTGCATAGATATTGCAGAATAAAAGCTTTGTTGAGCTTATTGCTATCGAAGAATTATAGTAGGAGGGCTTGGAGCCGTCTTTCTAGAGCAATAATACTATTTTTTCACTATCTGAAAGCCTCATAACAGCTTGAGCTTGCTTGTGAATTGGTCTATCTCGCTGCTCCTCCACGGGCCAACTCCCAATGCCGTTGCAGTACCAGGCTCAAGCTGCGTAAGCCCCGCATCTTCGACAAGCGCGCACGGTATTTTCTTGTATTTGAAGGCTGCGTAAAGCTTCCTTAGCGACTCTTCATCATCCACTTTCAGCACTATCTTCTTCTGCCCTGTATCGTACCATTTCTTGGCTACCTCAGGATCTACCTTCCACACTTCTGAGTTGCTAAGGAGCACAGCGTGCCCACATTGAGCGCACATTTTCCCTACACCCATGTCTAGGTCTTTCCTCATGATTATGACCTGCTTAATCTCATCTGAGCTGCCACTTGCCATAAATCCCTTTTGAAAAACAGGCTTTTATGTTTATGGTCGTAGGAGCCACCAAGGCTTTTATATCTAAAGAAATCATTTGTTGCTTATACTGTGGGTGAACATGGACTTCAAAGAATTCGCTGAGAAGTACCGCAACGATATTTACAAGAAAATCTGTGAATACGTTCCGGTTAGGGAGCCATCTGGCCACTACAAGATAATGCGCGACTACATAGATCGACAGGGCAAGTACAGGAGGCCTGCGCTCCTGCTTCTTACGGCGCACCTGTATGGCGCGAAGCTCAATGATGCAATACTCCCAGCTGCTGCGCAACAGCTCTCAGAGGACTGGATCCTCATGCAGGACGACATAGAGGACGATTCAGAGCTGCGAAGAGGAAAGCCTGCGGCACAGAAGCTCTACGGTTGGATCCATTCCCTTAATGCAACAAACACGGGCCAGATGGCCATGTGGAAGATGCTGAAAGACTATATACTGCAGGTGGGCGACAAGAAGGGAACGAAGATATACGACCGTTTCTACGATATGCTCTCTTATGTTGTCGAAGGCCAGTACATCGAGAACACGTTCATACACGACACGAAGGACCTGTCGAAGGCCGATGAATTTCTTTACTACAGAATAGTGGATAGGAAGACCTGCTCCTACACGGTGTACGGGCCCATGGTCCTTGGGGCGATGGTGGGTAATGCGCCTAAGAAGGATCTGGAGATACTCCAAGAGATAGGGCAGAAAGCGGGCATAGCCTTCCAGATAATAGACGACATACTTGACATGACGGCCGACGAGCAGGAATTCGGGAAGAAGAGAAACGGAGATTTGTACGAAGGCAAGATTACTATACCAGTACTACATGCTTACGAGAACGCCAGAAAACCAGAGCGAACAAAGATGAATGCGGTATACAAGAAGAAGAGGGATGAGAAGACCGTAGGGGATATCGCGTTCATTAGGGACCTGATAGAGAAATACAAGGGCATAGAATATGCAAGAACAATCGCAGATAGATATGGAAAAGAGGCAACAAGCCTTGTCAAGAAGTATAGGAAGCAGCTGCCCGATAATCAATACAGAGATGTCCTCATGTCTGCCATTCAGGAGATGTACATAAGGAAGAAGTAGCACACGTGCTCTTTTCGCGTGTTTGAGTCTCTATCCACCCGAGGCTCTAAACATATTTTCGGACTCGCATTTAAATACTGTAAATCAACATACGATAATCGTCAAACCTGGTTGTATGCTCGATGAGAAATCCGCCAAGATTGCCTTGGGCCTCTTCTCGCACTACTATGCGAAGACCGACCTACAAGTAAGCAAGATAAACGAGCGGGAGTTCGGCTTCGGCAACTTCGAGAAGAAGATAGACTTCAGGCACCAGTCCTTCAAGGATGTCTCTGCGTTGAAGAAGTACCTCGTTGAGAAGACTCCCGCCTTTGCCTCATACTCAAGCTCATTGTACCAGTACCCGGAAGGAAGGCCTATGGAGAAGAAGCTCTGGAAGGGATCCAATCTTATCTTCGACCTCGACGCGAACGACCTGAACCTTGAGTGCCAAAAGGTGCATGGCAGGTCATGGGTCTGCCAGAACTGCCTCGACTCGGTGAAAAGGGAGGCGATAAAGCTGATTGAGGAGTTCCTTGTACCGGACTTCGGGTTCTCAAAAGACGAGATAAAGATAAATTTCAGCGGCAACCGCGGCTACCACATCAATGTTTACAATGACGAGATATTCACGCTCAATTCCCAGGCCCGGAAGGCGATAACCGATTACATAGCAGGCACAAACATGTCGATAGAGAAGTTCTTCCCGACAATGGGGCAGAGGGCAACGAGGCTCACTGGGCCGAAGGACACCGACTATGGATGGGGTGGGAAGCTTGCCAATGCGATGATAGGTGCAATCGAGAAGGGCGTTGATGCGCTCATCGCCCTTGGCATCGACCCTGTCATAGCAAGGAGGCTCTACAACAACAAGGCACGCGTTATCTCAGGAATAAAATCGGGCAACTGGGACATGGTGAGGATACCGAAGAAGGCGGAGTTCTGGGCGAACGTGATGAAGAGGATGGCGATTGCGCAGAGGGACTCGATAGACAAGAACGTCACAAATGACATATACCACTTGATAAGGATACCTGGGACGCTGCACGGGGACACAGGCCTGGCTGGCAAGGCGATTGCATCTGTTGCGCAGCTGGAGAGCTTCGATCCCATGAAGGAAGCGATAGCCTTCCGCCAGGGTGTCATGAAAATTCATGCTGACAATGTTCCTTCATTTGCGATGCACGGGGAGGATTATGGACCGTATTCGAACCAGGACATTGAGTTGCCGGTCTATGCTGCAATGTACCTTGTCCTCAAGAGGGTCGCAAAACCGATCGAATGAGGCAGCCTTTTATTTATATGCAGTAGAATATGTTAGCGTGTTCTGATGGAGGGGGCATCAGCGGAAACGCACACCGTACAGCATAGCAAGCAGAGCACCGGCCAGCAGGCCGTCCTTCTTCTCAAGGAGTTCAAGGGCAAGATAAAGCGAAAACACCTGATAGCCGGCCTTGTCTACCTGCTTGTCGCACTTGTCATCTTTTACCCCATAACCGCAAGCATGTCCACAACCGCTCCGGGCACGGGCGGCGACCTCTACACCAACCTATGGGGCATCTGGTGGACCAAGTACGCTCTCTTCCAGGCGCACATCAACCTCTGGTACACCAACCTTATATTCGCGCCTATAGGCGACAACGTTGCGTACTTCACCTTCTCTCCGTTGGGTGCCATTCTCACCGCTCCCTTCCAGCTGATAAGCGTCGTCTTTGCGTATAACGTGATATTCTTCCTTGGTTTCCTGATATCAGGACTCTGCATGTTCATACTCGCCGATTATATAGTCAAGAACTCGTATGCCGCGTTCTTCGCGGGCTTTGTCTTCTCCTTTGGCTCCTACCATGTCGCCGCTGCTATAGGCCACCTCGACTGGATGGTCATAGGCTGGGTGCCACTTGCGCTCTATTTCTTCCTGAGAATGATCAAGGACGGCAGCAAGTACATCTTCGGCCTCGGCCTTGCTATCTCTCTGGTGCTGGCAACATTCATGGGCGACGTTGAGCAGGGCATAATGACTGTCGTACTTCTCTTCTTTGTGCTGGTCTGTTACCTTGTTTACCCGAAGACGCGCCACTACTTCAAGAACAGGAAGTTCTGGCTCTCGCTCGTATTCGCGCTTGTGGCCGCTCTTTTGATAGGATCATGGGGATTCATACCAATCATACAGGGGTTCACGGCACCGGGAGCGAGCGCCAACATAAACAGCAGGAATACCCTGCCGAACGACGCTGAATGGAGCTCACCCATCCTTTCTTTCCTGCTCCCCAGCCCTTACAATGGCCTTCTATACAAGCTCACGGCCAACTACTTCTCGATATACTCGCAGGATCCGAATGAGAGGATA
>JASHRX010000033.1 GCA_030037075.1 Microcaldota archaeon | reverse complement strand
TCTCGGTGTCTACCGGCGTCGCTCCGCCGTTGTAGTACAGTGTGAATGTTATTGTTCCTGTCTCGGAGTATCCTCCAGACAGGGTTGCGGAGTCGGTAAGCGTGGAGGGCGCATTCAGGGAGACGGTTGGTGACGATGGTGTCGTTGTGATCGTCGGTGCCGCAGGAGTGACAGTAAGTGTTTCGCATGCCGAAGTGGCAGCGTTGTTGTTCGAGTTGCCTGCGTATACAGCGTCAAAGTAGTAGGTTCCTGCGCCCAATGGCCCGACAGTGGATGATGGACCGTATGTTCCGTCACCGGATGCCGTTGCGGTGCCATCCGCAGCCTGGCCCAGTGTGCAGGCAGAGTTCGTGTATGTATAGAACGAGATTGTGCCTGTTGGGTTGTAGCCGCCTGAGAGAGTTGCGGAATCCGAATCAGACTGGCCGGCGGTTATCGGGCTCGGTGTTGTCAATGATGTGGATACAGATGAAAGCGTTGCCTTGTTGACCACAAGCGTTTCGCACGAGCTTGTATAATTGTTGTTGTTTGAGTCACCGCCATACTTCGCGTCAAAGTAGTATGTTCCGGCGCCCAATGCTCCTGTGCTGGATGATGTGTAGACTCCATCTCCTGATACGGAAGCAGGGCTTCCGACCTGTGCCTTGCCGGTTGTGCATGCGGAGTTCGTGTATGTATAGAATGTTACACTGCCTGTTGGGCTTGATCCGCCCGTGATTGTTGCCTTGTCGCTGTCAGAGTTGCCGGCTGTTATCGGGCTTGGGGTCGTGAACGATGTGGATACAGAAGGCGACGCCTTGTTTACTGTCAGAGTCTCGCACGTGCTCGTGTAGTTGTTGTTGTTGGAATCCCCTCCGTAAGCAGCGTCCCAGTAGTATGTCCCTGCGTTGGCGTATGTTACCGAGCTGGATGGGCCGTATGTTTCGTCACCAGATACTGAGGCTGTGCCCTCCGCGGTCTTGCCGAGTGTGCATGCCGAGTTCGTGTATGTGTAGAATGAAATTGTGCCTGTCGGCTTCTTGCTGCCCGTGCCTCCTCCTGATAGCGTTGCGGAGTCAGTCTCGGACTGGCCGGCGGTTATTGAGCCGCTGTTTGCCAGTGTCGTTGTGAGCGTGGGGGATGACTTGGACAGTACGGTTATTGTAACGGTAGCCGGTGCACTTGTGGATTCGTTGGCCTCAAGATCCTGCTGGTTTGATTTCGTGTAGTAGAGCACGTAGGCGCAGTAGCTGCTCGTGCTTGTTGGAGATACAGTGAAGAACGTCTGGTTGTAGTAATTGTTCCCGCCATCGCTGAGCGAGGAGCGCTCGAACAGGGAGTTTGAAGCCAGGTAGGTGCCGCTCGGATGGCTGCCGTCAGGGCAGGAGATTGAATTGCCTGTTTCTGTGTAAAGTAGAACGTCATACGACTTCGCCACATCCTGCCATGCAACGGTCAACTGGGTTGATTGGCCGGCATCTATTGTATTGGTGGTCGTCATTGGATTGGTGCTTGTCGTGGATATTCCGGATGGCCAGTCGACTGTCAGCACCGCCGTGCTCGAATTGCTGTCAGTGAGGTTAGCTGCATCCGCAGCAGTGAATGTAATATTATATGTGCCGTCCGTGAGGTTGAAGGAGAGGCCGTTCGAACAGGTGTACGCAGCGCCCTCTGTGAGCAGCAGCGTGCTCTGCCCTGTAGTGTTGTCATCGTCCTGGAGCGTGTATGTGCACGGGGTGGCTGTGCCGTTGGTAAACGTACCATCTATGGACCATGTAATATTGTATACGCCGCTGCCGCCTGTTGCCGTGCCTATCGCTGTGGAGTTTCCTGAGTTGATTATCAGTGATGTGCTGAGCGTGACATTGGTGACTATGTCGAGCAGGAAGCCATTGTCGATTACCGTAGTGCCGTTTGCATCTGTTACCTCTATCTGGAAGAGGTACTTTCCTAATGACATTGACGGCGTTACTGTAACAACGCATGGTGCTACAGTTCCTGGTGACTGGCCATTGCCCGAGCCGCAGTCAACTGCAGGCGCGGGTGTGCTTCCATTATAGCTCTCAAGCCACTGGTAAGTGTAAGGCGGCGTTCCTCCTGTTGCGCCGGCATCCTGAATTGTTATTGTAGTTATCTGGCCCTTGATTACGGTATAATTAGTTACATTGTATGTCGCGCTGGCCCTGGTTATTATGGCGTATGGATCAGATATGTTCAAAGGTTGGGCAGCAGGTGGGCTGATTAAGGAAGAGTTGCTGGTGACCGTGCTGTTTAGCGTTGAATTGGTTATTGTAGAATTTGATGTTACATTGGCTGGGGGAATTGTAGTAGTGATATTCTGGAAGATTGTTGAGGTCGCGTTTACCGTTGTGGTGGGGATGGTCGTCGCGTTTGTCGTGGTTGTCGTGGTTGTCGTGTTCACGTCCTGGAACCTCAGCTGCGCGCTGCCGAAGAGCATTATCGGGAGCTGCATGGTGCTTGTAACTGTGCTTATCACGTGCGGAAGTATCATGCCCGGCAGCGCATTGAGGCTGGCGAGCAATACTCCTAGGAATAGGAATGTGACCAGGACCGGCATCGGCTTTAGAAGCCGATTATTCCACGTCAATTTTATTTACCCCCAGACAGTTTGAGCGTTATTACTTTCCACTTTTCCTTCAAGCTCGCTACGATGAATTCATTCAGATATATATATGTTTGCGCTCCGCGCATTACCCGTTTGGTTCCAAATATTTGATAAATTGCGCAAATTTGGGGCAATGATTTTGCTTACCTGCATACAGGTATATTTATCTGAGTAAAAGTTATTATATCTTTCTATACGAAACTGGATTAGGCATCATGCCCCCGTTCTGTGGTGGTGGTGCCTGATGCGCCTCCTCAGCCTGAGTATGGAGATCATAACGGCTATTATCGCTATTACCAGGATAATGATTATCGCTATGAGGATCGTGATGAGGGTGCTCATCCCGCCAGGGCTCGAGCCCGAGGACTGCGCAACGGTGGTGCTCGCAACTGCGGCCGTACTCGTCGCAGTCGTTGGCAGTATCGTCGTTGTCTTTGATGTGGTGGGCACCATGGTGGTGCTTGTCGTAGTGGCAGTAGTAGTGGTGGTGCTGGGCGGCTGGTTCTCGTATATGTTGAAGTCCGCGGTGTGCAGCCTCGGTATGTAGTTTATCTGATATAGTACAAGGTAGCTGTTGTTGCCCTGCACGAGCGCAACCGGCCGGTTCAGGTAGAGATAATATGATGTGTTGTCGACTGTGACTCCGGACTCGTTCGGAGTTATGAAGTTCTGGACGAAATAGAGATACTCGCCGTTTATGTAGATAGAATCGGAATCGGATGTGCTTGAGTTCGTGACGTGGTAACCAACCTGGGTGGAATTGCTGTAGGGCGTGATGTTGAATACCTGCGCGCTCGCGACTCCTGCCAGGCCCATCAGCAGCACTGCAAACAGCGCCAGCATGCCCATAAACTTCAGCATTGGTTCCCCTTTCTCGATCCCTTCTAATTCATATATAATAGCTTGTTGGGTTAAAAGCTTATCGTAATTCGTAGGTGCATGAGTTGAAATCACACAAGGGCTTTGATTCGATACGCGACAAGAAGGTGTGGGACTCTGCGGTGAGGCACCTCTCTAAGCGCGACCGTGTGCTAGCCAGGATAATAAGGAAGGCGGGCAAGGTCGAGATTCCGAAGAGGTGGGGCTACTACGAGGCCATAGTGCAGTCGATAGTCTACCAGCAGATATCTGGAAGTGCTGGAGACTCGATACTCAAGAAATTCAAGGCAATCTACAACGGCAGGCTGCCTACTCCTGAGAAGTTCCTGGCCACTCGCGAGGCGGTTGTAAGGAAAGCAGGAATCTCGCCGCAGAAGTACTCATACCTCAAGGACCTCTGCACAAGGATCGAGGATGGAAGGCTGGAGCTGGGCAAGTTCGAAAGCATGGACAATGACAAGATAATAGAGGAGCTGGACGAAGTGAGAGGCATAGGCAGGTGGACGGCCGAGATGTTCCTAATGTTCAGCCTGGGAAGGACGGATGTAGTCCCCATGGACGACCTCGGCCTGAAGAAATCGATAATGAGGGCTTACAAGCTGAAAGGGCACCCAAGCGAGAAGCGGTTCGCGGAACTCGCGAAGTCGTGGAGCCCTTACGGAACCATAGCGTCGCTCTATCTCTGGAGGAGCACCGACACGGTTGAGTATTGATGCAGGAACGGCCTCCCCTCTCCCTCTCTGGCTTGAGGAGGCTCTCTGGGCTTGACTAAGGAGCTTGACCACAAGCTATATATAACTGAGCGTATATATGATATATACGTGATTTGATGCCTTATGAGGAAGCGATACTTGTGAAGGTTGACAGGGTTACCAAGCGCAAGATGAAGCTAGCGGAAGAGAATTGGTCAGAGCTAATAAGGATGTTTATACAAAGGGAGTTGGACAAGAAGAGGAACATAGCCAAGGCGGAAAGGCTTAGAGCCAAGCTCTTCAGAACAGTGAAAGGCAAGGATAGCACCGCTATAATACGTGAAATGAGGGACTCGCGCTATGGACCAGCTAGTTCTTGATGCGAGCGTAATGGCAAAGCTCTTCTTGGACGAAGAAGGGTCAGACAAGGCTATAGAGCTAAAGGATCGTCACGTAAAAGGCGAAATTGAGATAATGGCGCCATCGCTCTTGAAGTACGAGCTGATAAACGCCCTGAAATCAAAGCGATTCAGCAAGAACCAGATAAAGGATGCTTTGGAAGTTGTAAGAGATTATGGCTTTTCTGTTGTGGATCCTGAAGATGCTGTATTTGATGAAGCCATCGAACTCGTGTCTGATTACAACATTTCCTCATATGACGCATCATATGTCGCTCTAGCAAAAGGCCTGGAAACAGAGATGTGCACAGCAGACCAGAAACTCTTGGATAAGATACCCAAGCTAAAGTTTGTAAAGCACCTTAAGGAATTCTAGCTCTCTCGCCTTCCCTCCCTAGCCCCTCTCTCCGCCTGGGGGCTATGGGCTTGGCTATCAAGGCTGGACTATATGTGACTACAAATTACTGTTGGTGTAGTCACACGCCAAACCTCTTCTTCAAAACCTTGTACTCCTTTAGCAGCAGCTCTATCGTTGGCCTTATATCGCCTCCTTTTTCGTATCTCTGAAGAGCCGCATAGTATTCAGCCCTGTTTCTCAACTCTATGTTCACTGGAGGCATACCATGTTTTAGCAGTACATTTAGGAGTAGAAGCCTTCCTACCCTTCCGTTTCCGTCTCTGAAAGGATGTATGCTCTCGAACTGGTTGTGAACTACAGCAGCCAGTATCAATGGAGGATACGCCTTCTTGTTTGCCTCATACCACGAAATAAGGTCCCTTAGAAGTTGGACGACCATGCTTGACGGCGCCCCTCTATGCACTATATTGCCTCTTGAATCCATCACCGCAACTTCTTCACCAGGCTTCCTGGTATGGCCTGCAAAAGCCTTTGAGTTTTTGAATACTAGTCTGTGCAGCTCTAGGATTAGCGGCATGGACAGATGCTCCCGGGTTTTCCTGATGTATTTTACCGCTTCGGCAACACCCAAGGTTTCTGATATCTCACTCTTGGATCTTTCTGGCCATTCGCCCTTCTCTATTATCTTATTTACTTCCTTCTGCTCTACCGTAGACCCTTCTATGGCGTTGGTGTCATATGTGAAAGTTTCCGTGAATTTTCGCCATTGATCCTCACTGAGATGCGAAATTTTTATTTTGCTGGTAGAAAGCAGGTCTTTTAGGTCGTTTATCTCTTTGCTCGTCAGAACTGTTTTATAGGGATCACGAATCTCTGCAAGAGCTGATAGTTTTTCATCTATGCTTATTTCTGCTGCGGGTCTTTTTTCTTTCAATTCCTTTTTGGTAAGGTTACGACCTAGATAAACTCTAAGTTTTCTTACCTTGCCTAATTTGCGGTAGGAGTGAGCAAGGTAGTAATATTTAATTCCATTCCTTTTACGAACTTCGATATTCATGTTTATATGTATGACTACAAAATATATAAATCTTATGTTTATGTGACCACACGCCTCCCTAGCCCCTCTCTCCCTCCCCGCCCTCCGGAGGGCTTGGCGTGAAGGGCTTGACTTTGCGTGGCTTAACCAAATTTATCTGTAAAGTACAGGCCCGGGTAGGCCAGAAACTTCTGCGTATGTGGTGTGATTTGAAAATGAGGTTAACACCATTGACTGTGAGCTATTGCCGTTTTGTCCGTTAGAGTAGTTGAAGATATCTAATACTGTGAAGTTGAGAGGGATACTATACTGGTTTGAGACGCACGTGCTAAGTTTTATTGTTAGGTTGCCTGGTAGCGTTGATTGATACGTGGTGTTTGTTCCGCTAAGCATCGTGCATGCCTGCCCGTTAACAGACCTTTGTCCTAGAACATGCATCACCATCCACGATGCGCCAAAGTCTAGATATTCGTTTATTGGTGCGTAGTTAGAATAAGATGTAGAAATGTTCTGTGAAGCGCTTGGCCCAGAGCAGCTGTAGTTCAGGTTTGGAGGATACCTCGTGGAGCTAGGAGTGTAACAAGAATACTGGTTGGTCGGGCCTAAATAAAACCACGCGTAGCCAGTTGCACCAGAGCTGGCGAAATTCACGCTAATGTCGCTCAGGTTTCCATAGTACTTGGTTAATGTTTGATTATCCAGGCCTGCTGTGAGCTTCAAGGAATATGTCACATTGTACTGGTTCATGCTTTCTGTAAATCTATTATGGATCATATCCGCTAGCGTCTGGTATAGTACAGTGCTGTTGGACCCGATTATGCTCTGGATAGTAGCGCTTTGTGCTGCAATCGTTGTTGTGCTAGATGCTGTGGTGCTGGTAGACTGGGTCGAAGATGCCGTTGTAGAAGAGGATGTGGCGCTAGATGTGGTTGTTGCAGGTATTGATGTTGAAGAAGTTGGAGTAACAGAGGTGGTTGAGGGGTTTGAAGCAGTAGAAGTTGTTGCAGGTATTGATGTAGAGGTGGTTTGAGCAATAGAAGTTGTTGACGAAGCTGAAGTGGTCAAGCTGGTACTTGTGTTATGTCCTCCTGTTAAAGCGTGAGCTATTCCGCTGAAGATTGAGCTAAAGAAATTGATTATGCCACTGAAAATGCCCAGAACTGGTGCTACCGAAGCAGATTGAGAAGCCGTTGTAGGTAGAGCTAAGCCAAGCAGCAAAGCTGCGAAGACTGTTGCAACCAGGAATGCTCTGTATCTACGCATATTACCGATACTAGTTGATTGGTGCCATTTTTATAGCCACGCCCTCAGGCCCCCTCTCTCTCCCTCTCCCGCCCTTGGAGGGCTT
>JASHRX010000032.1 GCA_030037075.1 Microcaldota archaeon | reverse complement strand
ACAATGCTATTGCCTCAGGCCATGAAGCTGGGCTATCCCACAAGGAACTGAAAGAAAGATATGGAAGAGATGGTCTAAAGCGACACCTTAGTCAAGGCATTCAAGCCACGCCTCCTAGCTAAACCCTCAAGCACACGCCCAGGGGGCGCGAGGGAGAGAAAGCGGCAAACAGATGGAATAAAAGGATTTATAGCATTTAGGATAACATCCAACTAGTGATAGCATTATGGTAGAGGTTAGCATAGTCGCCCCTACGATGTACGAGGAGCGGGCGCCAGAGATAGCGCGCGAGATATTCCGGGTCTTCGGCAAGGGCGTAGAGGTAATAATAGTAGACAAGAGCGCCGCGCACTACAGGAAGAGGTTCGCAAAGACGGGCGCGAAGGTGATAGTGCAGCGCTCAAAAGGCTACGAGAGCGCGCTTATGGAGGGCTTTAGGATAGCGAAAGGCACGCGCGTCCTGGCATCGATAGACCCTGATGGAACCTACTTCGTGAAGGACCTCAAGAGGGTAATAGACGAGGCGGACAGGGGCAACTACGACTTCGTCTCGGGCAACAGATCCGGCTGCTCCGATGAGGCGATGAGGCCCTACCTCAAGTTCGGCAACCGCGCCCTCGCAATAATATTCGATATGATGTTCTTGCAGAGACTCGGCGATGTCTTCAGCGGGTCGTTTGCGATAAAGAGGAGCGCGTTCGACGCAATGAGGAACGTGAAGCCGTACCACGCGGGCACCATCTTCTTCGAGATGGAGCTTTCGAAGAGGGGCTTCCGCCTCAAGAACATACCGATAGGATACGGGCCGAGGCATGGCACGAAGTCAAAGATTACGAAGTACAAGGTGGTATACGGCTTCCAGGTCTTCTGGGGCATACTGAAGTCCAGGTTCGGCGAGAGCGCGGAGCTCATCGGAAGCATGTTCAGGGGGCGTTTCGGCTCAAGCTGACCTCGGGTGTTGATCATGAAGCTCAGTTTTATCGTACCCACAAAGAATGAGGAGACGACACCTGGGGTGATTCGCGAGATCTACAGGACATTCGGCAAGGATGCCGAGGTCATCGTCATAGACAAGAGCGAGCCGAGGTACAGGAACCCGCTCTACAAGACGGGGGCGAAGATAGTGGTGCAGAAACGCGGCGTATACGAGCATGCGCTCGTTGATGGATTCAGGATGGCGCACGGAGACATACTTGCATCGATAGATCCTGATGGAACTTATTCCGTGAAGGACCTCAAGAAACTTGTCGACTACACGGCGAGGCACAAGGAATATGCATACGTGGGCGGGGACAGGCTGGACTGCCCAGAGGCGGCCATGCCGGGGACGATACGCTTGGGCAACCGCCTCTTCGGAGTGCTTGCCACGGTGCTGATGGGCCAGTCGATGCGCGACACATTCAGCGGATCGTTTGCGATGCAGAGATCCGCATACGACCAGATAAGAAAGATGGACGCTTACATAGCAGGACCCACAATCTTCCAGATGGCTCTTGCACGGAAGGGCTTTAAGGTGAAGTGCATACCAATAACGTACAGGCCAAGAAGAGGATCAAAATCGAAGATAAGCGGCTTCAAGCCACTCTTCGCGTTCAAGCTCGCATTCAACATGATCAAGGGCCGGTTCTCATGAAGATCGCATTCGTCTCAGACGCAGTTTTCCCCTGGCACGTCGGTGGGATGGAACAGACCGAGAGGCACGAGGCTGAGGCACTAGCGGAGAAGCACGAGGTGCACTTCTTCTGCTTCAGGTGGGGCAGCATGAAGGCGGAGTTCACAGACAAGGGAATACGCTACCACGCGCGGCACTATCTTACCGACAGGCAGTTCTACAGGCACAGAAGGAGGTCGATACGCGAGGCGTTCTACCTCTCGCTGATTGCATGGAGGATATTCTCGGACAAATTTGACGTAGTAAAAGCGAACACATTCCCGTACCTTCATCTGCCGGTCGTGAAGCTCTACTGCAGGCTTCATGGAGCGAGGCTGATAATGGATGTTGCTGAGGTATGGAGCAAGGAGCGCTGGGTAGGATACCTTGGGCCAATAATCGGCACGCTTATGTGGAGGTACACCAACTGGACGCTCTCGGGCGCTGACGCTTACGTGGTCAGCGCGGGCGATGCGTCGTGCGATGGCCTTTCCGCAATCGGGGTGCGCCGCTCCAGGATATACCAGTTCGCGCCAGTGATTGACGACAAAGAGCTGTCGGGGATAGAGGCGCAGCAGAGGCATGGCCTTGCTTTCTATTCAGGCCGGCTGATAAAGGAGAAGAGGCTTGATTCGTGGGTAGACGTTGTGGGCGATGCGCACAAGAAGTATCCAAAGTCGAGGGGCCTCATTGTGGGCGACGGCCCAGAGAAGGATTCCATACTAAGAAGAATATCGGTGCTGCGCCTGGGCGACGTAATTTCTCTACGCAATTACTACAGGAGCAGGCCGGAGATGCACAGGGTGCTGAAGGGCGCATCGTTGTTTTTGCTCATGTCAGAGAGGGAGGGCCTCGGGATAACCGCGTTGGAGAGCCTTGCGCTCGGCACGCCGGTGGTGCTGCCGGATTACACTCCCGTACCTAAGGCCGTTAAGGATATGTGCGTTGTAGGCAGCAGTGAAGAGCTTCCAGAGATAATAGCAAAGATACTTGCGAGCAAGGACAAAAGCAGGTTCATAAGGAACAGGAGGAACCTCGACAACTTCCTCACTTCACAGATACCGCAGTTCTACGATAGGCTCTTCAGGAAGATCTAGCTCTTTTTCGGGCCTGATTCTGTATTTATGGGCGGCAATGCCGATTCCACAATCCACTTTCTTGGTATCTCTTGCGTTATAGGTTCAGAATTGTGGGTTTCTTTTCTCTTTCGCCACTTTGGAGCGCTAGGGACTTTCGCTGGCTCGTCCTTCGCCGGAGCCGCTGCAGCAACAGAAGGCGGGTCAAGGCGGATCAGGCTCTCTGGCGCAGCAGGAGCCGGTGCAATGTCAAGATACTTCTCGAAACGTTGCTGAAGACCGAGTGCAGCCTCCACCACCGCCCTTTGGCCCAACAGCAAATTCGCCCTCTCCTTTCTCCTCTCCCGCCTCTCGGCAGGTGTCAATTTTTTGTCTTCGATTCTTTCCTCCAAACTTGGGCGTCTTGAAGGCATCGCATCCCCGCAGCTCAGCCCCTGCAATAACATTGATCGGGATATGTCATCATCGGAGATGACAAAGCTACCTACAACTACGGACTTTTTGCCCGCCTCGCGCTCCTTAAGGGCGGCCCATTCCGCCTGGTAAGGGCCAAGGACCTGGCGCGTCTCCTCCATCGAAATCGCAACCTGTGAAAATTCCAGCCCTTCCCTGCCCCACCTTATGCGCGTCTGCACCGCTCCGCCCACACCAGAT
>JASHRX010000031.1 GCA_030037075.1 Microcaldota archaeon | reverse complement strand
GTGGCATATCACGCGCAAGAAGGGAATCGGACAGGCGAGATTATACGGAACTCGTTCGCATTGGAGAGAGGCATGCGAAGGCGCATGTGGAGCTACAGCTTCACAAAACGGACCATTCAGAGACTGCGGAGGTCACAGCCAGCGCGGCTGATAGGATGGTAAACCTCGCCCCGTTTTTGACTTCATGGACAAGTGAGTCAAGACTTCTATTAAGGCTTGAAAGAATACCATCTGATGGTGGGCTGCCCCAGGGGATTTCATATGATAGCTGGATGAGGCAGCCCGAGAGGGTAAGAAGGCTTGTAACTGCTGCGGGGCTTGTGATTGCACCGAGAAACCAGAGCGAACAGGCGAGGTTGACCACTCTAGGGTCGGAACTGGCCAGAAGAGTCAAGACAGTCAGGCGGGATGGAACAGACTTCGATGACCGGGGCAACTCTGAGGACTACCTCGGTGTGCCTTTCTAGGCAGCAAGATCTGACGTTCTTTTATACGTCTCTAAGCGTACTATTGGGAAAGTCTAAGAATGTTGTTCAGCACACTATCGATGCGTTAAACGGCTAGGTTAGAGGAAGTAATTTATTGTAAGAAAAGAGATGATAAAATGGTGTTATCAATGAGAGCAAGTCCGCGCGAAGGAAGTGGAGGCAGTGCAGCCCCTGTTTCAAGGAGGGAGGAGACTGAGAGAGCCATAAGGATGGTCACCTCAGAGCTACCTGGCCCGAAGGCAAAGGAAAAGATAGAAAGATTTAACAGGAACGTGTCTAACGTCAGGTACCATATACTCAACGGCCTCTTCCAGGAGACAACGATAGGCTCTCTGATTACGGACCCGGATGGCAACAGGTTTGTGGATATGCTCTCTGGAGTAGGAGTAAACGCGATAGGCGGAGCCCACCCAAAGGTTGTTGCGGCTGTAAACGCGCAGATGCAAAGAGGGGCACACTTTAACATGGCGGTGGCGCCATTCGAGGTTTACGGAGAGTTCCTGACTAGATTGACCAGTACTATGCCAGAGGGACTCAGAACCGGAGGAGGCATATTGGGCAACTCCGGCGCAGAGGCTGTAGAGGCTGCTATGAAACTTGCTCGCTCGCACACAGACCGACCAATTATAATAGCGCTTGACCCGTGCTTCCACGGCAGGACCGCGGCTGCTCTTGCAGCTACAACAGGGGCGAAGGGCAGGAAGCACCTCGGCGGGGCCCTTACAGGAGTTGTGCACGCAAGTTATCCATATGCATACCGTGCGCCAGAGGGCGTAAACGTAACGGACTGGGCAATCGGCACGGTTGAGAACGTGCTGCGTCAGATTGCGCCGAAGGAGAACGTCGCAGCTCTGATAATGGAGACAATAGCGGGAGAGCCTGGCGTTATCATACCACCAAAAGACTACTTACCTAGATTGCAGAAGCTGCTTAAGGAAAATGGGATACTTCACATTGCTGATGAAGTGCAGGTGGGGATAGGCAAGACGGGCAGACCTTGGGCTGTCGACCACTTTGGGGTAACTCCTGACATAATAACATTTGCGAAGGCGGCAGGTGGAGGACTGCCACTTGGCGGGATAGTAGCCAGGAAGGAAATATCGGATGCATGGCCGTCAGGGCACCACGCTTCCACGTTTGGAGGGAATGCTGTGGCATGCGCGGCAGGGATAGCAACACTCGATGTTATGCAACAGGATGGACTTGTGGATAGAGCAGCAAGAACTGGAGAGGCATTCCTGAAGCGTCTCAGAGAGATAGACTCGGAACTAATAGGAGAAGTGAGAGGCGCAGGTATGTTGTTTGGACTTGAACTTGTAACGGACCAGAGAAGGAAGACCCCTGCGGTACAGCAAGCTACAGAGATAAAGGAGGCTGCACTCAGGCAGGGCGTTGCGTTGTCCACTACAGGGCCATACGGAAACGTTGTAAGGCTGTCACCAGCTTTGAACATACCGCAGCAGTACCTTGACGAGGCCGCAGAGGTCCTTGAGAGGGCATTCAAGCAGGTTAAGGCTTAGGTAGAGAAAAATGGCTGGAGAACCAACTGGAGCAAGAACAGTTAACTACGGGGCACGAAGGCTAGCGGCAGCTCATGAAGAGAGCGTGCTGGGGAAACTTGCGCGTGGAGAGCTGAAACCGCACCAGATTGGAGCAGAAGTACAGAGGCTCTCAGGGGTAACAGACCCAAATATTGATGCGAACCTGAGGAGGATGTTCCTTGAGCAGAAACACGGCACTAGACTCGAGATAGTGGGTACGTACCCAGTCGACCTGAGTGCGATGGGCCCTTCACATGACGATACTACAATAGGATTCATGCCGGTGCCGCTAAAATTTGTCGGTAATGTGACAGTTAAGGATGAATCTGGAGGCTCGAGCAGGCACCCTGTCGTGATTGCTGCACTGGAAGGCCTGCTCTCAAAGGGACTTACACGTGGAATAGAGACCTTCGAACTGGCCGGCGGAGTGACAACAACGGTATTGAGAGACGGGATGACAAGGGACGTTTTGATAGATGGCGGGACAGGGGAGGGCAGCATTGTCACTGTCAAGAAGGTGGCTGATTGGGTAAGATCCGAAGAGGGCCAAAGTTTCCTAAAGGAAACCTTCCTTGCAGACTCAACTTATACTAGATTCGTCAAGGCAGTTCCGTACCAAATACACAACGCGCTGCACATAAGGTTCGAGGCTACGTCTGGACCTGCGAACGGCATGAACGTGGTGACCAAGAGAGGCAGGACGGCTGCTGTTGCGATGCTGGAAAAGCTTGTTGCGGATGGTGTCATAGGTAAGGGCGAGGCAGAATTACTCACCGTGTCTGGTAACCTTTGTACCGACAAGAAGGACTCGCACATAAACCAGCTGGAAGGCCGAGGGGTCTCGGTACAGGCAGAGGTAGTGCTACCAAATGAACTTGTATTGAAGAGGTTCTTTGGAAACAGTAAACTGAGCTTGACGCCAGAAGAGGCGGCGGAACGTGTAATCAGGGTTAATCTTTACAAGAACGAGCGTGGAACCAGGGCAGCGGGATCATTTGCAGCGAACACTCATGCAGCCAACATACTCGCTGGCCTTTATACAGCATACGGGCAGGACACAGCACAGATAGTGGAG
>JASHRX010000030.1 GCA_030037075.1 Microcaldota archaeon | reverse complement strand
CGCCTGCACTAATTGGAGGCAAAGGCACCTCTTCAATAATAGATGGTAAAGCGCTACGCTCCGAAAAGGATTTAAGAAATGTTAAAGCTCTGAAGCTAAAACAGGTTAGAAAATTAAATAACTCCTACCTACATCTTCTGTACAGCGTGATTAATTAGGCGCTATCTCAAAATCGTTTTGCTTACGCAATCATAGACTTTTCGATAGGTTCGATTTTCCTGTAAACGCACCTGGCTGCTATATAAAGGCTAATTTTCAAAAGAGCATACAGAAATCAGGTTCGAATGGTTGAATTAGCTTGGTAAGAGAATGAGAACACAAAACCCTGTTTTGTATTCAGAGAGCGATTGGCTGTTAACCAGTAGGTCGCAGGTTCAATCCCTGCTTCGGGCGCTATATCGGCAAGGATATTAAACTCATTGCCCATTTGTTATCAGTTTCAATGGACCTTGCAGGTAAGTTTGGACGAATACAGGGCATCAAAATCTTAAGCTCACCAGGCGTGCTCAAGGAGTCCTCGGAGGACAGGTCTCCCTTACCCGGAAAGAAGCCTATTGTCGTTGTGCAGCCCAGGAACGCCAAGCAGGTCTCAAGACTAATGGAACTATGCCAGAAGAACCGGATTAACGTCACAGTACGGGGCGGTGGCTCATCGCTCACCGGTGCTTCCGTTCCTGAAAGAGGGGGCATAGTCATCGACATGTCAAGGTTCAACAGGATCGTAAAGATAGAGCCGGAAGACAGGTACGCGGTTGTCGAATCCGGCGTGACCTGCGACCAGCTCAACAAGCGCCTCTCAAGATACAACTATTTCTATCCGCCGGACCCGGCGAGCGCCTCGATCTCAACAATAGGCGGCAACATATCCACGAACGCGGGCGGGCTGCGGTCGGTCATGTACGGCACCACTAAGGAATGGGTCCTCGCGCTGGAGGTCGTGCTCCCAGATGGCAAGATCATAAACACGGGGGAGAAAACCCTGAAGAGGTCCATAGGGTACGATATAACCGGCTTGATGATAGGAAGCGAGGGCACCCTAGGGATAGTCACCAAGGCCACGCTCAAAATATGGCCCAGGCCCGAAAGAACAGGAATGGTGGTAGCGTACTTCTCAACTATCGAAAGCGTGGGGGAGGCGGTCGGAGAGCTAAAGAGGCGGGGCGTAACGCCGCTCGCAGCTGAGTTCATCGACCATAAGTCCATGGAGCTGGTGAGTAATTACAAGAAGATACAATTCCCTGCTAATGCGAGCTACGCCGTATTCATAGAGATCGCCACTACAAGGGAATCGATGCAGAGGATGCTTCATTTCTGCGAGAATGTGATGGAGGGCGCTGGAGCGATCAGAGTTGCAAAAGCGACCTCGCAGGACAGAATCAACAAAATTTACGCGGCGAGAAAGAGCCTCTTCGATGCCTCGGTCGCCAAGGCCCGCGAATCCGGCAGGAAGGTGATTATAGCGGATATAGTTGTGCCGGCATCAGAGCTTCCTTCTTCGCTAAAGGAAATGCAGGACGCAACCCTGGCGTATAAGCTTGATGTGGCGCTCTTCGGCCACATCGGGGACGGCAATGTCCACGCAAACATAATCTTCGACCCTAAGAGCAAAAAGGAGAGGGGCACGGTGGACAAGCTGCAGTCGGCATTCGGAAGAATAGCGATAAGGCACGGCGGAAGCGTCTCGGCAGAGCACGGGATAGGGCTGTTGAAAAAGAGGTTGCTGAAAGAGGAGTTCAAGGAAAGGGGCACACTTGAGAGCCTGGTCCTCATGAAGAAGATAAAGAAGGCTTTCGACCCCAACGGGATACTGAACAGGGGCAAGATCTTCGACTAGGCGCCCCCTTCGTGGTGCGACCTCGGGTCTGTCTCAAGGATTATTTTTGTAACGGAGGCCTTGTTGAAGCCCTTGAAGCCTTGGTCTCTTTCGAGGTTCTCCATGTGGCTTCCTATCGCGCCGTCCTTCATAAACTGGTCGTATTGCTCCTTTGTTATGTAACCATCGTTGATCAGGCGGTCCAGCCTTGATCTGTCAACGGGCCAGTGCTCGCCGACCGTGAACGCCTGCTTGAGGAAGTCGAACCTTGAGAACGGCGGCATCATCGGGGCGCCGAAAGCGGGAAGGTCTTTTGTCAGCCTGTCATGGTCGAATCTCGCCTCGAGATGGTGCATTCCGGCCTGCAGGATGCTCTCCCCATGGAGGCCTATCCAGAGGCCTACCGTGCCCATCTTTGTCTCTCTTTCCTCAAAACCCCTGTGCGCAAAATCGATATCCTTCTCGTCTGGGTTGAGGTCCACGTCCGTGAACGCGACTATGTCGCAGGTTTTGTGTTCGAGTATCTGCGCCCCCCACCCCGCACGCTCGCCGGCGTAGTACCTCTCCCTGCAGGCGTAGCCCATATCCTCCAAGATCCTTATCATCCTAGTGAAGTTCCTTCTGGATGATCGGTAGGTATGGTGGTCGTGGTTGCCCCAGCCCAGGCCCAGCGTGTCCTGCCTCGCCTTCTGGATCTGACCAGCTCGGTTTCTGCTCTGCCAGTAGACTCGCTCCGTCCTGAAGAACGCGTCAGCTACCCTCCCGCTGTCCAGCCTTACAAGCGAATCCCTCATCATCTTCTCGAAGTGCGCCATGCCCTCGTCATCCTCATCGAAGTAGCGCTGCCTGTGGAAGAATCTGCTGAGCATGCGCGTATACTCCTGAATGTCGTCCGTTTCCTGCACGATAAAACCGTTGTAGCCTCTTCTCTCAACCGCTGACAGGACATAATCGCCCTCCTTCTTTACTATCGCCTTTCTGAACTGCGAGAAGGGCTCGCCCTCCGCCCCTATTCCTGTCCCGAGCATCTGCAGGAAGTGGTCTAACTCCTCTGGCTTGAGCGCAACCTCATTCCTTTTCCTCTCGTCCAGCAGTATCGGGAAGAGATACGAAGCGGGATGCCTGTATACTGTTACGTTGTCAGGGTCCCGCTGCGACTCGGATACCGCGAGACCTAGATCCTCAAGAGTTTTTGGCTTGACATCGGATTCCGAAACGACGAGGTGGTCAATCCAGTCTATGAACCTGGTGGAGCTCTTTTCCAGCATTCTCTCAGAGAGCAGCTTTGCGGTCTTGTGCTTGGAAAGGAACTTATCCACAAGGCCTACCACAAAAGTTTCCAGCTCGGGATACAACCCCCAATCGAATTCTTCGTTGTTCTGTACCAGTTTCTGGTCGCTTTCCGGCTTCATGATAAGCTATGGGATGCCACATTTTAATAGCTTCTAAGAATATCGTAGAATTCCATGCTGCTTGCCTACTTCTGGCGCTCACGCTAAGCCTCATAAAACAAAAGGCGGAATCAGCCGCCTATCTTGAACATCTTGGTTCCACAGACTGCACAGGTCCCTGTTGCTGCTGTCTTGCCGTTCTTCATGGTTACCTGCTGCGGGTTCTTCATCTCCCTCTTTGCCTTGCACTTAACACAATATGCCTCCATCTTATCGCCACATAATACATTACAATGGTCTATTAAAACCCATATGTTTGGCTTCGGTGTGGGGCATCTTTTTTATCGGCCTACAAAAATGCGCCCACACCATTTAAATACACCAACAATTTATAACCCAGTTATAACTGTGGTTTCAGATGTCAAACTTCATTGGTACGGTGCTCTTCTCTGTCATAATGGGCTTCTCGATATACCTGTCGTTGCCAATGGTGCTGCGAAGGAAGACGAGCGAGAACACAACAAGGATACTCAATGCGGTAGCCATAGGGATACTCGTATTCCTGATGTGCGACGTGTTCTCCGATGCGGCCCCCAGCCTGTACAACAGCAGCTCTCCAGGAAGCTATTTGGCAATACCGAGCCTGAGCGCCGCATTCGCGATAGCGCTTGTAATAGGCTTCTTCATGCTCTATTATTTCGAAAACAGGGCGAAGCACGGCCTCACTCCGGCAAACATGTCTCTTATGATTGCAATAGGAATAGGACTCCAGAACCTTACGGAAGGGCTTGTCTTCGGTTCAACATCAGTAAGTTTGGGACTGTTTTCAGGGGTAGCCTTGGTAATTCTGGTAGGATTCACGTTGCAGAATGTTACAGAAGGATTTCCGATTGCGGCACCGTTCCTTAACAACAACAAAAAACTGGGAACGATGCTCCTACTCTTCCTGGTGGGTGGCCTGCCAACTGTGATAGGAGGAATAACAGGATTCTTCTACAGCTCCACGCTCTTCAACGTCTTCTTCGATGGACTTGCAATAGGCGCTATACTCTATGTGATACTTCCAATGATAAAGCACCAGCTCAAGGACATAGACCCGATAAAGCAGAAGCTTGTCTATCTGGGAATATTCCTGGGCTTTCTTGTAGGATTCCTAGTGAATCTTATTTAAGAAAAAAAGGCAGGCATTACGCCTGCCAAAGGACCAGTTTAGCTGTTTTTCTTCTTAAGATCCTGTATGCGCTCTTCTATTCCCGCTACCTCCTTCTCAAGTGACTCCTTGTATTCCGACAGGATCTCCAGCTTTTCCTCCTTGGTTAGGAAATTTCTCATTCCTTGCATTTCTCCGCACATTTTTTCACCCGTCCATTTATAGGACACCATATATATGTGCAAGGAAATATTTAAATATATAGGCTGTCCTATATTTACCATGAAGTACAAGTATGGCTGCGACATGCGCGGCATGCTGTCGTTCCAGATACTATGGCTGCTCTCGAAGAGGCAGATGCACGGGGAGCAGATCGCCAAGGAGATAGAGAAGAGAAGGGGCGAGAAGCCAAAGGCGGGCACGCTCTATCCCGCATTGAAGGAATTGAAAGAGGTAGGACTCATAAAGGGCATCAAGAGGGGCAAGCTTATCACATATTCACTCACGCAGACAGGCAGGGAATCGCTGAGGCATGCGGTCAGGTACTTCTGCAGGTCCTTTGGAGAGGTATTCGAGGACAGCCGCTAACCGGAGAACCAAATAACCTATTTAAAGATTTGCAGCCAAATTAATATATCAGGGTTTACAAGTCTCTAGGTAGTCCTTATAGTGTTCCAAAGGGGTTAAATGGCAAAGTATGTTCTAGTGGCAGACTCGACGCTCGTAGCGCACTACAGGCACTTCCCACTTCTCACATTCCTGCCATGCGCGCCATCGGAGCTGGTGCCTGGTCCTGTCTACAGGTTCTTGAAGGGGCCGCAGGCTGCTCCGCTGCCGAACGGCGAGGCAAGGTACGCGCCGTATTCGATAAGGAAGCTCGAGGCATCGCTCATAAATGCAGGAGTAGATCCGAAGGACATAGCGGTACCGCATGAGCAGTACTTAGCCAACTTCATAAATGATGATACTGAAATAATCGCATTGTCAACTATGGACCCGTTGGGATTGGGGCCGCTGACAATGTCCTACAACGTCCTTTTCGGCAGCAACCACAAGCCCTGGGTAAGAGTGGAGTGGGAGCACCTCGTAGCGAAGTTAAACAAGATGAGGGCTGGCAAGAAGGCGAAGCTCATTGTAGGAGGCCCAGGAGTATGGGAGTTCACCATAGAGCCAGAGGCGCTCGACAGGGAGCACATCGACTATGCAGTGCAGGGAGAATGCGATGACATAGCAAAGCAGATATTCGAACAGTTGGCCACAGACACGGTTGACACCAACCTCTTCTTCAAGGGATTCATGTCATATGACGCCCAGTTCCACAGGAGCTACAACGAGCATGCGCAGTTCCTCACAAGAAGACCGGGTTTGGCGAAGGGAGCGCCAACATTGGACGAGCTTCCATCGATAAGGAGGCCGGCGATGATGGGACTCGTAGAGACAATGAGAGGATGCGGAATAGGCTGCGACTTCTGCGAGGTAACGCTCAGGCCGATGAGGTACTACAGCCCAGAGAAGGTGGTCGAGGAGGCTAAGGTGAATCTGCAGGGAGGAGGATTCACAAACGTATGGCTGCAAACGGATGAGATATTCGCATACAAGCATCTGAATGCGAAGTTCGAGCCAAACCAGGACGCTATAGCAGAGCTCATGCAGGCGGTTATGAAC
>JASHRX010000029.1 GCA_030037075.1 Microcaldota archaeon | reverse complement strand
CGAGCAGTCCTATCGACTTGATCTTCAGCTTGGCCATTCGTGCCAGCACTCCGTGCGAGAACTCATGTATTGTCAGGATTATCGCCAATGATAGTATGCCTGCCACCAGCGGTATGTCTATTCCGGGAAGGATGGGCGCCACGCCGGGCGTCAGCGTAGTCAGTAGGGCTGTCTGCGGCGCTCCAGAGTACGCGGTAAGTGCGTAGAGTACGCTGTTGGATAAGACATTAAGGCCGTTGTACAGCAGCGCCGCGATCAGGAAGCCAGAGAAGCCAGCGACTAAGACTATGGCCAAAATCGCATAGCCGTAGAGGGTCAGCCCGGCAAACGAGGGGATGCACTGCGCGGTAGACGCGCTTGCCGCGGATTGTATGGACGCTATGCTTATGAACTGGGCGGCAACGCCCAGGCATGGAAATATGAAATAAAGGTAGACTACAAGAGATACCAACCCTGTGATCAGGATCGCCTTGCTGATCCTGCCCTTGAGCAGCGGGTACGATAGCAGGCCGAAGCCCATCACTATGCCCCACATTGACATGCCCCTCCAGAAAGACCCGTTCTTCTTGGAGAGCTTCTCTATGGTGCCCGCCCCGTACATGCTAGAAGGCATGTACATCCCGTAGCCGCCCTTGAAGCCCTTCATCTTCTGTATCAGCATGCCCGAGACAATGAGTATGAGTATCGCGAGGAGCGCCTGGTTCAGGACTCCCAGGAAGGTCGCATAGTAAGCGTAGATTATCCCTGCAAAGCCGAGTATGACTATCGCTATGACAGCAAGATTGACATAGCGCTTCCTGCTCTCATCCCCACTACCGGCCATGTGCACGAATCATTGCATTAAAGCTATTTATTCCTTTAGAAGGAATATTCATAGGTGGGACTGTGGAGGAGTGCGAATTGTGCGGCCGCAAGATGAACGACGTGTACATAGTATCTATCGAAGGGTCTGACCTGCGAGTCTGCTCGTCGTGCGCGAAGGGCAAGAAGGTGGTCTACAAGGCCGTGGAGGAGCGAGCCGGCGTACCGCAGAGGAAGGCGGTAAAGAAGACCGACGAGGAGATAGAGCTCGTAGAGGGTTACGGAAAGAAGATGCACCAGGCGCGGGACCAGATGCAGCTGCCCCTCAAGGTGCTGGCGGAGATGCTGAACGAGAAAGAAGGACTTCTTCTCAGGATCGAGGAGGAGAAGACCAGGCCCCCGATAGAGCTGACAAAGAAGATCGAGAAGGCACTGAACATAAAGATAACACAACAAAAGAGTGATGAGCCCAAGGTGTACACGGGAAAGCCGGGCAAGGCCACGCTCGGAGACTTCTTCAATTCCTAGATGGTGCGATGTCGGTAGACTTGGGTAAGCTGATAGTCAAAAGGCCCCTTAAGCTTGAGGAGCTCAACGGCAGGAGCATAGCCATAGACGCGTACAACGTGCTCTACCAGTTCCTCACAATAATAAGAGGACCGGATGGCACTCCTCTGAAGGACCTCAAGGGCAACGTTACAAGCCACCTATCAGGACTCTTCTACCGTACGATAGAGCTGGTCGATTACGGGATAAAGCCGATCTACGTATTCGACGGCATTCCTTCGATGCTCAAGCAGAAGACCATACAAGCGCGCATGAACAGAAGGGATGAAGCCTACCAGGCGTGGCAGAAGGCCAAAGAAGCAGGTGAGATGGATGAAGCAAGGAAGTATGCGCAGCAGAGCACAAGGATAAACAAGTACGTCGTGGAGAGCTCGAAGCAGCTGCTTGATTACATGGGCATAGCGCACATCAATGCGCCCAGTGAAGGTGAAGCACAGGCTTGCGAGATGTGCAAGAAGGGACTTGTCTACTCGGCAGCAAGCCAGGACTACGATACATTGCTGTTCGCTACCCCAAGAGTTGTAAGGAACCTCACGATAAGCGGAAGGAGGAAACTTCCAAAGAAGAACGTCTATGTGAATGTAGAGCCAGAGATAGTGGACCTGCAGGAGACATTGAAGGGCGTAGGGCTGAGCCAGAAGCAGCTCATTTGGGCTGGCATATTGCTGGGAACGGACTTCAACGAGGGGATAGACGGAGTGGGCCCAGTAACAGCAGTCAAAATCGCCAAGTCTTCAAAAACGATATCAGACATAGAGAAGTACGTGAAAGAGAAGTACAGCCAGGAGTTCGAGCTTGACATACGCGAGGTGGAAGCGCTGTTCACCAAGCCAGAAGTTTCAGACGTGGATCCAAAGGAGCTCAACAAACAGCTCAGCGCCCTGCCAGACAGGAAGAAGATAATAGAGTTCATGTGCAACGAGCACGACTTCTCAACGGAGAGGATAGAAAAGTTCGCGGAGAAGCTCTGGGAGAAAAGGGTATCGGTAAAGCAGCAGAGGCTCTTCTAGCCGTAGTAAGCCCTCTTCATCTTTGCCAGGTCGAGCTTTTTCATTTTCATCATCGCTTTCATTGCTCTTTCTCTCCCTCGTTTGTTTGGCCCTGCAAGATACTTCACCTGCTCTGTCGGGACCACCTGCCAAGTTACGCCGTATCTGTCTGTCAACCAGCCGCAGGCAATAGGCCTCCCGCCTTTACTAAGAGCGTTCCAATAGTGGTCGACCTCTTTTTGGTCCTTGCAGTTGATCACGAACGAGGTAGCTGGCGAGAAAGTATCGAATCCCGAGTTCTTGCCCGCATTTATGAAGGTGAAATGCACCTCGCCAAGCTTGAGCTCAATCATGTAAGTGTTTGGACCGCTCGGTGTGCCTTCTATTTTTGTATTGCTGATTACTCTAGAAGTTTTCCCGAAAATCGAGACGTAGAACTTTGCGGCCTTGTCTGCGTCCTTCACAAACCACAAGAATGGCTTTATTTTTTGCATCCTATCACATAAACTTCGATAAATTAAACTGCTTTGTCGAGCCTTGCGTGCCAACTGTTCCGAACACTGTTTCTATCTCGTCCTTTATGAGCTTCAGCCTCTGCTTCATGTACTGGTCGAGGTCGTACCTGTCCGCGAGGTTCACAGCCATGTCCAGGTACTTCTCGATTCCGCCCTTCGATATCGTCAGTATTATCCTGCCGCCGCACCTTGTGCACTTCCCCACGAGCGGAACCCTCCTGTACTTCGCGTTGCAGGAGACGCACCTGAAGCCCTGCTCCGAGTAGGAATGCAGGTTGCCCATGAGGTCCCTTATGAAGTGGCTTGATATCAGGCGCCTTGCAGTGTCCCTCTTGTCTATGCTGTACAGCCTGTCGACGAGCTTGAACTGCAGGTCGACCTTCTCGTCCATAGTCTTCAGCTTCGTGTAGACGCTCTTCTTCGGCGCCTCTATTATCGCGTTTGCGGTACTGCTGTGCGTGAAGAGAAGGTCCGCGTACTCCCTGTCGGTGTTGAGCCTGCTGCTCACGCTCTCCACCTGCGCATCAGCAGGCTGCCCCCTCTCAAGCGTCTTCTCATAGAATTCCAACCCGAATCCGTCCACAGTCTCCATCTGCCAGACCTCGTCGTCTACCTCCTCCGGGTGCACGTTGACTGTGAGTATGATAGGCGCGTCCATGGTTCCTCCGATGAGGCTTGGCAGGTACCTCCTCGAGAAGTTGAGCAGCGCGTCAAGCAGCATCATCATCGTGTCCTCATCGCCGTCGCAGTTCCTCCTCCTTGCGGATATGGTGTACGGGTGCGCGAACCCTACGTTCGCGTCCGTGAATCCTATTATCCTGCCAAGAACACCAGCGGAAGTGTGCGGCGACAACGTCATGACAAGATGGCCTATTAGGTCATTCGCAGACTTTGCGTTATAGAACGGCTCGAGGCCGTAGTATTTTACAAGCAGGTCATCAACGAAATGCGTCACATTCAGCATGTACTCCGCGCACCTCTTGTTTATCACAACATCTTGGTGCCTTAGCTCGACGACCTGGTCTTCCCTATCGAGTTCCTCCCCATTCATGTCTGTTGTGTAGCCGAGCCTCCTAAGCGTTTCCACACTTGTTGAGACCTCTCTGGGATAGAAGTGCGTCATGGGCGCATCTGTGGCGTCGAACCTGCACGTGCCGTCCTTGAAGGTGTATATGCCGAACGTGCTTCTTAGTATTCCCTTCTCGAGCGGTTCGGGTATCCTGTCCTTGTTCATGAGGCCCTTCACCCCCTTTATCATCTTCGGAGGGCTTGCCATCTGCAGGTTCGCCAGCGCGGTGTCCAGCTCCTTGACTATGTTGAAGGCCCTTGTGTTGGTGCCGGTTGTCGTGCCCCCGCATACTTCGCAGGTCGCGCCCAGCCCTACCCTGCCGCAGCTCATGCACCTCCTCTCTATGTAGGCCCTCGACTTGTGCTCCCTGCAGTAGGCCGCGTTGAGCTGCTCACCTCCCACAGCGCATTTGTAGTTTACAATCTCAACATCGACGTTCGGGCTCTTGAACTGCTTCTTCACCGCGTAATATGCGCGTATGATGCTCCTGTCCTTGCCTCCGTTCTCCCCAATCGGGAACATAACGTTCGGCGCAGGCTTCATCAGCCTCTCACGTGCCTTCTCCGGCCTCCCAATCCTCGCGCCTATCCTTGATGACCTCTGCATCAGCTTCACAGGCGACAGAGAATTGAGAACCTGGAAGAGGTCGTCTCCCTTGTACTTTTCAGGTACACCTTGATCCATCTTTATCTTCTCGTTCTCCACGAATCCCATTGAGGTGAGGAGGCTCTGCGCATCGCTTCCCGATATGGTTATGCTCTCCTTATCGAAGTGTGGTACGCATAATATCTCCAATGGCAGGCGTGCCGCCTCTGCCTGCTCCTTCTCCAGCGTTATCTCCTCAAGGTCGAAGATGCTGCTGCTCTTCGATTTTATCTTTGATACGAGCAGCGCCTTCGCCAGCACTACTAGCTCGTTCATTCCCGCGTCCTGGTACTCATAAAGATAACGTGGGTGCAGCGGCACTCCGTAATGCTTAGATAGCTTAAACGCGGCTTCGAAGTTCTCCGGCTGCGGTTCCTCGCCCTTATACCCAGCTTTCTTCAGCTGCGCATACCAGAACTCCTCAACATAGCTTGAGGGCATGAGCGGCGTATTTGTCTTCCTGAAATCCCCGAACGTTATGAGCATGTCGCCTACGCTGAGTATCTTGTCAACCTCTTTGAGCACCTGCTTTGCATGCTCTGCACTGTTGACCCTCAGGGCCTCGCCGCTCTTCAGTTTCACGAAAGGCCCTTCTATCGTGTCAACAGGCATTGCGACGCTGCCCTTGCCCGGTTTCTCAATCTTTACCTGCGTCCCTATGACTATGAAATCGTCGAGTATGATCATGGTCGCGGGGCTGAACCCCTTTGCGGCTATTCCTGTTAGCCTGGACCTGCCGTACCTAAGCCGGAATGCGCCCCTGTAATCTGGATAGGCTATGACGGGCCTGCCGCCCACGAGCTCTGTCAGGAATGCGGGATCGTTAGCCTCCTTCCTCAAGGATTGGGTGAACTTCCCTACGCGTATTATGGAGTTGAGCCAGCTCCAGTCCAGCCCAGCCGCCTTCGAGTACTTGAGCACGCTCTTCGCCTTCTGCGCTATTCCCTCGCAGACCACAAGAGCTACGCCTCCTCTGACTCTGTTCGTCATGGTTGTCTCGTTGCCGTTAGCGTCAAGCCTCTTCACATTCCTGTGGACGCTCACCTCTATCTCCTCCGTAGGCACTCCATCAACGCAGACCGGGCAGTTCTCCAGTATCACGCGCATGTCCGCCTCGCTTGGAAGATACTGGAGGTGCTTGCCGCTCCTTGTATGGTAGAGTTGCATCTCCTCGAGTGTCCTCTCAACCTCGGTCCTCTGCGGCTTGTACTGGTCGATGTTGAAGAACTTCCTCGCATAGTCTCCAAGAGCGACCGACAGGGCTGCGCTGGTTCCGCCTGCGCCCCTTATCGGCCCCGCGTATATAATCGCAATGTAATCAGTGCCGTCAGGATTCTTGTGGAATTCTATGCCTGGCATGCCTTCTGTAGGTGCTACGAGTATCCCATCTGTAAGTATTGAAAGGCCTATGCGCAAGGCGAGGGTAATTCTAGCCTGCACGGCAGCCTCAAACTTAGGGTTCGTGCATATCTCCTTTACCATGTCGAACGCCAGCTCATAGTGCGTCATCCTCGGCTGCTTTTCTCTGATGATCTCGGCGATGCCCTCGTAGCCTATTATTCCCTCAACTCTCGCTCCAAGGTCTGGCGCTGGCTTTATCTCAACGGCCTGCTCCGGGTCGAACCCCTTACTACGGGCCGCTCCGGCTATGCCGTATTCGCGGTCCGCGCCCTTTGAAAGCATCTCGAAGTATTCCTTTGAGTCCAACTAGTCACCGAAACTTACGGAAGTGAACCTTCCGCTCTTTGTCTCATACACGGGAAGCACGCACGGCGTTGGTATGTGCCCCGACCTTGTCTGGAAGGCTGTTATTCCCTGCCATGTCCCGCTGTTTACGATCTTAACTCCATGATACTCCGCAAGCCCGTTCTTGTGTATATGACCCATGTGGAGTATGTCCGGCACCTTGTCTATCACGAGCTGGTCATCCTTGCTTGGAACAATGACATTGCCGCCGTAGATGGGTGAAAGGTGCCTGCGCTTGAGTATCTCTATCATGACCTTCTCTGGGTTGGAGTAGCTCGCCTCCGGTATCGCACGTATCATAGAATCAAGAGATGTGCCATGGTACGAAAGCACATCAAGCCCGTGCAGGTTCATGTAGCTCGGGTTTGTCAATATGTGCACGTTGTCGAGCTTGAAGTCCTTTATCAACTCTTCACCAAGGGGCGGCTGCGGCTCAGCCCTGCCAACAGCATCGTGGTTGCCCGGCATGACAAAGACGTGTATGTAATCTGGTATCGCCTCAATGAAGTTGAAGAGCAGCTTGTACTGCAGATAGATGTCAGGTATAGACAGTTCGTACTCCTGCTCCGGATATATTCCCACGCCGTCTGCAACATCGCCAGCCATCACGATGTACTTTATCTTGCCGGCCAGGTCGTTGTCCTTCGAGTC
>JASHRX010000028.1 GCA_030037075.1 Microcaldota archaeon | reverse complement strand
TTCTTGTCGAACTTTGTGCCCAATGGAGACTCGTAGTACTCCTTGCAATCGAAGCATATTGTTGCGGGGTCTATGTTGTACGATATTATGATAGATGGGTACAGTCCTCTGAAGTCGAATACTGCCAGGTTATCGTAGATGCCTGGCTCTGGTGTCTTTACATACGCGCCTTCTATCGGCTCTGAAAGCCTCTTCTTTATCTCTCCCTCTGTTGGCTTGTTGGGTATCATTTCGTTTGCCCTGTAGGCATACCTCATGCACAGGTAGTCGACCAGCTGCCCTGTTGTTGATACTCCTGTGTCACTCAGCACGTCTCCGGTCGTCCTCGCCATCTCGATCATTATCGGTATGAACATCTCGTAGACTGCGTAAAGTGCCTTCGAATCGCTCAGGTTGTATACCGCCAATGTCTCCAGATCATCTTTTGTGCCGTCCCAGAGCTTGTAGATGTCCAGTTTCACAACAGTCGTCTTCTTCGCCCCGCTTATTGCCTCATAGACATTCTGCAGCGTGTAGCTGTTCAGCTTGAGTATGCTCTCGCTCGCTCCTACTATTGAGATGAACTTGACTACCTGGTAGATGTCAACGTGCACCCTGCCTGCTATCTTGACCCTCTGCACCAATCCGTGGCTCTCCAGCTTCGTCTCCCCTTCGTACCTGCTTATGTTGAACTTTATCTTCAATGCTTCTGCCCTCTCGAGCATGTACCTTATGTCGAAGTTCGCAGAGTTGTAGCCAACTATAACGTCTACGTCCAGTTCCTTTATCTTCTCCTCAAATGCCTTGAAGAGCGCCTTTTCATCCTTCACCGATTCAACGAAGTCCTTTGCTATCTTCTTGCTTGTAAGAACTCCAGACTCTGTCTTTCCTTTTGCCTTGTAGAAGTAGCTTATCATTATGACCGGATCAGTGCTCGGCCTCGGTATGCCTAATGGGTTGTATACTTCTATATCAAAGCACATAAGGCTGAAATCAACGTTGAACGAATCAGAAGAAGGCTTCATGGACTTGAGCACCAGCTGCTCTCCTTCCTGCTCGACCTCCATTATGTAGTTTGAAAGAGGCACTATGTCCTTATCGAGTCCGTACCTCCTTGCGAATGGTATGTCGTACTCGTAGCATGTTCCGTACTTGCCCATCGCCGCGCTCAGCTTTGGCACATTCATTGGGCTCTTCGCTATCACCTTGAGCACATCCTCGTCCTTGCCCGCGATCTTCCTCTTTGCCTGCTCTATGCTTGCAGGCTTGATTACGTTGCCGTTCTCCACAGCGGTAACGCCCATCAGGTCCTCTTTTGTTATCCCCGCGTTGGGGACTATGTAGAAATAGGGCTTGAAATCCTTGTCGTATACCTGGCAGGCCTTGCCTTCCTTCTCCTTGACCGTTATTCTGATCTCTGCTGCTGAGTTATCGATCAGGTAATCTATGTCCAGCACTGCGCCCTCTATTTGCACTGAAGCACCAATTCGCTCGGCACGTCACAGTGCATGCCGATCTTAAGATAAGGGACTACTGCTTCTTCTCCTCAATCTTCGTCCTTGTTATCACGAGCGGTGGAATGAGGCCCAGCGAGTAAGCCAGGAGCGTTCCTGTCGCGCCGCACCTGAAGTTGAGGTTGTTGAGCACGTCTTCCGCTATCTCTCCCGGCAGCATATGATCAGCGTTCCACTTCTTTGATATCGCCGCTGCGGAGTCCTTTGACTCGTCCAGCTCCACGTATCCGCTCAGCTTGAGATCTCCTATGCTCTTGGCGTCCTTTGTGTCCGTATCGTAGTACGTTGCCATGAACTCATAGTTGACCTTGACCTTTGTGCCGCTTACGCTGACGCTGTCAATGTTGTAGTCAAGCTTTGGGAAGCGCTGCTTTCGCAGGTCCGCCGCGGGCTCAAGCCTGCCCTCTACCTTTGTTATTACGAATCCTGTCATCATAGAATCACGTAACTTTCTTCTGTTCTAAAGGTATTTAATATCATACTATACGACGCAAAAAACGCCAACAATAGGGTTATAATACCTTCTTAGGAAAAGATATTTTGGTGAGCTTTTTGATCCGGTATGCTGCAATTGCAGTGCTTCTCATAGCGCTCTTCGCAATTCCCGCTACTTATGCATCCTATTCAATAACGCACATTGACACGGTTGTCACGCTGAATACGAACACGAGCGCGAGCGTCAAGGAGACCTTCGTTGTGGTCCTTACGAACACATCGGTATCACAGTATGGCTCCAGCCGTGAGGCACTGAACCTGACGCTCAGCAACTGGCAGGCGGTCATAGGGCCGGAACTAGTCCAGCACATCATTAACCCGAAGAGCGGGGTATATGACTTCAAGCTCTTTCCAGGGCCCATAACAACAAACATATACGGGCAGGACCAGACGCAGTTGGTGATAACATACAATGTCAGGAATGCAACCTCCGTGCAGGAGATCGCCCCAAGGATCTTCACATACTCGTTCAACAGGAGCTTCTTCAACTACGAAGATGAAGTGAGCGGGCAGGTGCTCATCCAGAACACCAACCTAACGATGGTCCTGCCGGCCGGCTCGAAGATAACATCCCTTTACCCAATACCAGACCTGCCTACAGGACTTGCATCAGGTAACTTCACCAACGTGACAAGCGTCTCGTGGATATACCAGGAACCGCTTTCGAAGTTCACGCTGACGTACACGACACAGGAGAGCCTCCAGCAGGAGGTCCTCTCCTTCTTCACCCAGATATACAACTTCTTCGGATTCTTCGTCTACGTGATAGTCGTGGCGGTTGTGCTCCTGTTCATCCTGTACACCTACCTGAAAGTGGAGAAGTGATAGCTTGCATCAATACGAAGAGCGGCTGCTCGGTTTCCTAGCCAAGAAGGGCGCTGCCACCCTTGATGAGATAACAGACGCAACAGAGCTGGGCAGGGACACAATACTATGGGCAGCGGAGTCGCTGCAGAAGGCCGGCGCGATAGATGTCAAGCGTGCAGGCATAGTTGACGTCAAGGCGAGCCAGGAGGGGGAGCGCTACATGGAGGAGTTCCCAGAGGAATCATTGGTCAGGAAGCTCGCAACAAGGAAGGAGCGCGTTGGAGACGTGTCTGACCACATAGCATTGGGCTGGGCGAAGAAGAACGGATGGATAACCATTGACAGCGGCGGAATCCTCGGCCTCACCAAGGAGGGCGGCAAGGCTGCCAGCGGCTCCTTTGATTACCCTGCTAGGAAGGTGCTGATAAGCCTGACCACCACAGAGCCGGGGAGGAGGCAGGATCTGATAAACAAGAACAAGGATGTTGTTGCCGCACTGGTGAAGCGCGGCCTCATAGAAGTGAAGGAGAGGAACGAGATAAGATCGCTATCGATAACCAAGAAGGGCGCTGACATGCTAGCCAAGGCTCCGAAGGAGCAGGGCATAGGCCTGCTCGCCAAGGACCTGATAAAGAGCGGCGAATGGAGCAAGCTGGGCTTCAGGCCGTATGACGTTTCGGCGCCATCCGATACAGTTTACCCGTCAAGGATGCACCCCGTCAGGGAGTTCATAAACGTCATGAGAAGGAAGTGGCTTGAGATGGGGTTCATAGAAGTGGAAGGACCGATAATCGAGACCGCCTTCTGGAACTTCGACGCGCTCTTCTCTCCGCAGGACCACCCCACAAGGGACATGCAGGACACGTTCTTCCTATCGAATCCCGACAAGCTTACGATTGAGGACATAACAGCCCTGCACAAGGTGAAGGAGATGCACCTGACGGGCTGGAAGGAGACCTGGAATGAGGAGCTTGCCAGGTCTGCAATACTCAGGACGCACACAACTAGCGTATCCGCGAGGCAGATGAGGAAGCTCGCGAAGGCGATGCAGCAGAACTACCCTATCAGGATGTTCTCCATAGGCTCGGTCTTCAGGAACGAGAACCTTGACTACAAGCACCTGGCCGAGCTGCGCCAGTACGATGGGATCATAGTGGGCAACGACCTCACCCTTGCCAACCTGATATACGTGCTCAAGACGTTCTACTCAAAGCTGGGTATAGATGATGTGAAGGTAAGACCATCGTACTTCCCGTTCGTAGAGCCCGGACTTGAGTTCTACTACTTCGACAAGGAGCACAACGACAGCATAGAGCTCTGCGGCGGCGGTGTGATAAGAGAGGAGATAACAAAGGCGCTCGGCCTGTCCAGGACGGTACTCGCATGGGGAGGAGGAGTCGACAGGCTTATGCTCAACCAGAAGATATTCGGGGTTGAGTCTCTTCCAACCCTGTTCAAGAACGATGTCTCTTGGCTAAGGTCAAGGGGCAACCTGAAGGTGTAGCATGGCAGTCGTAGCGTTTGATTTGAAGGATGTGACGAAGATAGGGCTCAGCAAGGAGAACCTGCTCAAGGCCCTGCCGGAGATGGGCGTCGAGGTAGAGGAGGTGACCGCACAGGAGCTGAAGATAAACGTGACGCCCAACAGGCCGGACCTGCTCGACTTTGTGGGTCTCAAGAGGGCGATAGAGAACTTCGGAGGGATAAGCAAGCCCAAGGACAGCTTCTACAAGATAGATGGCAAGGCGGCCCTCACGATAAACGTGAAGAACGAGGTCAAGAAGGCAAGGCCGTACATAGCCGGCATGGTAGTGAAGAACGTAAACCTATCGGGCAACATGCTCAAGTACCTGATAAACTTCACGGAGAAGTTCGCAGACACGTATGGAAGAAAAAGAAAGAAGCTTGCGATAGGCATCCACAACCTCAACGCCATAGAGGGTGATTTGGTGTACACTGCGGTGAAGGAAGGGGAAATAGTCCCGCTCAACTCGCAGAAGAGCACGAGCTTCAGCAAGATCATGAAGGCGCACGACAAGGGCGTGACCTACCAGGACACCGTGCCCAACTACGGAAGCGGATCCGTCCTCTACCCGTGCCTGAGCGACTCGAAGAAGGTGATTGCGCTCATCCCTATAACGAACTGCGACCAGACAAAGGTAATATCGCTGACGAAGAACCTCTTCGTAGACATCACAGGCACATCGCTCGTCGCAGTGAAGAGCGCTGCGGCGCTCATAGCGTGCTCATTCCTTTATGCCGGAGCGGATGTGTACCCGGTAACGGTCAGCAAGCCAGGCGAGAAGTTCGAGACGCCTGCCCTTGGATACAAGGAGATGAAGGTGAGCATGAGGAAGGCGGAAAGGACGCTTGGAGTAGAGACCGGAAGGCACAACGTGATAAGCTTTGCGAACAAGATGGGGTACACGGCCGCGAAGTACGGAGATTCCGTGCTCTTCTACATACCCCCTTACAGGGTAGACATATTCAACGACCAGGACATAATCGAGGACATTGCCATAGCGTATGGGTACGACAAGATAATGCCGCTTGCGATATCCGGAATCGTATCAGGGCTAGAGAACAGCGACGTCGAATACGAGAACAAGATAGCGAGGCTCATGGTTGGCCTCGGGTACACAGAAGCAATCAACAGCATGCTGACCAGCGAGAAGGTGAACTTCGACAACCTGCTGCACAAGTACACCAACGACGACCACGTGAGCATAGCAGATTCGAAGACCAGCATGATAAGCATGCTCAGGACATCGCTGCTTCCCGGCCTTCTGCAGAACCTGGGCATATCCGGAATGGCAACCATGCCGCAGAGGCTCTTCGAGATAGGGAGGTGCTTCTCGCTGAAAGGCGATACTCCAAAGGAGGACAAGAGGGCGTCCTTCGTGAGCGTGCACGCCAAGGCGAACTTCGCCGAGGCGAAGAGCGCGGTAAGCGCAATGCTCTCCTCTATGGGCATGGAATACACGATTTCACAGCACAAGGACCCTTCCTTCATAGAGGGCAGGTGCGCCAAAGCGGTATCAAAAGGAAAAGAGGTTTGCGTCTTCGGTGAGATACACCCGAATGTGCTGAAGAACTTTGGCATCGAGGAGCCGGTTGTGGCTGCGGAAATGATTGTAAAGGAAGAGGTACAGTACTGATTTACTTTCTAGAACTTTTCCCGGCCTTTTTCTTGGTCTCGGGGATACCGCCAGTTAGGCCATTTGGCAATGGCATCGTAGGGCGCAGGTGCCTTACGGAAACTATTTCCGCCGTTGGCTCATCGCTTGACTTGGGCGCTTTCACGCCCCTTAGAGGCAGGCTGTGCTTGGTCGGATCCCTCTTCACATTGGTGTGCCAATCGTGACTATGATACTTTTTGATTGATGCCTCTGATGGCATATTACACACCTTTACAACAACTCTTCAGCAGACTGAGCGCCTGGAGATACTTATAGCTACCGATTATACGCCGTGGAACCAGAATCCCTTCTCGTCCTTCTTACCTTTTGGCCCCTTCTTTCTGCCCAGAATCTTGTCAAGCGCGGTAACCTTCTGCGGCTCTGCCTTTGCCCCGTCAATGCCCATGCTAGCGGCGTATTCCTTCTGCCACTCCTCAAACTTCTCTAGCTTCTCTTTCGTGTACTTGTCCATCTTCTCGTTCCATCCGTCGCGCATCTTCTCCCATTCCTCCTTTGTGTATCCGTATGGAGGATGCTCCCTTATCTGCGGTGAGAAATAAGCGTAGTTGTAGAATTCCTTTACGTAATCATAATCCCTCTCTGTTATTGCATTCGTGTCGATCTTCACTCCTTCCTTTGCCAAGAACTCGATTAGCTCCTGCTGGCTGATCTGCTCCCTTCGGTTCTGCGCTCCCTTTGGATTGTATATTATCGTTATCCTCGATCTCGCATAGTTGACCGAAGCCTTTATCACAGAATCGAGAAGCGAAAGCCTGTACTGCAGACGTGCTGCATGTTGTGGGTCAACCATGTCCTTCTGGTTCAGGTTCGCGAAGCGCACCTCCTTGATCATCCTGTAGGGCATCCTCACCTTGTTGCCCTGGTTGTCTATGAGATACTCATCCTCTACTGCCTTTCCAGACTGGCGCTCCTTCTCCAAGTCTTGCTGGTAGTGGCTGGCTTCGTGTATGTCTCTGCGGTCCATTATCAAAACCTAGTTGTTAATTAGCAGTCGCAGTGGCCGCCGCATCCGCACGCGTCTCCTTCGGCCTCCTCGGCCTCGCCCTTTCCGCAGCCGCACGATCCCTTGCCGCATCCGCATCCTCCTGCCTCCTCCTCGTGGTGCTTCTCTTCAGTGAGCACGTGCTTTGGAAGCGTTGCGGTTGCGCCTGCAGCGTTCTGCACGACCTGCTGTGCGATCTTCGGCCTTGAGTTTGCGAAGTTAACTACGCCCTTGCCGCCATTTACCGGCAGCGCAAAGTAGTCGACCATGTTGTTGTACGTCTTTATGTACTCTGGGCTTGCCTCGAGTTCCTTTATGTTCCTCGTGTACTTGTCCTTCGAGTACGCCCAGTTCGGGTGCGTCTTCTCCCACTCTGTCGATGGCATGCTGTACTGCCTCTGCACCTTGTCTCTGTACATCTCTGGGAAGACGTTGAATGAGCAGAATGGCATAACCTCGCCGTTTGGCTGCGCGTAGTGTATGTCGCACTTCTCCACTCTGTGTATGTCGTATGTGTACTCGTCCTGGAAGTGCATCATTCCGATGAACATGCTCTTCATCTGGAGCGCGCCCATGGACTGGAAGTTGTGCTTTATCAGTATTGACAAGAGAAGCTTGCTGAAGTTGACGGACTTCGGCTGGTACTTCTTGTCGATGTATCTGTTTAGGCTTGTCAGCGCCTTGAGCGCTATTATCCTTCTCTCAAGCTTAGACTTGCCCTGCATCTCGTCGACCGACCTCTGCAGGTGCTCTATCAGCCCCGCAGCGTCTACGAACTTCGTCAGTGGAATTATCTTGTTGTCCGAGTCGATGAACAGGTAGCTGCCTGCTCCGCACGCGAAGTGTATCGAGAGGTCGTACTTGTATTCACCTGTTAGCGCTTCTATGAACTTGTTTATTCCTCCAACGTACGGCACAGAGAACCATGCGTCCTTGCCGATTACTCCGTGGGTCTGCTCCTCTATCAGCTTTATCGCTCCTGGTATCGTAATTCTCTGCTTCTCCCTCAGCTTCGAAGGCATTCTTCCTACCAGAGATACAGGCTGGAAGTTTATCGCCTTTACGATGTCCGAGTTGTTCATCGCGAAGTTGATCATTGCGCCGAGTTCGTGGTCGTTTATCGTCCTTATCACTGTTGGTACAAGGACAACACCGATGCCCGCCTTCCTCGCTGCGTTGAGCGCGAGCGGTGTCTCCCAGTGGTTCTTCGGGTTTGCCCTTGGGCTGACTCCGTCAAAGCTCATGTAAAGTGTGCTCAGTCCCGCATGGCGCATCTTCACTGCAAGGTCAGGATTGAGGCCCAGGTTTATTCCAGTTGTGTTCAGCTGGATCTGGTCGAAGCCTGCTTCCTTGGCCTTCTTTATTATGTTGAGAATTTCGGGTGCCATTGTCGGCTCTCCGCCTGTTATCTGCAGCGCGTTCGCCGGAATCGGCTTCTGCGCCCTCAAATTCCTGAATATCTTGTCGACCTCCGCGAGGCTTGGCTCGTAGATCGATTCTCCTTCCTTTGCATAATAGAAGCAGTACCAGCACGATAGGTGGCACCTGTTTGTTACTACAACATTGGCCAGTCCTGTGTGGGACTTGTGCCTCTCGCACATTCCGCAGTCGAACGGGCAGTTTGCACCCTTCGTGTCGTTTATATAATTAGGGTTGTCGAATCCCCTTCCGTAGTAATTGTAACGCTTCATCTTCATGTACATGTCATAGTCTTCCCAGTACTTTTCTATTGTCCAGTTGTGCTCCGGGCAGTACTTCCTGATCATGACGTTGTCTCCGTCCTTGTAGAGTATTCCGTTAATGATGAGCTTGCATTCAGGGCATACGGTCATTGTCTTCTCAATCACAGGCATCTTCTCTATTTCCTCTATCGACCTGTGGTATACCGCCGTTATCGGGTCTGTCGCGTCCTTCGCGTCGAACTTCGCGGTCGGCCTGACGTTGTTAATGTTATTGACTATGTTCTGCTGTACCTCAACCTCTACCTCTGATATTGGTCTTGCAGCTCCTGGGTTACCTTGATTGGGCATCATGACACCTAGACTGGTTTTATCGCAATTCGAAAGTATTTAAAGCCTTTCCGAATGTAGGTTTACCTTCATTCAAAAGTTGACACCCTATATTTCTAATAGTTTATTAGTGCCTATCTACGAATCCTGAATAGTTCGGCGTGGGGTCAAATCTCCTCCTTGCATAAGCCTCCTGAGCTCCTCCCTCTGCTGCGGCACCAGGACCAGAGAGGCATGGAGACGCGCCACCTCCGTCTGCGCTTCCAATAGTTTAACAAGATTGGGGTCATCCTCAGGAACCTGCCGGCCCACTGGAGATCCTCTTAATGCATAATCAACCGTGAGAGCGCCTGCCGCAAGGGTTGCCCTGCTTATAGCCGGAAGTATACCGTTCAGGTCTCTTTCGAGATAAAATGCTGCGGACTGTGTAGTGGAAACCAGTTCCGTGAGCCCTCTGACCTGCCCTAGTGCAGGGCCATCTTCTGTCTTGTCAACTCTTGCAACGAAGGGCACCTGTGTATTTATCGTATATTGAGTTGCGAATTTTTCCGTATATTGTGACAGTTCGCCAAGTGCAATAACGAAATCTACAATGCGCGAATCGTGTGCTGTTAGAATCACGGGCCTCACAGCCTCTATGCGTTTCTGCGCAAGTGAGAGCCTACTTACCCATTCTTGAAGCGCCTCTACTGTTTTGATAGTATCTTTGCTAAGTTCTGGGGCGGCTGCGGTTCTACGTGCGGCTGGTCCAGCTTCTGCTCTTACTGGCATATAATCACTTTAGCCTCAGTTTATCCTGATATTTATACTTTATTGACGCCTGTTCCCATGAGGCCTTGACCCTCTCATCCTGTCCTTGCCAGGATGGAAGCCTCCGTGCCTCTTGAACTCCCTTCTTGGCTCCTCCTTCTTAGGAACAATCGGCTTCTCTCTTATCCTCTTCAGGTTCTTCGTAAGGTCCGCCTTGAGACCCTCTGCAATGAAATTCTTCGAGAAATAGTCTGCCTTAAGTGCGATGCTTATCTTGGTTGCGTATGCCCTTGCGATCTTTCCCCTTATCTCCCTTGGCGCGTTCGACACTTCAGGCAGTTTGAAGAGTATTCCGTACTTGGGAGGCTTGCTCCCGAACTTTATGTGCTTGAAGAGGGCTTTCTCGGCTCCAAGCAGCTGCACGGTTCCAGCAGGCATGGTAGCGAGCCTTTCCATGGACCCCGCTCGCGCAAGCAGCTCCGCCGCAATCATGTGATCCGTCAAGTAAGTGGTATTGGGCATCAGCCTCTTCGATGCATCCTTTATGTAGGAATCAAGCTGCTCTAACGATTCATTTAGCGAAAGAACGAGCTCTGCGAACCTGATTATTCCGGTTGCCTCGCTGCTCTCCATCTTCCTTCCGATGGTCGACTGCGCCTTCTTGTATATCTCCTCCGACTTCGACTGGTCCTTCACCGCCTCCTCTATTGCACGGTCATCAATGCCCTTGTGGTTCAGCGCAACGACCAGCCTCGCAAGCGTAACAGGGTTTGTCATGCGCACCTCCGGGAAGTATATTCCATACCACTCGCTAAGTCGCTCGTACGCAAGGTTGTACGACCTTGATGTCTCTATCTGCGCGTTGACGGCCTGCATGAGCGCGTACTCCTCGCTCTTGTATGCCTCGCTGATTCCCTGCTTTGCGGCGCTTAGCATGCGCTCTCTTATCTCCTCAAATCCCTTCTTGGGCATATTTCCCCCATATTGTTTGCATCTCAACCAATAAAAAGAGATTGGAAGGCCTGCACGTAAGTAATTTATATCTGCCAGTTGTAGTATCTTTCCAGAGAAAAAAGGCGATTCTGCGAGTCATCGACCTATGAACTCTCTGGTACAGTCAGCGCGAAGCCCTCTTTCTGCCAGAATTTCTGCGCTATACCAAGCATTAGCTCTGCTTACGCTCAAAAATGGAAAGGTGAAACTATGAGAGGACTAAAAGACGGATCGAAAGCGAGATTCCAAGGAGAAAGAGAGATTAAAGCGGATGTGGCGACAGGGCCGCAGGAGACTGTTCGGGCTCGCGGAGGAGTGAATACGCCTGTTGCCTCGCCGAGAAGCGAAAACGGCATGACGGTCGAGGACCTCGTGAGAGGAGGAATGCCAAGGAAGTTCTTCCCAACCCTTCAAGCCGGCGAACTGAACGAGAGGGCTACAGAAGCGCACAGAGAAGCTGATGATAGAAGGAGGAGGGATGATGAATTAAGGAGGCAGCTTGATAAATCCGTGGAGCGTTGGAGGGAAGCCATCTCCCGCAGGCTGAGCGGCGTGCCGGTCGTGGGCAGCGGCTCGGACCGCATACCAATTGAAAGGAGGAGGAGCGATGAGAGGGCGCCATCCGGACTGGACGCGCTTGTCAAGAGAAGGAGGCCGCGCTCGGAGAGCGTTATAGAGCAGCACAGCATGCTCGGAGACCTGGAGCACATTCCGCAATCAGGGCTGCCGGGCATGAAACAGTAGGCGATAGGACGACTGATGGAAGGCATAGGAGAAGGCCATTACAGGAAGATTCTGGCATAGGAAGCGTAAGGAGGCGAACCTCTGAGGAGTCCCTTCCTGCCCTTGAAAGAAAGGTGGACAAACCGCGGCCAATGTGGCTCGGCGTTGCGACATCTCGCGGCTATGGAGTAAGGCCGCACCTGTCTCTAGAGGCGGCAGCGGGGTTCGCCACGCAAATTGATTATGCAAGAACCATGGCAGGCGTTGCGGGACGCACGCTGGTCTACACGATACATTGGGGGTAGGCAAAAAACAACCCAACGCTTATTAAAGTTTAATCCTAAGGAAGTGCATGCGATCACGTATACAGACCCTAGGCAACGGAATGAAGGTCATTGTATACTCACTGCCGTCGATGCAGACGGTTGGCATATCATTGGCGGTCAGATACGGATTCGTGGACGATCCTTCTAACAAAATCGGGATATCCCACTTCCTGGAGCACATGCTCTTCAAGGGGACGAAGAAGAGGACTTGGAAGGAACTGGAGGAGATTACAAAGGCACTGGGAATAAGCAAGAACGCCTTCACCGACTGCGAGTCAACGGTCTACATAATGCGCGCCTACAAGGGCTACCTGAACAGGGCCATGGATGTGATGGCGGACATGGTGAGGAACTCGACCATGCCCGAAAAGGAATTCGCGCTTGAGAAGGGCCCGATAATAAACGAGATATTGATGTTCCACGACAACCCCGCGTCGGCAGACATGCAGAACGGTTATCTTCCCACAATTCTCTTCAAGACTCACCCGGCAAGGAACTCTGCCTTGGAGAGCAAGCACGTTACGGGATCGATGAAGAGAAGCGACCTCATGCGGGTCTACAAGAGCTATTATGGGCCAGCGAACATGGTGCTCTCTCTGTACGGCGGAGTAAGCGAAAGAGAAGGCATAGCCTGCGCGAAGAAGTACTTCGGTAACTTCAGAAGAAGCGTGAAGAGGCCTGTGAGGCATGCCTCTTCAGAAAAGCAGGAGAAAAAAGAGGTCGTGATAACGAGGCGCGGGGTCAAGCAGACGAGGATAGGCATAGGTTTCAAGACGGCCGAGTTCGGCAAGATGCACATGAAGGAGTATCTTGCATCGCTTGTAGTCGAAAAGATACTGCAGCACAGGCTCTTTGAGGAGGTCAGGGAGAGAAGAGGCCTATCATACGAGCCTTACGCAAAGATACTGACATACTCGACATTTGGGTTCATGGGCGCAGAGGCTGGAGTGGAGCAGCACAACCTCGAGAGGGCAAAGGAGGTCATACTGAAGGAGTTCGAGAAGCTGCAGAAAGGGGAGATAAAGAGCCCCGAGCTCAAGACGGTGAAGAACGAGCTCAGGATAAACTACACGACATACAGGGAGAAGACGCTCGACATGTCGATACTGATTGCGGGTTGCGAGCTTGTTGAAGGAGACCCAAGGCTTCCGGAGATGATGCCAAGGCTGATAAGCAAAGTCAAGCTACAAGATGTGAAGGCGTTCTGCAAAAAGTACATCGACATAAGCAAGTACGGCATGTACGTCCTGAAGCCGAGGTAGCCTTTTATATCTCTTTGTCGATAAACAATCACGGTGTCTGATTTGAAGATCGATGAGCTTCTCGCATACGCAAAGAGCAAGGGCTTCTTCTGGCAGAGTGCTGAGATATACGGCGGTGCGTCTGGGCTCTTCGACTACGGCCACCTTGGCGCATTGCTGAAGAGGAGGTTTGAGCAGGCGTGGCTCTCCTACTTTGTAGACGTGAGTGAGGATTACCATCTTATAGATGGATCTACGATGTTTCCGGAGAAGCCGCTTGTGGCCTCGGGGCATGCCGCAAGATTCAATGACATACTTGTTGGCTGCACAAAGTGCAAGACGTACTACAGGGCAGATGTACTTCTTTCAGAGCACAAAGTTGAGGTATCTGAGGGCGCGTCTGCGGATGAGATGGACACACTGATAAAGAAGCACAAGATAACATGCCCGAAGGACAAGGGAACTCTCGGAAAACCAAGAGCGTTCAACATGATGATTGATGTGGGATTGGGGCCGGAGAAGGCTGACAAGGGCTACCTGAGACCGGAGACCGCACAGTCCGCCTACCTCAACTTCTTCCAGGAGTTCAACGTTCTCAGAAAGTCACTTCCACTAGGAATAGCGATAATCGGGCGTGCTTACAGGAACGAGATATCGCCGAGGCAGGGCCTCTACAGGATGAGGGAACTGACTCAGGCGGAGCTGCAGATCTTCTTCGATCCTGAGAGCTGGATAGTGGATGCAAAGAAGTTTGCGAAGCGGAAGATGAATGTTGTGCCATACAAGGACAAGAAGCTTCAGAGCCTTACACTTGAAGAGATATCGAAGCGCTACGATGTTCCTGAATTCTATGCTTACCATATGGCCCTGATCGAGGCGTTCTACACCGAGTTGATAGGAGTGCCAAAGGAGAAGTTCAGGTTCTTGGAGAAGGGCGGGGATGAGAAGGCGTTCTACAACAAGATACACATGGACATAGAGGTGGAAGTGGAGAGCTGGGGAGGCTTCCGCGAGGTCGGCGGCCTGCACTACAGGGGCGATTACGACCTCTCATCCCACTCGAAGGGGTCGGGCCAGGACTTATCTGTCGCAGTAGACGGAAAGAAGGTAGTCCCGAATGTGCTTGAGCTGAGCTTCGGAGTCGACAGAAACATCTGGATGCTGCTCGACCTTACTTACAAGAAGGATGGAGAGAGGAACGTGCTTATGCTGCCGAGGTTCCTAGCGCCGTACCAGATAGCGATATTCCCGTTGCAGAAGGACGAGAAGCTCGACGCGATGGTCGACAAGGTTTACTCTATTCTTAGATACAAGTTCAAGACGGTGCGGGATTACACGGGATCGATAGGAAGAAGGTACGCGAGAATGGACGACATAGGCACGCCTTTCTGCATCACTGTGGACTACCAGAGCGCAGACAAAGGCTCGAAGGAATTCGACACGGTTACGGTCCGCAGCAGGGACGACAAGAAGCAGGTCAGGGTGAAGACGTCAGAGCTACTTGATTTCTTCCGTGAGCAGTATGGTGGTTAGCTGGATAACCTAAACGAGATACCGGTATCGGTATTCAACCTTAAGCATACGTTCGAGAGCGCGCAGCCGCTCACCTTCTATGCGGATTACAATGAACTGAGCAACACGATAGTATACCCGTACAACATGACACTGATAAACCTGATGCATTCCGGAAGCCTCGAAAACGGGAACCTGCATGTGGTGAGCGCGCATATGGGCCTCGCCTCTGCGGAGGTGAGAAAGAGGTTCAGGCTGAAGGACGACATGAAGACAGTGTACAAGAGGATAGCGACGGACGACAGCATGAGGAACTCCATCAATGAATACAGGGGGATGAGGTTGACGGTGAACGACCCATGGGAGACGACGCTTGTCTTCATAATATCGCAGTTCAACAACGTGAAGCGGATAAGGCTCATAACGAAGAACCTCGTGCAGAAGTTCGGTGTCGATATAACAGACGCTCGCGGAAATGTGATTGCGAAGGGTTTCCCTCACAGCAGCGACCTGATGAAGGCAACGGTGCAGGACTTCATGCAGGCTGGCGCGGGGTTCCGCGCCAAGTACATAAAGGAGGCAGTAGAATATTGCACTAATAACATAGACCTCAACAGACTGCAAGGCATGAAGTATGAGGAGTTGAAAGAAAAGCTCATGACGATAAGTGGGGTAGGAGAGAAGGTGGCCGATTGCATCGCTTTAATGGGATATGGGGAACTTGAGGCCTTTCCCATAGATGTTCATGTGAAAAGGGCTGTAGAAAAATTATATTTTAAAGGCAGAAAAAGGTCGATAAAACAGATACAGGAGTTTGCAGAGCTACAGTGGGGAAAGTATAGAGGATATGCACAGCAGTATTTATTTTACCTAGATAAACTTAAAAATATTTAGTTCGCATAATTTGCATGGTGGACTGTAATTGTACTGTTTGTGGCTCAGTTTTCTATGTAAGCCCGGCGCATCTAAAACGCGGAGATGGGATTTTCTGCAGCAAAGAATGCTATAGCAAATATCACAATATATTACTTATATGTGCTAACTGCGGTAAAAATTTTAGAAGGCGAAAGTCTACTTTAATCAACGATAGGCAGTTTTGTAGTATAGAGTGTGTAGGAGAATATTATTCTGGAAGCGCTAGCCCCTTTTGGAAAGGCGGTATGAAAGCCAGAACTTGTTCTCATTGTAAAAGAAAGTTTTTCGTTAGAAAATATAAAATAGGGCTAGATTTGGGTAAATTTTGTAGCAGAAAATGTATGGGGAAGTATAATAGTATTCATTTTAGTGGTAAAAATAGTTTTAACTATAGATTAGGGCATCCGCCATTAGAGAATAAATGCGAATTTTGTGGACGTTTGTATTACATTTATAAGTCGCAAAATGGGAGATCGAAATTTTGTTCTAAAAAATGTCATACAATACATACAATAATGAATATGCCGAGAAAAGAAACAAATATTGAAAAAATAGTAAGAGAGTGGCTAGAAAATGCCGGAGTGCCACATAAAAAGCAGGTTCCGCTATTAAAATCAACAATAGCCGACTTCTTTATAGAGCCGAACATAGCCGTGTATTGTGATGGTTTGTACTGGCACTCGAGAAGGGATCATGTGATAGGTGATAGACGCATAAACAAGACGCTTAAAGAGAATAATTATATTGTACTACGGTTAAAAGAAAAGGAAATCTTAAATGGCTCTGGTAGAGATAGGCTTTTAGAAATAGCAAAAGATGGTATGAGTGGAAAACCTAGATAAAAATATAGAAATGATTGCAGGATATCTAACAAGAAAGCAGGCCGGCTTCGACAAGGTAATGGCCATGTCGAGGGACATAATCAGGGACGCGGGCCAGACAATAACCATGATGCACAACGACGACAAAGAGAAAGCGATGGAGCGGCTGTGCTCCATGGCGGGCACGGTGGGCAAGCTGAAGAAGATTGACTCGGAATTCAGGTACCACACGCTGCAGGCCTACCAGGAATACGCCGAGGCGTACATATTCAGCGAGATAAAGAACAGGAGGAAGATACCGGGCATGAAGAGCGTAGGCGTAGGTGAGGAGGCGTACCTGCTCGGGCTCATGGACGTTGAGGGTGAGCTGAAAAGGGAGATACTTGAGGCGCTCAGGGCCGACAGGCTGAAAGAGGCGGAGTGGTACTTCGATACCATGAAACGGATATACGACATTACAAGGAGGCTCAGGTTCGCCGAGGCTGTGCTTGGCGGATTCAGGAAGAAGCAGGACACCGCGCGGATCCAGATAGAGAATGCGGGTAGCGAAATCCTGATGTTCAAGAGCAGGAAGTCCTAATCGTTGGAGGAAAGCTGGGCTTCCTCCATGTCTTTTCTTTTGAATCTATCCAGATTCTCTTTGAGCGTTGGGTGCCTTGGCTCAGGCCTTCTGATGTGCCATTGCGGCCTTGGTCTTGCTGCAGCTTGTCCTGTCATTTGTTCGCCTGCGTTCTTGAAAGGTAAATGCTCGAAGCAACTTTATCAATCTTGGCGTTCACTTCCGCGATGCCCTTTCCGGACATGACCAACTCTGCTATAGTGCTGTCGTAGCCCTTCCTCTTTATCAGGTTTACTGCAGCGCTTATTTTCACCGAGTACTTTCCGTTGATGTACTTGTTCACCGCAGCTTGCGTCACTCCTAGCTTCTTGGCGATCTGCCCCTGAGGCACCATGTACTTCTTGTTGAGCAGCTGCGCGACAGCTATTCTAATTGCAGGTATCGCTGTACGTATAGTGGTGTCGCACTCCGAAACCATCAGTCTACACCGAACGTGTCCTTCAGCGAGTCGAAGAATCCGCCCTTCCCTTTCTTCTTCTGCGGCGCGGGCGGCTGCGGTTGCGCCTTCTGCTGCTGCGCCTTCACCTTTGGTGGCTGCGGTTGCGTAGGTGCTTTCGCCTGGCTCTTCTGCGGCTGCGGGGGAGGCTGCGGTGGCTGATTGGAAGAATCGCCCATCCCGAGCGCGCCCTTCAGCGACCCGAGTATGCCTGCACCGGCCGCTGCTCCTGCCACTGCCATGGGCAGCTCATCCTTCGGCTGCACCGCCGGCAGCTTCTGCTTGGTCTGCTGCTGCGCGGGCGGCTGCTGCTCAGTTCCGTAAGAATCAAGTATGCTCTTCAGTATGTCGCGTATGTTCCCAGTGAACTTTGCAGAGTCCACAACAACAAGGTTCGACCTGGCCGAGATCGCTGCGGCCGCGTCCTCCGCGTCCTTGCAGACCGCCGCCCTTATTCCAGTGACCCTGTTGGCCTCTATGGCCGCATCGTGCGGATCCTTTGTGATCAATATGGTAAGGTCGTAGGCGGTGTACGAGCCCTTTATGTCGCGTACAAGGTCGGCGTAATTGTCCGAGTCCTCATCGCTTATTATGCAGTTGTTCCCGCTCCTGTTTATCATGTTGGCCAGCTTTATGCCCAGCTGATTCTGGTCAGAGGCGACGTATATCTTCATTCTTTCCCCCTAGAAATTCGCCGTCTTGGTTATTAAGCTTTGTGATGCTAAGTATCAGTAGGTGCAGTTTTGAGAGGCAGAGATACCCTAGTAGTATGCGAGTCGTGCGGCCGCAAGGTTCCAAGGAACAAGGCGGTCATAGACGAGAAGGCGATACGGTTCAGCACGGAGCTAAGGACCGCGAACGATGTCAGGTTCTTCGAGCGAAGGAAGGTAGTCTATTGTATAAGTTGCGCTAAGCACAGGGGAATATTCGAGAAGAAGAAGCGCCAGGCAATAGAACGCTCGAAGAGGTTCTGACCTATGGTAAAGAAGGAAGAGATGCTCATCTTCAAGATGCGGCAGCAGGGCGAGGCTCCCGCATCGGCGCCTACCAAGGAGGAGCAGGCTGCCATACAGCAGATCCAGCAGACCATTCCTAAGTCGTTGGAACCCGTTGAAGCCCCAAATTTCTCACCGCCACCGCCATCGGACATGGCGGAGATGGAGAAGCCGGGAAAGAAGGGCTCGTACAAGGAGGAACTGAGGCAGCAGGCGATAGGGCAGTTCTGCGAATGGCACCCGTGGAGGCCCGCCTTCGCGGTATGCTACACGTGCCACAAGGCGTACTGCTATGAGGATGTATCGGAATACAACGACAGGTACTACTGCCTTGAGGACATAGACGCCGCGACGGTCGGCGAGGGGCCGCAGCAGACATTCGGCTACAACAAGCTGAGCATGGTGGCAGCGAGCGCGTTCATGCTCTCCATACTCTCCTACATCTACTTCCAGAACGGATTGCTCGTCTTCGTTGGCCAGACCGCGCTGCGTGCGGGCATACCAGCCTTCCTGATTGCCAACTTCGTAAGCACGTTCAACATAGAGTACTTCAGCCTGATACTCGGTTTCATACTATCGATAGTGCAGTTCATAGCGGGAGTGCTTGTCTTCGCGCAGTCTAAGAGGGGCTTCTGGCTCGGAATATTCAGCGGCGCGATATCCTTCGTGCTCTTCAGCTACGCCTATGTGGTTGAGTACCAGTTCTACGGCTTCGTGATGTGCGCATTCGCGATAATAGGAATAGTCATGCTCGGATACTCCAGGAGGCCTGAGCCCGGAGAGGCGAAGAAGCAGAGCCAGGTGCCAGCGGTAGAGCCGCAGCATGTCGGCTGGACAAACCCGAAGGCATTCTAGCCTGTCATTAGCGTTCTTGTTTGGTATCTGCCACGCTTCTCTATGTCTGAGAGACGTTTCGTAATCTCCTTTTGCTGCTTTGATGCGGAACTGTATCCTCTCATGAATGATGCGAAGAAAACTTTCGAGATAGAGCGCTTCATGAGAAGCAGGTCTAGCGCCTTCTCTTCTATCGACAGGGTGATTTCGGACAACCCGAAGTCGATTATCCAGACATTACCATTCTTGTCGAGCATCAGGTTTGCAGGAGTGTAATCTCCATGCGCGATGTTGAGATTGTGCAGAACACCAAGATTTCGGCCAGCTTCATTCATAATGCTGATGTAACGCTTCGTAGTTGTTGAGTTGTCGATCATGCTGTGCAGCACCTTGCCGTGCACCATCTCCATGAATATAGTGGTGCTGGAGAGCAGCAGAACTTTTGGCACCATGAGCCCATTCATTGAAGAGAGATAGAGTATTTTTGCCTCTCTTCTTGTGCGCTGTTCTCTGATCTGTTCGTCTATGGCGCTTATTCTATAGTTCTTTTTTATGCGGTCCTTGACAATAGCTTCTGCTCCGAGGAAGTTTGTACTGTAAATCTTTGCCTCTGCACCTTCGCTTATCAGCTGCATATTACCAACTTATCTTGACAGTATCTGCCCTGTACTTCTGGTTGACCGTCATTTCCTTGTCAGGGTACCTTTCACCAGCCTTGAACATCTTCTCTGCAACCACGGCTATCATTGCACCGTTGTCTGCGTTCAGCTCATTTGGTGAAACGAAAACTCTTGTGCTGTGGCTCTTTGCAATGCTGCCAAGCATCTCCTTGAGCCTCGCGCTCTGCGCCACTCCACCACAGAGCACAATATCCTTCTTTTTTGTGAGAAGGAGTGCTCTTTCCGTGGCTTCCGAAAGCATCGAGAATGCAGTTTCTTGAAGTGAGTATGCAACATCTTTAACGCTGTGATTCTTCAGGGCCTTCTCTGCCGCAGTGAGAAGCCCTGTAAAAGTGAAGTCCATGCCCTTAACAGTGTATGGAAGTTGTATGTATTTGCCGTCAAGCGCGACCTTTGCAACCTGCGAGCCCCAGGCGGGCACTATGCGCGCTTCCCGCGCGAAGTTGTCGAGCATGTTCCCTACACCTATGTCAAACGTCTCCCCGAATACGTGGTAGTGCCTGTACGGAGAAGAGAGAAGGCCGAGTATCTGGGAGTTGCCCCCGCTAACATAGAGTACCAGCGGATCCCTTATGCCGAACGCCTGCTTTGTCACCTCTATGTGGCCTATCGCGTGGTTGACAGGCATGAGCGGTATGCGATATTTCTTTGATATGAACCTAGCGGCCAAGAGCCCGACAGATAGGCATGGCCCAAGGCCGGGGCCCTTTGTGTAACCTATGGCGTCGATGTCAGTTATCCTCAGCCCTGCCTCGTCAAGAGCCTCCTTTAGCACCTTCGGTGCATTCTGCATATGGAATCCAGCAACAACAATCGGTATCATGCCCTTGTCCTTTATCGGGTACATGCTCTTCTTGTTGGCGATTATCCTTCCGTTGTCGCAGATGCCTACTCCAAAGGTGTGCGCTGTACTCTCTATCCCAAGCGTCACCATCTATTCACTTCCCCTTTGACAGGTATGCCTTAATCGCACTCCTGTCTACATCAGCGTCGAGCTTTCTGGTCTCGCTGTTCTTCAGCCAGACTACACGTTCGGCCTCCTTCGACCTTATCCTTCCGGAATATTTTGTGCAGACAAAGTAGTCTATCGGATACCTCTTGCCACCGTATCGCCAAATGCGCGTACAGAGCCTGTAGTACTTTTTAGGAATTACATCAAGCTCTTCCTTTGTCTCCCTTATGAACGCATGCTTCGCAGTCTCTCCGGGGTCTATATGGCCGCCAGGTATCCATGTCTCGCCGGGGCAGAGGTCCTCGTCCTTTCTTCTTATCTCCGCGAGGAACTCGCCGTTCCTCACTATAATTGCACCTATGAACCTATTCCTTTGGTACTTGTCTATGTAGGGCTGCACGGTATTGTCGTTAATCTGCCTTGGGGAGATACTCGTGTGCTTGAATATCTCCTCCTCAAGCAATAGCCCAACTGGTAGTATGGAGCCGAGGTGATCGTAGAGCGTGCTTTTCCCCCCGCCAGATACCTTTGCGACCACTCTATTCTTCGCTTCAGCAACCCTTCCCCTAAGGCTCATTATCCCGAAGGGGCTGACCCTGTAATCCGCGTATGCGAATACCTTGAAGGTCCAGCCCCTGGCTTTCATCACCTTTGGGTCCACATACGACCCATCATGGGGCGAGACCATAGAGATGATCCTGCCATTGACACCCGCTTCCTTGGCCATCCTCTCTGTTGCCTTGTGGTCATCCTCTCCGTACTTTCTTATGGCGCGTGCCCTGAGTTTACGCAGCCTGGCGAGTTCCTTCTTGGGCAGGCCTTTCAAGAGCCTTCTGCCTACGGTAGTTTCCATGTCGAACTTGACTATGTTGCCCAGGTCGTGTATCAGCGCGCCTGCTACTATCTCATCCTTGTTGATTCTCGGCCCCTTCCAGTTCTTGCAGATTATTCCGGCTACGGCCGCGGCTCGCAGCATGTGAAGCCTGAGGTTCTGAGGCACCTCGAACCTGTCATAAATAGATTGAATGGAATCTATTACCTCCTGCGCGTCCACAGGAACACCCTAGATTACATCTATTATGTCGCCTTTATAACCCATGCCTATGAGGGCCTTCTTGGTGTTGTCCTTGTGGTTGCCCTGTAGCTCTATGATTCCTTCGCGGCTTGTGCCCCCACAAGCGAGCACATGCTTGAGGTTCTTCTCCGTCCTCTCAAGCTCGTCGGCGTTTATTCCCTCTATCACTGTTACAATACGGTTGAACTTCGCCTTCTTTGTATAGACCCTAATCTTGCTCTCAGTTTCCCTATCGAGCACAGAGCACACACAGATATCCTTTGGTAGACCGCATTTTGGACAGACTTCTGGCATTAGTTCTTTGCACCCTTCTCGTTTAGCAGCGTATTTATCCTTGCTATCGTCCTTCTTATCTCCCTTGTCTTTATGACCTTGCTTGCTACCCCTGTAGAGGCAACCTTCCTCTTCTCTATGGCGAGCTCTAGCTCCAGCTCGCCTAGTTTTGTTTTAAGAGCGCTTTCAGACAGAGAACGCAGTTCGCTTACCTTTATATGAGACACCCTTCTAGTATATTACGCCGTCTAAATATTAAAAGGTTGCTATACCATGCGGTCATGCCAATCCCAAGCTCCTCATGGCCATGATTATGCCGAAGACTGTGAGCATGCCGACACCCGAGATCGCCAGTGCTGCCAGCACAGTTGAATTTCTCGTCCTCAACCCTAACACCCATGCAAACTGTGCCTTGTAGCTATATATTGTTTCTCTGTTTTTTCGGTTCTTTTGCGGTTTTGGGTTTCCAACGTTGTAGGCGGAGTGTGGATATTTATAGTTTCTCTGACAATTATGCTGGCATGCAGAACTTCAAGACTACTGCTGAGATTAAGACTCCAGAGAAGCTCATCGACCAGGTAATTGGGCAGAAGCACGCCACAGAGATAATAAAGAAGGCGGCGAAGCAGCGAAGGAACGTTCTCTTGATCGGATCTCCAGGGACGGGCAAGACCATGCTGGCACAGGCGATGGCGGAGCTGCTGCCTGCTACAGACCTCGAGGACGTACTTGTCTACAAGAACAGCAACGATGAGAACATGCCGATCGTCAAGGCGGTCAAGACATACCCGACTGAAGAGGCGAGGCTGAAGAAGGGTGACGGGCAGGGGCGCCAGATACTGCAGAAAGAGAGAATGAAGAATAGGGTGAACATGGGCAAGGGTGCATCCATGGTAACCCCGATAATACTCATGCTCGTGATAATACTCTTTGGCCTGTCGCTTAGCGGGCTGATAACCGGCTATGAGATAATAGTACTGGCTGCGCTCATCCTTGGAATACTGATATTCGGATCGATGATAATCTTCATGAGCGGGATTACCAGAAGGTCAGGAGTCCTGCCAGGCATGGGCGACTTCAACGAGCCGAAGCTGATAGTGGACAACAGCGGGTTCACACACGCGCCGTTCATAGATGGAACTGGATCACGCGCGGGCGCGCTCTTCGGTGATGTGAAGCACGACCCGCTCCAGACAGGAGGGTTGGGCACTCCAGCTCATCTCAGAGTGGAGAGCGGCGCGGTGCACAAGGCGAACAAGGGAGTCCTTTTCATCGACGAGGTGTCAAGGCTGGAGCCAAAGTCCCAGCAGGACCTTCTCACATCCATGCAGGAGCACAAGTACCCAATAACCGGGCAGAGCGAGATGAGCTCTGGGGCACTCGTCAAGACAGAACCGGTGCCGGCCGACTTCGTGCTAGTTGCAGCGGGCAACCTACAGGACGTGCAGAGCATGCACCCTGCGCTTAGGTCCAGGATAAGAGGTTACGGTTACGAGGTTTACATGGACTCGACGATGGAGGACAACGACACTAACAGGACAGCGCTCCTCCAGTTCATCGCCCAGGAGGTGAGGAAGGACGGGAAGATACCGCACTTTGACAGGAGCGCCGTGGAGGAGATATTCGAGGAGGCGAGGAGAAGGTCAGGCAGGAAGCAGAGGCTCACCCTGATACTGAGGGACCTTGGCGGACTCGTAAGGGCAGCCGGAGACATAGCGGTTGAGAAGAAGAAGCACGTTGTGACAAAAGAAGATGTGATTGCGGCAAGGGGTCTTGCTAGCTCGATAGAGGCGCAGGCTGTGGCGCAGGAGGTGGATTACACGAAGGATTACAGGGTGTTCACCGCGAAGGGATACAGCATAGGGAAGGTGAACGGCCTTGCGGTGATGGGATCCTCAACGATAACATCAGCTGGCATAGTCCTGCCGATAGTAGCGGAGGTAACACCGGCGAGCTCCAGGGCCGAAGGAAAGTTCATACCCACAGGAAAGCTGGGCAAGATAGCGACAGAGGCGGTGAAGAACGTGAGCGCGATAATAAAGAAGCACCTGGGAAGGGACGTCGCCAACTACGACATGCACGTCCAGTTCCTGCAGTCTTATGCGGGCGTAGAGGGCGACAGCGCAAGCGTCTCTGTCGCGATAAGCATAATATCTGCTATGGAAAACCTGCCGGTAGACCAGTCGGTCGCTATGACGGGATCCCTATCGGTAAGAGGAGAGGTGCTGCCTGTAGGGGGTGTGACGAGCAAGGTAGAGGCGGCGATAAGCGCGGGCATGCGCTCCGTGATAATACCCGCTAGCAACAAGGACGATGTCTACATAAGCAAGGACAGGCTGAAGAAGATCAAGATAGTGCC
>JASHRX010000027.1 GCA_030037075.1 Microcaldota archaeon | reverse complement strand
ATATCACTTGTGCCTGAAGTTTATTGTTGGTTCCTTCTTCGTGGTTATTTTACTTAATATGGATAGCAGCATTGTCTCACTCATCTTTCCTTGAAGCCTGCCGGTCTGCGCGAGAGATATTATCACGTTGACCACCTGATCATACAGCTCATGGTTAGCCACTCTTATGTTCATCAATCGTTCATAGGCCTGGGATTCAAGCAGCTGCTTCATCGCCTCTCTCTTCTGCTGCTCGAGCTGCATGCTCTTGAGAGCGGCCGCAACCCTCTTCTTCATTACTCTTTGGTCGCCGCCCTGCTGCTCCTCCTCTTCCATAGCATCACTTCGCTGTTCCTTCCACCTCCTTTGCAATCTTGTCAAGGAAGGACTTGCCCTGCGGGGTTATCACCCTGCCGGACTTAGTGTTCTTGACCATGCTCACCTTCTCGAGCGCCTGAAGCGAGTCCCTGATTATGCTGCCTCCAGCCTTGACCATGTGCCTTCTGTGGACGGTGTGCTCCTTCCTTGACCCGTACCTTGTCCTGAGCCTTTCCACTCCTATTGGCCCATTCATGTAGACCTGTCTTAGTATAGATGCGCTTCTTACGTACCAGAAGTCCGGGTCATGAGGATCTCTCTCCTTGTTGGCTCCGGACTTAACGTACTCCATATAGGCGGGCTTCTTTATCTTGTCCTTGAGCCGCTCTGCCGCTAGCTTTACCACGGCTGAGCCCTTAACGTCAAATATGTTAGCCATCTATATCTCCTTAGCGCAATGCCTGGCATTGCAGACAAATAGAGCTTAGGATTGATATTAGCAAAAACACCTATTAAAAGCTTTGCCTGACGTAGAGTAATCTACATATCCTATCATGAGGTCATGATACATGGCTGTCAATCTCAGGTCTCTTGCCTTCCTGTTGGACCCCGAATCGGCGCACTCCCTTACTAAGAAATGGCTGAAGGCATCGGGTTTTGGAGTACCCAAGAATGCAGTTGAGGACAAGAGGCTCTCGCAGAGACTTTTTGGCAGGGAATTCAGGAATCCTGTTGGCCTTGCTGCTGGTTTCGACAAGGAAGCAGAGCTCATAAAGCAGATGGCGAAGATAGGATTCGGGTTCGTGGAGGTTGGCACTGTTACACCAAGGGCTCAGCCAGGCAATCCCAAGCCGAGGATCGTAAGGTTCGAGGAGCAGCAGGCGCTACAGAACTGGCTGGGCTTTAACAACAGGGGCATGTTTGACATATACAATAACCTGCACGGCTACCCTTACAGCATACCTGTGGGGGTGAACGTTGGAAAGAACAAGGACGTACCGAACGAGCGCGCGGTTGAGGATTATAAGAACTGCATAGAGAAGCTGCACGGACGCTCTGACTACCTTACGATTAACATATCATCACCCAATACAGTGGGACTTAGAGACCTGCAGAATGAGAAGTTCGTTACATCGTTGCTAAAGGCCGCGAAGAGGATAACGCGTAAGCCCATTTTCATAAAGATATCTCCAGACATGAAGAAAGGGCAAGGGGTTGCGCTCGCGAACGCGGCGATAAAGAATGGAGCGACCGGCATAATTGCTACGAACACTACGATTGATTACAGCCTTATCAAAGGGGCACGTAACCAGGGCGGAATAAGCGGAAGGCCGCTCAGGGAGAAGAGCTACAAGATGATAAAGGAACTCGGAGGAGAGCTGCCCAGGAAGGCTATCTTGGTCTCCGTTGGTGGTATAGACTCGGCAAAGGAAGCGTACAGCAGGATACTCGCTGGCGCATCACTCATACAGGTGTACACTGGCCTTGTTTACAACGGCTTTGAGCTCGTCAACGAGATAAACAAGGGACTGCTTGCGCTGCTCGAGAAGGACGGATTCAAGGACGTATCAGAAGCGGTAGGATACAAAGCTCCATAAGCTATAAATAGTTGAAAAAGGCAATTGCTCGGGGGTCGAATGGTTTCAACGAGTTTTGACCAGCAGAAGTTCAACGACTTTGTGATAAAGCACAAGGTGGTCGGCTTCTTCGAGAAGCCCATAATACTGAAGTCTGGAAGACCATCGCACTTCTACGCCAACTGGAGGACGATAGTCGAGGATGCGTTCCTCACAGAGCAGCTCACGGGCTATTTGATCGAGTTCATTCAGAGCAAGGGGTTGAGCCCTGATACTATATACGGAGTGCCTGAGGGCGCCACAAAACTTGGGGTGCTTGCCCAGGCCATGTGGGCGAAGATGCAGCCCAATTACAGCCAGGGAAGCCATGTGCTTGCGATGGGCAGGGGCAAGCCGAAAGACCACGGCGACCCGAAGGACAGGTTCTTCGTAGGAGTGCCAAAGGGCAAGGTGGTAATCGTAGAGGACGTAACCACTACAGGAGGATCGCTTATCGATACGATAAAGGCGCTGAAGGAGTCGAACATACAGGTTGCAGCTGCGATAAGCCTGACAAACAGGAACGAGATGACATCGGAGAAAAAATCGGTGGAGAGGGCAGTGAAGGACGCAGGAGTGCAGTACTATGCGATGAGCAATGCGCTCGAGCTGCTGCCAAAGATACTTGAAAGGGAAAAACCAAACAAGGAAATCGTGTCTGCGATTGTAAAGGAGTTCGATGAGTATGGTGAATCGAAACTGAAGCTTATTGGTGGTTAACTGGCTAGAGAGATAACGAGAAAGAGGAGCATAGTGCCTGCGCTTGACTTCACATCCATGGATGAACTGAAGAAGATTGTGAAGGCGACGGCGAACCTCGACGTGATAGGGGGATACAAGCTGGGCTTCAGCCTCGGATACACGCACAGCCTGCCGAAGGTTGTGAGCGTGATAAAGGAAATGGCGCCGGATAAGGTGGTGGTGCTAGACCACCAGAAGGCGGGTACTGACATTCCGAAGATCGGAAAACTGTTCGCTAGGGTTTGTGCTGAGTCAAAGATTGATATGGCAATATTATTCCCGCAGTCAGGACCCGAGACAGAGAGGGCATGGATAGACGCGCTGAAGGAGAAGGACATCGGGTTCATTGTAGGGATAAGGATGACTCATGGAGGTTACCTTGACACGGAAGGCGGATGGATCTCCTCAAACAAGATAATGCAGGCGTTCACGATAGCGGTTGAGGCAGGCGGCACAAACTTCGTAGGGCCGGGCAACATGCCTGACTTCATAGACAGGATACTCGAACACGTCACATCAAAGGGAGTTAAGTCGCCAGTTATGTGGGCTCCCGGCCTCATCGCCCAGGGTGGCAAGATAACGGACGCAGGAAAGGCTGCTGGGGAGAGGTTCCATGCTATAATAGGCGAGGGAATCTACGAGGCGAAGGACCCAGAAGCCGCAGCGAAGGAATACGGCAGCCAGCTCTGACTACAGCATCCTCTTTTTGTACATAGAGTACTTTATCAGCGCCGCTAGCGCTCTTGCCGCTATGTCCGGCGATTCGTATACCGGGACTCCGGCACTTTCCATGACAGATACGTGTGACTTCGTGTACGTGCTCCCTGTGCTTACAGCAACGATCGGCTTGATCTTCCTGGCAGACTGGTTTATCACTGTTGCTGCAACCCTCTCGTCCGCGCCTGGAGTCTGGAACAGTGTAATCGACATGATTGCGTCTATGTTCGGGTCGTTGATCAGGGCATCCAGCGC
>JASHRX010000026.1 GCA_030037075.1 Microcaldota archaeon | reverse complement strand
GGCACGAATGTGTATGCGATCTTCTTCTGGTCGCACAGCATAGGAATGTGCATTACAACCTCTTCGGGTTCCACATCTCCTGCTATCACAACGAAGGTAGCAAGCCCGCGCTCTACGCTCTTTGTTACCTCATTCGCTCCCTTCTTTATGGAACCTGACTGCTTAGCTAGCTGTAGCGCTTCGTATGTCTTTGCCACTACTTCATTCGATACTTCGAACTTCACGTAAGATTTTGCCATATCAACACCGTCGGTTTCCTTCATTCAGTATTGCTTCCAATACAAGAAGAACAGACTGTAAGTACTGTTAGGTTATCAACCTATTTAAAGCTTTTTGTGGGACTGATCAGTCCATGAACTGCTCGACCTTAGGCGGCTCCTCGGGCTGTCCCTTTCTCTTGCGTATCTCCCGTACGACCTTGTTCTGCAAGTCCGTAGGCAGCTTCTCGTAGCCAGCGAATTCAGTATACCAGATCGCCTTACCCTGCGTCATGCTCCTCAGGTCGTTCGAGAAGCCCTTTATGACCTCTGCGACTGGCATCTTCGCAAGTATGGAGACCTGTCCGCTCTCCTGCTCTATGTTTATTATCTGGCCGCGCTTGCTCTGCAAGAATGAGATTACGTCAGACATGTAGTCCAGTGGTATGTTTATCGTGAAGTTCTGCTTTGGCTCCTCTAGGATTACCCCTGCTGTGAGCATTCCTGCATATATCGCCCTCTTTATGGCCGGCATTATCTGTGCCGGTCCCCTGTGCACCGGATCCTCGTGTATCGTTGCATCAACAACGCTTACAAGCACGCCCGACATCTTCTCTCTCGCGAGCGGGCCGTCTCTGACGGCCTCTTCAAATCCATCAAGCAATAGCTCCATAACCTCGTTCATGTACTGGACTCCTTTTGTTGTGTCGGCGAACATGCACCTATTGGATACCTGCTCTATCTCCTTTGCGACAGCCCTCTCCAGCCCTGCCTCTATCATCGCCTCTATGGCAACCTGGCCCTTCGGCTTTCCTTCTCGTATGTTTCCTTCATCAATAGCCTTCAACACGGTTGCAGGCAAAGGTTCAACGGTAACGAAGAATCTGGAGTGCCTGTTCGGAGACTTTCCTTCTATGGGTCCCGCCTTCTTTTCTATAGTCTCGTGGTAAACTACAATGGGTTCGCTTGTCGTTATCGGAACCTTGAACTCGTCCTTCAGCTTCGTCTCGACGGTCTCTAGGTGCAACTCTCCCATACCGCTTATGAGGTGCTCTCCCGTTTCTTGGTTTATTTCCGCCTTGAGCGTCGGGTCCTCCTTTGTCAGCACCCTCAGCGCCTCTATAAGTTTTGTAGTATCCCTGGAGTCCTTCGCCTCTATCGCCTTCGTCACTACCGGCTGCGAGTAGTGCTTTATCTGCTCGAACGGCTCTATTACGTTCTCGCTCAGCGTGTCTCCAACCGTCAGGTTCTTTATTCCTACAAGCGCAGCGATGTTCCCTGCGGGTATCTCATCAACTATTACCTTGTCGGGTCCCATGTAAATGCCGACCTGCTGCAGCTTCTGCACGTCTGATCTCCCGGATACGTGGAACTCGGTTCCCTTTTTCGCCGTGCCTGAGAAGACCCTGCCGACAGCTATCTCACCGGCCTGCTGGTCGTATTTTATTCCGAATATCACTACGTTCGTCTTGCCGGTTATGTCTGTATTAACCATGGCCTTTCCATCCTCAGAGTTCAGGTCGCCGTGCCATATCTGCGGTATCCTGTAGGGCTGGGCCTGCGCCGGGTTCGGCAGGTGCTCCACTACCATGGCCAGGGTGGCCTCGTCTATCGGGCACAATTCCTGCAGCGCCTGCAGGTCGTTCTTCGCTGTTAGCTCAAAGACGTCCTTGAAGGTCGCCTTCTTCGTTTCCATTATCCTCTTGGATATCGCCCACCTCCTCAGTGCGCTTCCGAACGCGACGCTTCCCTTCTCTACGCTCACCTTCCACTTATCTGCATAGCCTTCCGGAGCATAATTCTCAATCATCTGGTTTACTTCATTGATCAGCTTGAACAGCCTCTCCTGTGTCTGCTCAGGCGTCAGCCTCAGTTCCGTGAGAAGCCTGTCCACCTTGTTGAAGAAGAGGACGGGCTTTGCCTTCTCTTTCATCGCCTGCCTGAGCACCGTCTCTGTCTGCGGCATTATTCCCTCTGTTGGGTCTATCACAAGCACAACTCCGTCGATAGCTCTCATCGACCTTGTAACGTGGCCGCCAAAATCCACGTGGCCTGGCGTGTCTATGAGGTTAATTATGTAGTCCTCGTTCTTGTAGTTGAAGCCGAACGAGATGTAGGCTGACTTGATGGTCATCCTCCTGTCCTTCTCTATCTCCTCGTAGTTCGTGTAGAGGACGTCTCCGGCCACGCTCTTCGATATGAGCCCTGCACGGGCAAGCAGCGAGTCCGTCAATGAGGTCTTTCCGTGGTGGACGTGCGCGATTATTCCGACGTTCCTGATGTGCTTGTGGTCCTTCATCATCTTTGTGACTTCCTCTACCACATATTCTTTTCGGGCCACTTGTCACACCTGCCTACTTCGCGCTTCTAGCCATGCGCTCAGTCTCGTTCTTCCTCTTTATCGCATAGCTGTTTATGTCGTTCTTAGAAGCAAGTATCAATTCATTCGCAAGCGCGTCGGCAAGAGTCTTCTTGCTGTGGAAGGCACTGGTCACTGTTGCCATCGCAATGTTCCTGAGCGCGATGTCAAGCCTCCTACTTGCACTCACGTCGACCGCGACGTTGGATATTATTCCGCCGTATCGCACCCTCGTGGTGTCCTCTATTGGCGCGCTGTTCTCGAGCGCCATTATGTAGACCTGTATTGGATTCATGTTGGTCTGCTTGTTGATCATGTCGAATGCTGTCTCGATCGTCTTTATCGCCTTTATCTTCTTGCCCTGCATGCGACCCTTGGTCCTTATGACACGGCCTCCTACCTTGCCGCCTGTGCCTCCCCGCATTAGCGCATTCTCAAGCCTCTCAACGATGTTCAGGTTCGCCTTGTGGAACTGGTTCTGGCTCTTCCTTCCGTGAGAGTTCGGGTACGCCACCGGCTTCAGGTTCACGTAGTTCCTGAGGCTCGGGTCGAATATCTCGACATCGTAGCTGTACTTGTTGAACAGCAGTATCGACCCCGAGAGGAAGATGTCCTTCTTGGTGTCTGCAGGCTGCGGCGGCTTTCTCGCCCTCTTTGGCTTTAGCTGGGCTTCCTGTTGTACCTGTTGCATCTCAGCCTGCTCTTCCGCCAATATCATCATCTCTTAGGTTTCTCCTTCTTTCCCTTTACGATAAGCTGGAGGTTCGTCCCGTTGAGCTCCACCACCTTGTACTTCCATCCCGGTATGCAGCCCATCTGGCCCCTCTGTGAGCCTCCCAATCCTTCGATCATTACCTCGTCGTGCTCGTCGATGAAGTTTATCGCTCCGTCACCAGGCACGAATGCGTGGACGACCCTTCCATTCTTGATTATCTGGGCCTTCACGCCCTTTATCATTCCTGATGTGGGTTGCTTCTGCTCAACCGCAGTCTTCTGAAGTACAAGTGCTCTTGCTCTCGGCACGGTCCCCATCTGGTCGTACTTCTGCTTCAGCTTGAACATCCTCCTCTTGAGCGGCTTCTTCAGGAGCCTCTGGTGCCTCCTCTGCCGCACCAGCCTCCTTGCCGCGAATTCTCCATTTGGCATATCATCAATCCTTCAAAATGTTTGAGTTTCCCGCTTCTATTATCGACAACGTCGCTATCGAGAAGGGTTTCCCGCATACCGCTCCCAATTCAACAGGGTTGCCCTGGAACTTCAGCACTCTTATTCCGGCTATATCAGCAATGTGCAGGATGTCCTGCAGGTTGCTCGGCTTGCTCTTCTCTGCGATTATGATGAGCTTGGCTGTGCTGTTCTTTATAGACTCAACAACCGTATTCAGACCGATGGCTGTCTTGCCGCTGTCTACAGCTAGTCTTATATCATTAGCCAGATCTGCCATGCAAAACACGCCAGAATTGAGCCTGCTGATCCTATCTCTTTCGAGATAAAACCAAAGAGTATAGGTACACAAAATATATATAGCTGTTGCCCCTCTATCGCTCGATGGTCGAGGTGCAGCCCTCTGGCTGGTTCAGCGTGCCGCTGAGTATCAGCTTGAGGTACCCAAGGTATGGAATGTCACCGATCACCTTGCCTTCGATGTAGCTCTGGTTTATCGGGTAGTTGTCATACTGCATGTCCAGCCCGGGGTTGTTATCGCCCTGCGTCAGGTAGTAGTACGTGCCGCTCGCGTTCAGGATCGCGTACACCCTGTGCACTATGTAGCTGTCTCCGTCCTTGTAGAAGGAGTCCTCCGGAACCGTCTTGTAGACAACGATGCTGTTGTTCATGTCACCTGTTATCGTCGTATTACCTATGGTTATCGACTGGGTTATCGCCTCTTTTTCAACAGTCCCATTCTGGAATTTGACGTTCGCCTCTCCGCAGGTGTACTGAACAAGGTTGCCGTCCTGGTTGGAGACTATGGAGCTGCCCTGCGAGTTCGTGCTAAGCAGCCCGACCGAGTATCCTGGCAGGACAATCTGCGAAACATTCACCGTACGGCCGTTCACCTGGTATGCCACGCATGCGAGTGCCTCGTTATTCACGTCCGAAAGGAGGTTCTGCATCGAGCTCTTGGTTACCTGCACAACAGGCGCCTTTATTTTTGTGACGTTCGCCCCCTGCAAAAGTATCAGATCGCCTCTGTGCAGTGCGGGCAGCATGCTGCAGCTCGGGACCGCATCAATCGGATAAGCCGTATGCAGCAGGAACCTGAGCGCAAGCCAGATGACAAGGACGATCGCCACCGCGGCTATTATCTCCACCGCATTCCTTACCGCTCCCGCCTCCTTCGACCCGTTTATTACCTCGAGGCCTATCAGCGCAATGATCACTACGAATGTTGCGATCCCGAATATCACAGCAAATACGGGATTGCTTTGGTAGATTACGTAGAGTATGAATGTTACTATGGCCACTATGTAGAGCGGCCATGTGATTATACCCTTACCGGCCTGAGCGGCCTTCTTGCGTGACGCCTTCGCCAATCGAGCACCGTTACCTCTTGTTCGTTATCTCTATACCAACGGCGTGCGACTGGTTCTCCTGCATCGCGACCCCTACAGCTGCCTCAGCCATTGTTATCAATGAATCATTGTGGCTAACAACTATAAATTGTGAGTTCTTGCTCAGCTCCTTTATGAGCTTTGAGAGTTTCTTCGAGTTCTCCTTGTCGAGCGCAACGTCTATCTCGTCGAATATGTAGAATGACATGGGTTTCCTCATCTGTATCGCAAGGATGAGGGCGAGCATGACGAGCGACTTCTGCCCTCCGGATAGTCCCTCCTCGGTATGCTTCTTCGTGCCCGCCTGTATGCTGAACTGCAGCCTTGCTGTGAACGGATCTGTTGTGTTGTCTATCGTCAGGTAAGCCGATCCATCAAACATAGTGCCGTAGAGCTTCTTGAAGTTCTCGTTCACCTCTGCGAATGTCTCGTTGAAGACGCTGAGCTTCCTTGATTCGATTTCGCCTATCATGCCCAATATGGACGACCTCTCGCGCTCGAGCACCTCCAGTTTCTGCTTCGCCTCCTCAACGTCCTTCTTCCTCTGCGCGTATGCCTCGGGCGCCTTCAGGTTCACGTTGCCGAGCAGCTCCATCTCGTGCCTGCACGAGAGGTTCTGCTTCTCCAGCTCCTCTATGCCCTTCTGCTCCACCTGCTCCACCTCTGTGTAAGAAAGAAGCTCGGCCTTTATGTCGCTCAGCCTTGTCTGCATCTGTGACCTCCTGGATTCCAGCTCTATGAGCTCCCTCTCTATCTTCTCGATGTCGCTCGACATCTTGCCCTTCTCGAACCCCATCTTCTGGATCTTGTCCTCAGCGCCCTGCAGCTCCTTGAAGAGCGAATCCGAACTCTCGCTCTTGCTCTTTATGCTGCCCTGTATCTCGGCCTTCTTCTTCGCCTGCTCCTCTATTCCTGACGTTGCCTCGGTTATCTTGCCCTTGGCCTCCTTGACGGATGCGTCCTCCGCCTTGAGCTCCTTCGATATGGAGCGCAGCCTTTCATCCCTTATCTCGTTCTCCTTCTCCAACGATGCAATCTTTATCTTGAGTTCCTCAACGACCGACCTTAGGGACTTCGCCCTCTCTACGCTCGCCTTCGCGGCTGCGCCCTTCTTGTCGGCCGGTGCCCTGTTGAGAGTATTGTAGAGGTTGTCGCACTCCGTCTTCAGGACCTCCTTCTCTTTCTCAATCTCAATCTTCTTAGCTGCGAATCCCTCCTTTGACTTGTTAAGCGTAGCAATCCTGCTGTCTATGCCCGAGAGGTTCCTTGATAGGTCCTTCACCTCCTTCTCAACCGCCTCAAGGTTGGACTGGAGGTACTTGCAGCTCGTGGCGCTGTTCGCAGCCTCGATCTCCATGCTCGCAACCGCCTTTCTCTTCTGCTCCCATTCCGCTTCCAGCGCCTTCGCGCCCTCCGCCAGTGTCTTCCTCTCTGAGGTAAGCTTGTTCAGCTTCGCCTCCAGTACCGCGGGAAGTTGCTGCGGGGTCAGCCTGCCGCCCGTCACTATGCCGGACTGCTCCACGACCTCTCCGTCAAGCGTCACCAACCTGTGCTTGCCCGCCTTCGCCCCCTTTATCTTGTCAACTAGGTAGGTGTTCGAGAAGATGTACTCGAAGGCCGCCTTGTACTTGTCATCAAACTCAACCTGGTCTATCAGCGGCTTTAGTCCCGCCTTCTCCTCTGTCGCCTGCGCTGTTATGTCCTTCAAGGGAATGAAGGAGGCCCTCCCGAGGTTCTTGCCCTTAATTATCTCTATCGCGTCGCTAGCAACGTCTATGCTGTCGACCACGAAGTAGTTCAATCGGTTTGCCGCCGCAGCGTGTACCGCAACCGCATACTTGTCATTGTAGCTGCACAACTCCGCAGCCCTTCCATGGAATCCCTTCTTTATCGACGCCTTGAGCACAGCCGTTATCTTGTCGGTGCTCTTGCCGGACATGGCGAGCGCCTCCCTCACGTTTATTATCTCCGAGTCTGCCTCTCCGATTAGCTTGTTCGCCTCGTTCAGCCCTGCCTGGTATCCCGAAAGTGACTTCCTCTCCTTCTCGAGCTTCTCTGACAGTGAATCTGCGGCTGACTTTGCCTTCTCAAGCTCCTGAGAGTATCCCTGCTGCCTCTCCTTCAGGTCGCCCAGCCTTCCCTTCAGCTCCTTGAGGCTCTCCTCCTGCCTCGAGAGCTCCGAGTTGCAGGATACGTACTCTGCGTTGAGGCTCGATAGCCTTGATTCCACCAGCTCCAGCTCCTTCTGCTTCTCAGAGTACTTGACGACAAGCTCCTTGCTGCTGCCCGCATCAACATCCATCGTTGAAAGCTCCTTCTCCTTGGCCGTTAGGTCCACCTTAACGGT
>JASHRX010000025.1 GCA_030037075.1 Microcaldota archaeon | reverse complement strand
CGTAACGTACACAAAACAGTTGCGCGAGCAGCACTATGGCTCACTTGAGGGTAAGGAATGGGACCATGTCGCTAAACTATTAGGGCCGCGCCTATATTTTCCTCCTGATGGAGAGAATCTCTATGAATTTCGGAGAAGGATAAAGTCGTTCTTAACAAGAGTTATGAGTGATAAAAGTATGAAAAACAAAACCGTACTTATTTCTACTCATTACGGCGTGGTGCAGTGCCTCCACTCTATCATCACTGGAACCCCAATACGCAAGGCCATGGAAACATATCCTGAAAACACAGGGATACTTATGGTGGAGATAAGCGGCCGAAATCACAGAATTACAAAAGAGCGCATGTTCAGATAGGCATCTAGTGCATTGCCACGCTACCAAAAGCAATAAAAAGCGGCCCAGAGAATCAAGGTTATGGTGGAGCTGAGCCCGCTCTCTAGAAGGATACTAAGAGAGCTATGCATGGATTCAAGGGTTACCATAACAGAGCTATCGAACAAGTTCAACATATCAAGGCCGATAATAGCAAAGCGAATAGAGGCAATGGAGAAGGAACTCGGTCTCTACTACACAATAGAGCCAGACTACAAGGCGCTCGGCCTAGGTGCCATGACTGCTATCTACCTAAAGTTCAGGAAGAAACCTCCTGAGGAACTTCTCTCAAGGTGGCTAACACGCAGCAAGATGGTGCAACTCTCGCTCAAGACAGAGGGTGATTTCGACATGCTGCTCTTCTCGCTTGCGGAGAACGATGAGGAGTTCGCGAAGTGGAGCCTGAACATTGGCGTAAACTTCTCTGATTATGGTGCTTCTACCAGCAAGTCCGACATGGACATACTGCACCACGGGATCGTCCCGCTCAACAACGAGACACTCTCTTCTGCAAAGATCGATGATGTCTACAAAAGACTGCTCCTGGAGCTCAACCTCAACTCAAGAATCAGCATAATCGACCTGTCGAAGAAGGTGAAGATGCACGAGGAGATGACCAGGTACTATCTAAGGAAGCTGATGTCGATGAACATCATAAAGAGGTTCACCGCTGTAATAACAAGGCCGCCGCAGTGCTCGAATGCCTTCATGTTCATGAAGTACACATACGGACCGGGATCTATCGGGAGGATAATCGAGAAGCGCAAGGTCTACTTTGCAAAAGAAGAGATACCATTCGTCTTCAATGACTGGCAGATGGTGGCAACAACGAGCGGCGGCAGCGATGAACTAGTTTGGGGCACGGCCGGCACGGACAAGGATGTCATCGAAGATCGAATAAGGCTACATGAAAGGATGTTCAAGAAGGACTTCCCTATTGTGAACTACGGCCTAGTAAGAAAGGTGATGAAAGGAACGCTGGGCATAAGGAGCGTTGATGTGAAGTCTGTGTATATTCAGACAGTCTGGGAGCAGCCGCTCACAACATAAAAGTCTAGAAGATACCCTGCCTTCCGTTTCCTACAAGTTCATCTATCTGCGCGAACTTGTCCATTACGTTCTCTGGGTTGCCGCTCCCCATCACAAGCATGTGCCTGTCGGTCGAGCCCATTATCTCCCTTATGAAGCCTATCTCACTCTGCGAAGCTATTGTGTGGTACCTATCCGTGAAAAGAATGCAGCTCTCGCTGCTCATTCCATCCAATCGATCCTTTGTAAGGGCTCCTGCATTCTCTCTATCCAGATTTATCGCGAGCACCCTTCCTCCGCCCTTCATGGTCTGGTAGATCTCGGGGTTCTTCGTGTTTATGAACGCACCTGTCACATCAAACAGAGAGAAGGAGTACTCCTTCCTCTTCTTTGAGACCACAAAGTTGCCCGTGCTTTTCTTGTTCAGCCTCTGGATCAGGACTCCTGCGGCAACTCCGACACCTATGAGTATATATGAGGGCAGTGCCGGCACATGCAGGAAGACCGCGCTTATCAGCATGGTTATGAAAGGCACTATCAGGTAGGATGTGCTGAACACAGATGTCTTTATCAGCCTCAGGCACTCTATGAAGGTGTAGCCAAACACGCCGAAGAAGATCCCTCCTATGAAGAGAATTGAGAGAATGACACTAGGGGTTGTGACCGTCAACCTCCATGTATTAGTGAAGAGCGCGAGTGGCGCGAACACTGCCAATGCGACTAGGTTGTAACCAAAGACGGAGCTGGCGAGCTCGTAGTTGTACCTCTTTGATATCGAATTCGCAAACGCGTCCCCAAAGGCAACTACCAACAGCACGGCTACAAAGGGCAGTTCTGTCACTGGCAGGCTGACTGCAGTGCCTCCTATCAATGTTACTGCAAGTACAGAGAATCCCACCAAAACTCCCAGCATGTCCCACTTTGTCACCTTTTCCTTTATTATGAAAGGGGCTATCACCACCAGCATTATCGTCCATGTTCTGAAGATCACAGCGGTAAGGTCAGCAGTAACATAGTGCGTGGCATAGCCCAAGCCGAAAGACTCTATTGTATATTGGAAGAGGCCCACCGCCACTATTGCGAGTACGAATGTACGGTCCTTCAGGAAGTTCTTCAGGTGAGAAGCCGTACCCTTCACCATCATCATGACGAAGGATGTTATTGTACCGACTACCGATACGTAGAATATAAGTGTCGTAAAAGGGATGGCGCTGCCCAGGCTGTACGCTATCGGCATAAGGGAGCCAACAAGCAACGAGAACGCCAGAAGCGCGTATCCATATAGGCTTATTCTGTTCACACGTACGATTATTTTCGCGCCTATTTAAGGCGTGCGAAAAATGGCAAAATAATAATGATTTATTCAGCTTTTGAAACCAAGGAAAACTAGTCTATTTCCACTACGTCGCCAACCTTGGGCGCAACAGCAGCGAATCCCTCATCCTTTAGGTCGTTCGCCAAGGCTTCCGCATTCTCCTGGCTGCCGTGCACGCACAAGACCTTGTTGGGCGAGCTCCTTTTCACGTACTCGTGGAGGTCGCTCCTGTCCGCATGTGCCGACAGGTCGTGGAAGCTCACCGGTGTGGGTATCTTCACCCTTTCTTCATCTAGCATTATGCTGCCCTTCTCCATCAGCATGCGGCCATTGGTGCCCTCTACCTGGTAGCCCGTAAGGAAGATGTGCGAATTCCTGTTAAGCTTTGTTATGTAATCCAGTACAGGGCCGCCGTTCAGCATTCCTGCGGTTGTTAGTATGATTGAGGGCCCGTCGAGCGCCTCCCTCCTTGCCCCCCTCTCCTCTATCCAGTTCGACTCCCCGATTGCCTTAGCCAATATGTCCGAATTCTTGATGAACTTCGGGTGGTTCATCACTATCGTTGTGGCCTTCTTCGCCATCCCGTCTATGTACGTGTAGGGCGCCAATCCATTTTCGTAGAGCATCGCAAGTATCTCCTGGCTCCTTCCAACAGCGAATACTGGTATAAGCGCGTTGCCTCCGTTGTCGATCGTCTCCTTTATCTTGTCCACGAGCTCCTTTATCGTCTTCTTCCTGTCAGGGTGGTCCCTCGTTGCATATGTCGACTCCATTATCAGTACGTCGCTCTTTACTACCTCTGCTCCATCGTGCAGTATCTGCTCCTTCAGCTTGAAGTCACCGGTATACACGATCCTCTTGTTCCCCTTCGCGTGCGCATTCTCAATCAGCGTTATCGCGCTGCCGCTTATGTGACCAGCGTCATAGAACTGTATGTCGAACTCGCCCAGGTGCGCCTCCGTATGATAGTCCAGGCTTATGAACTTGCTCAAGAGGCTGCGTATCTGCCGTTTGTGGAAGAACGCCCTAGCATGCTGCTTCTTCGCGACGTTCAGCGCGTCCTCAAGCAGCAGGTTTGTCAGGTTCATCGTAGCAAGAGTACCGAACGTGGGCACCTGCATATCATTGTAAACCGCCGCGGAGAAACCGCTGTGGTCAAGGTGGGCGTGGCTTATTATCAGAGCGTCCATCTTAGGTATGCTTATCGGATACTCTGTCTTGTGGTCAAGCTTTATTCCAAAGTCTAGCATCAGTGTCCTGCCGTCCTTAAGCATTATGGCGGATCTGCCTACCTCCTGGGCGCCCCCCAGGAATCTGAGCTGCATCTTATCTATTCTCTACGGTGTAAGTCTCTTCGGGTCCCTTGGGAAGAGCGAAGCCTCTCTTATGTTCTTTGAATCTGTAATGCACATCACAAACCTCTCAAGTCCTATGCTCCATCCTGCATGAGGAGGAGCGCCGCACCTGAATGCGTTTATATAGAACTCGAAGTTCTTCGGGTTCATCCCTCTCTTCTTGAGTGAAGCTACAAGCATCTCAGGGTCGTGTATCCTCTGCGCGCCGCTGCATATCTCAAATCCTTTGTATATGAAATCAAAGCTGTTGGACAGTTCAGGGTCGTCATCCTTCGGCATCGAGTAGAAGGCGCGCACCGCTGTTGGATACTCCTTAACCACAACCGCGTCGCCGAAGAGCTCCTGCATAGCCTGCTCATGCTCTTTGGAGAAGTCATGCCCGTATTCTATCTTATGCCCCTTTGCCTGCAATTTCTCAATCGCATGCGTGTACGTTACCGTTTTCACTTCCGGCACTGTCAGTTTTACTCCAAGGATATCCAATTCCTTCTTGTTCTGCTCCTTCGCCGCCTTTACCATTCTTATCACTGCATCCGAGAGGTACTTTATCACGTCATTCGCATCAGCGAATCCCACCTCTATATCCATTTGCGTGCACTCCGTAAGGTGATATATTGTATTGGATTTCTCTGCGCGATATGCCGGCACTATCATGAATACCTTGCCGAAGCCTCCTATCACTGCAAGCTGCTTGTAGAGTTGCGGCGATTGCGCCAGGTACGCCTTCTTGTCAAAGTATTTTATCTCAAAGATATCCGCACCGCCCTCGCTCGCCTCTGCTATTATCCCCGGAGTGCGTATCTGCCTGAAGCCCTGTGATGCAAAATTCATGACAAATTCATTCAAAACAGTTGACTCTATTCCGAATATGGCAGAGGTTTCGAGCCTTCTCAGGTCTATGTACCTGTTGTTCAGCCTCACATCTATTTCTGCAGGCACCTTCCCTGTAACCTCAAAGGGAATCTTGGTCGATAGCGGGTTAAGGTTCGTGATTTCCTTTGGCACAATCTCGAATCCTATCTTCGCCTCCTTGTTCACCTTGAGGGTTCCTTTAACAAGTATGACGCTCTCTTTTGGAAGCGACATCGCTTTCAGGAGCACCTGGCTGATTTCCCCATTCTTTCCGATCAGCTGCACTATGCCTGTCGAATCCCTGAGAACTAGGAAGGTTATCTTGCCTGTCTCCCTTACCTCGTGTACCCAGCCCGCTAGCGTTACCTCCTTTCCGTCCATCTCGGAGTTCAATTCAGAAATGTAATGGCTCTTCATCATTTTAGCCGCCGCGTATTCTAGACCATCTAAAAAGTATATAAACATT
>JASHRX010000004.1 GCA_030037075.1 Microcaldota archaeon | reverse complement strand
TGTTCCTGCACTCGAGACCCTCCACCATAGCATCATCAGAGTAGTTTCTCCTTTGCGTACTGCAGCGCATTTCTCGGAATCTGCAGGCCTGGGCCGTCGCCCTCTGCCCTCTTCGCTCTCATCCAATCTGGATAGTTATATGCGACCCTGTAGGCCTCCCAGTGGGGCATCATCCCGAATATTCTTCCCGTAGAATCGCATACGCCAGCTATCGAGTTCAGAGAGCCGTTCGGGTTGTATGGGTACTCCATGGTCGGCTTGTTCGTTCTCGGATCGGCGTACTGCAACGCGATCTGGCCGCCCTTTTCAAGCCTTTCCAGTATCTTCTAGCTCGCAACCCTGAACTTTCCTTCTCCATGCCTGACAGGCAATGTTATTGTGTCCATGCCCTTCGTCCATATGGATTTCGAATCAGGGTTTACCTTCATCGTGACCCACCTGTCCTCGAATTTCCCGCTGTCATTGTACGTAACTGTCGCTTCCTGCTCATCAGGGTTGAAGTTCGGGAGCATCCTCGCCTTGACGAGCGCCTGGAATCCGTTGCAGACTCCGATAACGAGCTTGCCATCCTCGACAAAATCAGCGATTGCGTCTCCGAGGCCGAACCTAAGCCTGTTGGCGTGTATCTTTCCGGCCGCGATGTGGTCTCCGTCAGAGAAACCGCCCACAAGCGCGAATATGTGGAACTCCTCGAGCATCTTGGGGTTTGCCAATATGTCGTTTATGTGAACTATGTGGGTGTGCGCGCCCAGGCTGCTGTAAGAGTAAGCCGTCTCGGCCTCGCAGTTTAGCCCGTATCCCTTCGGTATCAGTACTTTTGGTTTCATTGCAACTCCTGTAATGGTTTAACCCATGCTGACCTTGCATGCTCTATATCTATGTTAACTATTTCCCTGCCATCTACGCTGGTTATTACCAGCTTCTTTCCGTCTGTTACCACTCCAACTTTTGCTGCTCGGGCTCCCTTCATTGCGCTTTCGAATTCCTTCTGCTTCTTCTCCGGAACTGTTACGACAAACCTGCTGTTCGATTGCGAGAACAGGATGTGATCGTCTCTAACATCGCCGCTCACTGGAACTTTCGATAGGTCAACCTGCGCCCCGTATCCTCCAGAGAAGGCGGATTGCACAAGCGCAATACCTATGCCGCCTATTGTAGGGGTATGGATCGAGGAGACTGCGCCTGCCTGCACGGCCCTGCTGAGGTTTTCGTATGTGGTTTTCGCAACCTTTGCATCGACCTTCGGCACGTTGTTGCCTATGTGTGCCTTGCCTTTTTGCTTTTCGCCCATGTATGAGAAGTATTCGGATCCGCCAAGCTCGTCGGACGTTGTGCCGACCATGTAGACTATGTCTCCGGGGCTTTTGAAGTCCATTGTCACGGCCTTTGCCGCGTCTGATATCTTGCCCCTAGCTGAGAAGAGCAGCGTTGGCGGTATCGCTATTGCACCCTCCTTGGTGAGCCAGACGTTCTTCATGCTGTCCTTTCCGGATATGCACGGTAGGCCGTACGCCTCGCAGTAGTCCTTCAGCGCCATGTTCGCTCTCACAAGTTGCGCGATCTTGTAGGGCGAATCCTCTGCGTCAAGCGAGGAGATGTTCCAGCAGAAGTTGTCGAGCGCGTAGAAGACTGTCTCCTTGCTTGGCATCTTGCCTCCCGAGGCTATTATCCTCCTGACTGCCTCGTCTATTGCTGATGCGGCCATGTGGTACGTGTCTATCGCCGAGTAGCTGGGGCAGATCCCGTGCGAGACTATCAGCCCTTCGCTGCTCCCGTATTCCACGAATGATACAGCGGCGTCGCTGGGAGTGTCCCTGCCAACGCCCACAAGCGGCTTTATCACGCTGAGGCACTTTACCTCATGGTCGTACTGCCTTATCTTCACCTCTTTTGAGCAAATGTTCAACCTCGCCAGCATCTCCTCAAGCACCCTGCTTAGGTCCTTGGGCTGCTCGAACTCCGGCTCTTCGTTCCTCTTCTGCTCCCATTTCGCCTTGAGCTTGAGCCTAGGGAACCCCTCGTGGAGGAAGTCCATGTCAAGGTACACTACGGTCATGTCTCCGTACATCGCATGGAATTTCTTCGAATCGCCAAACTGGCCGAGTATTGTGGCCTCCACGCCCCTCCTCTTCGCGAGCTCCATGAATTCGTTTGTCTTGCCGGGGCTGACCGACAATGTCATCCGCTCCTGCGATTCAGATATGAGTATCTCCCAGGGGGCCAGCCCTGGATACTTCAGCGGCGCCTTCTCGAGGTCTATCTTGCAGCCGTCAGTGTTTCTAGCCATCTCGCCGACAGAGGAGGAGAGCCCTCCCGCCCCGTTGTCTGTTATTGAATTGTATAGTCCGACGTCCCTCGCTTCTAGGACGAAATCCGACATCTTCTTCTGCGTTATCGAGTCGCCGATCTGTACCGCCTGGACGGGCGATGCAAGGTCCAGCTCCGCCGAAGAGAATGTTGCGCCGTGTATTCCGTCCTTTCCTATCCGTCCCCCAATCATTACAACGTTGTCACCTGGCTCCGCGTTCTTCTTCTCGGAGGGCCTTCCAGAGATGATGGCTGGCATGCTTCCAATAGTCCCGCAGTAGACCAGCGGCCTTGCGGTGTACCTGTCATCGAAGTACTCGAACCCATCTACAAGGGGTATCCCGCTCTCGTTACCTCCTGCTGCGACGCCTTTGTGCACGCCGTCGCGTATCCTCCTGGGGTGCATTACCCCTTCGGGGAGCTGCTTCTCGTAGAACGGGCTGCCGAAGCAGTAGCCGAATATGTTGAACATCGGGGTTGATCCTATCCCTGCACCGATTATGTCCCTGTTGACTCCCAGAATACCGGTTATTGCGCCTCCGAAAGGCTCCAACGCAGACGGCGCGTTGTGCGTCTCTATCTTGTCCGACAGGTTTATTCGCTCGTTGAACCTCACTATGCCGGCGTTGTCGTGGAATGCGGACATGACCCACCCGTACTTCGATCCTATTGCGATGCTCGGATCCCTTATGAAGGTCTTGAAGAGCCCGTCTATCTTCTGCTTTTTCCCATTCTCATCCTGGTACTCTATCTCTGCGCCGAATATCTTGTGCTTGCAGTGCTCAGACCATGTCTGCGCGATCATCTCCAGCTCTGCATCCGTTGGTGCACCCCAGAATCTCTCCTCCAATCCTATCTTCTTCCTTTCCTCTCTCACGTCGCTTCTTTGGAAGTAATTCCTTATTGCCTTCATCTCCTCAAGGCTTAACGATAGTATTCCTTCTCGGCTTATCTTCATGAGCAGGTCATCGCTCACGTTGTGATCGTATGCCTTTACCAGCACGGGAGTTTTGCCCTTGGCAGGGTGACTTGCTCGCTGCCTTACTGTCTTCGGCTCGCTCTTGTGGAATATGTTTATGTCCTGGATCAGCTGGTTTGCGAGCATTCCTGTTGCTATCCTGTTCACCTCATCTCTTGTTATTCCAGAGAAGAGGTACTGCGTTGACGTGAAGACCTTGCAATCATCATGTCCTTTCAGGACTCCGGATATCGCTTCCGCGGAGCTGATTCCCACTGCGTCAGTTACTCCGAGCTTGAAGCTTACCTCCACAAGCCAGTCGAACCCGCCCGCGTATTCATCTACCGACTCCTCTGTCACAGGGTCTACGAAAAGCTCCGATCTCAGTTTCGCCAGATCGGGATCGCTGAGCTCCGCCTCCATGGTGTACACCCTGCGCGTGCTCACCGTGCCGGTCTTGACTCCGAGAAAGCGTGCGTTCCTCTCAACGCCCCTGCCGAGCGGGTCTGCTTCTCCTTTTTTGAACGCTACCACTATCTTTGATATCAAAATCGCACCCGCTCATAAAGCTCTGTCTGTAAAACTATTTATTCCTTATTGTCATACGTCTAAAAAAGGTATATATATCTAGAAAGGCGATAGAGGAGCGCGTGATAACTTGAGCGCAGCACTTTTGCAAGGCAGGCCTCCAAAGGCGACAGAACGCAGGCCTGCAGAGAGCAGGCCGGTAATCACCTTCGCCGACCCAGGTAGGCCTAGAAGGGGCGGCATTACAGCATCGCTGTGGGACGGCGAAGGTCCGCTTCTTACAGAGGATTATACTACATCTATGTCAAGCAGGGTCATACCAGAGGGCGGCGCAAAGCTGTATGCGGGCATGAGCGACTGGATACTCAGAAAGGCGGCTGCAAAACCGGACTCAACGCCGCGGCTAGGAGACACTCCGATGTTGGCAGCCTCTCTCGCATACGCATGGGGGCTCGACACGCCCGAGAAGTTCGCAGCGGACAGCAGGCTGAGCCTCAATTTCGTGCCAGGGGCGGAGGTGAGCATGCACCACCTCCAACGGGAGACCAGAGGGATAGGTGTCGGCATAGTAAGCGGGGCATACCAGCCCCACATACATGGCGCGGCGCGGATACTCGGGATACCTGTGGAGAACACGAGAAGCACGCCCTTCCCGCTAGAGTCCTTCTACGCGGTGCGCCAGAGGGACATAGAGGAGATAAAGGCGAGCACGCCGAAATTGGTCAAGGCGGCGGAGCAGGCTGATGATAAAGTTTTTGACGCTTTCTATGAATGGCTGTTGGGCTCCAGCTTCGCAAAGCCCATGCAGCGTGTGAGGCCATGCGGAGGGGAGCGCAAGGTGCCCGCGGCCATCGACCTCGCCACAAGGTTTGGGGCGAGGCTGGACCAAATCGTCTGGACGGGCGACAGCGCGGGCGACAAGCCGCTCGGCGAAGTGGTGCTGCGCGGAGGGGGCCTCTTCCAGACGACAAACGGGAACAGGGGCGTTGTCACAGTAGACTCTGTTGCTGTTGTATCCCCGGACATCTATCCTGCTGTGGCAACCTCGCTAGTCTTCCACGGTGCTGGCCTCGATCATGTAAGGACCATGGTGGAGAACTGGGGCAAGCTGGCGCTTACGGAGGAGAAGGATAGAGGATATCTACCGGACTGGCTCTTCCGGAGGCTGACGGAACCTGGGGTAAGGCACGGAAAGGTCTACAATGTGACGGAGCAAAACAAAGCGGAAGTGATAGAGGCGGGCGAACGCGAGAGAGTACTGCTCAGAGGAACGCCAGCAAATGTGGGTTAAGCCTATTTCGACGCGCTTGCAAGTCGGCTGGTGATCATTGGAGCGGCGTTGTGCTGCCTCTCCAGGTGCTTCAGGACAAGCTTGACCCTCTCCTTCACGGAAACGGCCGGTATCGTAATCACGTTGTAGCCGAGATACTTGTACGTTCCAATTAGCATTACATTCAGGCGTTCGCGGGTCTCCTCTGTTTCTGTCCTCGCGTAGTCCCTCACGTAGGGAAGCGGCTCAAGGAAGAAGACCTTCTTGTACCTGTTTGCTGAATAAGCGTAAAGCGGAGCGGGGTCGAGCCCCGAAACCTTGAAGTACGGGATGCTGTCCGGCACTCCTCTCTCGAATATGTATGTTCTGTTCCTCTTCGCGTTGGCTTCCCTCTGCAGCTTCATGTGTAGTACGCGCTGCTGGAAGAGCCCTTCATCGCCTCTTGTTTCCGACACTGGTATGCCGTTCTTGAGGTTCTTGTCAATCAGGATACGTGCTGCTTCAGGAAAGACCTTATGGACATACGGGCGCAGTGCATTGGCCAGTGTAGTTATACCAGATGATGGGACACCTGTTATCACGTACCAATTCGGCGCCTCGCCACGACCCCCCATGATATTCATGCGTCGAGCAGATACTTAAACTTTACTCCCACTCGACCATTCCGGGCGGTTTATCGGTAGTGTCGTAGACCACCCTGGTGACCTGCGGTATCTCGTTGGTTATCCTTGTTGATATCCTTCGCGCAACGTCCCACGGCAGTTCCGCGAAGCTGGCGGTCATCGCCTCACGGCTTACAACCGCACGCCAGGCGACCACCCAGCCATACGCACGGGCGTCGCCCTTCACGCCTGTCGCCTTAGTGTCTGTTAGCACGGCAAAGTACTGCCAGAGGTTCTTTTCCAATCCTTTCCTCTCGATCTCCTCCGTTACAATGTGATCCGCCTTCCTCTCTATCTCGAGTTTTTCCTCTGTTATCGGACCTACGATCCTGACCGCTAGGCCTGGCCCAGGGAAGGGCTGCCTGTGCACTATCTTGTCTGGCAGGCCTGCGTCCTTGGCGACCTTTCTTACTTCATCCTTGTACAGGTCCCTTAGGGGCTCAACAATCGCCTTGAACTTGATGCCTTTGGGCAGGCCTCCGACGTTGTGGTGGCTCTTTATCAGTGCGGATTTTCCTGTGCTGCCGGATTCAACCCTGTCGGGGTATATCGTACCTTGGACTAGGTAGTCTGCCTTGACCGCCTTCGCCTGCTCTTCGAAAACGCGTATGAACTCACGGCCGATTATCTTCCTCTTCTTTTCAGGATCGCTTACACCCTTCAATGCTTTGAGAAAGCGCTCTTTCGCATCTATTATTTTAAGATCGATATGAAACTTGCTGAATGTTCTTTTTATCTGCGTGGTCTCTCCCTCTCGCATCATGCCAGTGTCGACATAAACAGCAGTGAGCCTCTTCCCTACCGCCTTTGCCACAAGGGCAGTGGCGACGCTTGAATCTACACCTCCACTCAGCGCTACAAGGCACCTTCCTTTTCCTACTTTCTGCTTTATCTCCTTGATTGCATTACGTGAGAATCCCTGCATGCTCCAGTTTTTGGTGCAGCCGCATTCCTTGAATATAAAGTTCTGCAGCATGAGTGATCCGTGCACAGTGTGCACGACTTCGGGATGCCACTGCAGTCCGAATATCTTCAACTTCCTGTGCCTGAATGCCGCTATTGGAGAATTTTCTGTGTGCGCGAGGCGTTCAAAGTCGTCAGGAAGCCAGAAGACCGTATCCCCGTGGCTCATCCAGACCTTCTCCTTCCTTGAAAGGCCTGCAAGTACGCCCACGGGGTTGTCGATCGTTACTTCTGCGTATCCGAACTCCTTCTTCTTGGCGGGTTCCACCCTGCCCTTTGCAACATGCGCTATGAGCTGGTGGCCATAGCATAGTCCCAAAATGGGTATGCCTAGCTCGAGAACCCGCTTGTCGAACTTGGGTGCATCCTTGTCATAAACACTGTCTGGCCCTCCAGAGAATATTATTCCCTTAACATTAAACTTGGACCTTAGCTTCTTCAGCTTCTCGAGGCTAATGTCGCAGGGTATTATCTCGGAGTAGACGCCGTTCTCACGGACATTTCTGCCAATAAGGTGAGTGTACTGCCCTCCAAAATCAAAAACGAGTATAGTGTCCCTTCTCATCTGCATAATGGTTATTCTGCACCAATATTTTTATTGCTGCGTGCCGGAAATCCCGACAAGCCATAGGGATTTAAAACTCTTCTTAACAAATATAATCAATGGGGGAATCTACACCAGCTAGGGTAGCCGATACCTACAAGAGCATAAGCGTTGCAACCCTCGGTTCTCATTCTGCTTTGGACGTGTGCGAGGGAGCGAAGCGCGAGGGCATAAGGAGCATAGTGGTATGCCAGAAAGGTCGTGAAAAAACATACCAAAGATACTATATTTCAAGGAAGAGAGGCAAGCGCCAGGTAGGCTGCATCGACAAGGTAATACTTCTAAACAAGTTCTCCGAGATTGCAAAGGAGGAGGCAACAAAGCAGCTACAGAAGGAGAATGCGATATTCGTTCCAAATAGATCCTTCTCGGTATATGTAGGCTATGAGAACATAGAGAATAACTTCAACGTTCCCATATTCGGCAACAGGTTCCTACTAAAGGCAGAGGAGAGGACGGCCGAGAGGAATCAGGAGTACCTGCTGAAGAAGGCAGGTATCAGGACCCCGAAGACCTTCAAGGACACGTCAAAGATAGATAGGCTCTGCCTTGTGAAGGCTAGTGAGGCAGCAAGAAGTTACGAGCGGGCATTCTTCTTCGTAAGTTCATATGAGGAATACAAACAGAAAAGCAAGGAGATGATGAAGAGAGGTTTGATAACCCAGAAAGGGCTTGACGCTGCACCTATAGAGGAGTTTGTGATGGGGGCGCAGTACAATTTCAATTTCTTCTATTCACCAATAAACAAGGAGCTGGAGTTGATAGGAACTGACACAAGAAGGCAGACAAACCTTGATGGAATACTTAGATTGCCTGCATCTGAGCAGATGGAGGCGCTGAAGCACATGAGGATGAGCAACATAGAAGTAGGTCATATCGCATCGACTGTCAGAGAAAGCCTGCTCGAGAAGGTATTCGAGATTGGCGAAAGGTTCGTAGAGACATGCAAGAAGGAATACTCGCCAGGAATCATTGGCCCATTTGCATTGCAAGGGGCGGTAGTTCCTGGAGAGGGAACGGAAGAAATTGTGATATTCGATGTCAGTTTCAGGCTTCCAGGATCTCCGGGAGTCAGGTTCACCCCATACACGGAGTACCTCTATGGGGAGAGCATGAGCATGGGAAGGAGGTGCGCGATCGAGATAAATGATGCTTTCAAGTCAGGAAGGCTAGGCGAGGTTGTCACATGATAGCGAGAGAGGAGATAGCGAACGTTCTGAAGGGATACAACAAGAAGGAGATAAGGATAGCGACGATATGCTCGCACACTGCGCTGCAGATATTCCACGGCGCACGCCAGGAAGGAATAAAGACGATAGGAATCTGCCTGAAGGACCACAAGAAGATATATGATGCGTTCCCGTATGGCAGGCCGGACGAATACATACTTGTTGACAGCTACTCGGAGCTGCCGGAAGACGAACTGATAAAGAAGAATGCGATCGCAATTCCGCACGGCTCCTTTGTAGAATACTATGGAAAGAAGAACATAGAGAGCACGAGGCTCCCTATGTTCGGAAACAGGATGAGCCTCACATGGGAGGGCAGCCGCGACAAGCTTTATGAGTGGATGAAGGACTCGGGGCTGAAGGTCCCTAAGGTCTTCACTCCAGAAACGATAGACAGGCCGTGTATTGTGAAGACGAGCGGCGCGAAGGGCGGCCACGGCTACATGATAGTGTCGTCGCCGGAGGAATTCAAGAAGAAGATCAAGACAACGGATTATCACATCCAGGAATACATATCGGGCGTCAGGGTGTACCCTCACTTCTTCTTCTCTCCGTTGTCAAAGACGGGCTACACGATGAAAAGGGGCTCGCTGGAGATGATGAGCATTGACAGAAGGATAGAGAGCACGATACACGAGAGCTACAGGTCAACTATAGCAGGCATAGAGCTGAAGCCGAGCTTCACCGTAATGGGCAACGAGGGGCTGGTTATACGCGAATCTCTCATAAAGAAGGTACTCGAGGCGGGAGAGGGCGTCATAGAATCCTCTTACAGGCTCTTTGGAGGGCTGACCGGGCCATTCTGCGTAGAGATGATATGCACGGACGAGCTCGAGTTCTACACGTTCGAGATATCCGCCAGGATAGTCGCGGGAACGAACCTATATCCGACAGGCTCGCCATACACATCATATTCATACAACGAGCCTACGAGCACGGGCAGGAGGATCGCGATTGAGATAAAGAACGCGGCGAAGGCCGACAGGCTTGGCGAGGTAATCTACTAAGTAATTTATAGATTTGGTGCAAATACTAAAAATGGGGGAGAAAATGGCAGACAGAGTGGTAATAATACTGGGTTCCGGAAGCGACGAAGAGTTCGCTAAGGCAATATGGACGACATTGGAGAAGCACGGCGTAAAGTACACCAAGAGGGTCATCTCCGCGCACAGGAGGCCGAGCGTCCTTCTCGACCTTCTCAAAAAGGATGAAGAATCGAACGACCACGTTGTGTACATAACAGTTGCCGGAAGATCCAACGCGCTCTCGGGAGTAGTTGACAGCAACACGAGATTCGCAGTGATAGCCTGCCCCCCGTATTCCGAAAAGTTTTCAGGCATGGACATCTACTCATCGCTGAGGATGCCAGGGGGAGTGGCGCCGGTGGTGATACTGGAGCCGGAAAACGCCGCGCTCGTTGCAGTCAAGATCCTTGCTTATGGAGACTCGAACCTGTACAGCAAGCTGACAAAGTACAGGAAGGATATGCAGGACAAGAACCAGGCTGATGATGAGAGATTCATGAAATCGTAGGTGAGAGAATGGCCAATTTCATAAAATCCGGGAAGGTGAAGGACGTATACGAAGTGAGCGAGAAGGAGCTGGAGTTCCAGTTCTCCGACAGGATATCGGTATTCGACAAGATAATACCCAGCGCGATACCGTACAAGGGCGAGGTGCTCGCGCGAACAAGCGCCTACTGGTTCGATGTTATGAAGAAGGTGGGCATACCAACGCACTTCATAAAGCTCACCGCACCGAACAAGATGCTTGTGAGGCGCGTCCAGGTTATTCCCGACTACTCGAAGCTGAACAACAACACAAGGAACTACCTTGTTCCGCTCGAAGTAATAGTGAGATATTACGTGTACGGATCTCTTTGGGACCGCGTCAAGCAGGGTTCGGTGAAGCCGGAACAGCTGGGCTTTCCAAGGGGGCACGAGATAAAGCAGGCGGAGCAGATACCCGAGCCGTTTGTTGAGGTCACAACTAAACTGGAGGAGTACGACAGGAACCTCACGAAGGATGAGGCGCTCAAGATATCCGGATTGACAGACGAGGAATACAACGACATGAGGGAGATGTGCCTCAAGGCTGACGAGCAGATAAATTCGGCGGTGGGCAAGCGCGGCCTGATACATGTTGATGGAAAGAAGGAGTTCGCCTTTGATGAGAATAGGGAGCTGATGATCGTTGACACGTTCGGAACGGCGGACGAGGACAGGTTCTGGGATGCGAACGAGTACAACAACGGCAAGTATGTGGAAAGAAGCAAGGAGTTCATAAGGCAGTACTACAGGAACTCTGGTTACCACAAGTCGCTGATGGATGCAAGGGGCGCAGGCCTCTCAGAGCCGGCGATACCGGCGCTGCCAGCGGAGATGGTGGACCAGGCGAGCAAGATATACATAAAACTCTTCGAGGACATGACCGGCCAGAAGTTCAGATGATTGGATGGAAGAAGACTCCGTATCGATTTATGACCTGATGTCGCCAGCAGACTACAGGTACAACGTAAAGGAGCTCGCCCCGTACCTATCTGAGGAGGCGTACGTAAAGTACAAGTCAATAGTTGAGGCGGCGCTTGCAAGGGTCCTCGCAAAAAGGAAGCTCATAAGCGTGAAGGCCGCAGACGAGATAAAGAGAGCATCGGAGAAGATAAGGGCGAAGGACGTCTATGAAGAGGAGTCGAAGACCGGCCATGACATAATCGCGCAGGTAAACCTGATAAAGAGAATAGTCGGGGAGGAGGCAAAGACGGCAGTGCATAGGACAGCCACATCGTACGATATAGTTGATACTGCGAACATGCTGCGCTATCGGGATGTCTTCTCAAAGATCATAATACCGGACATGATAGAGCTCGAGAAGAGCTGGATAGAGATGGCAAAGAAGGAGAAGAATACCTTGCAGATAGGCAGGACGCACCTCCAGCACGCAGAGCCGATAACCTTCGGGTTCGCGATAGCATGGTATGTGAGCAGGTTCGGAAGGAGCATAATAAAGACAAGAGATTCCGTATTCGCGCTTGAGGGAAAGTTCTCAGGAGCGGTTGGCGCCTACAATGCGTCGCACCTCTTTGTGAAGGATCCAGAGCAGTTTGAGAAGGAGGTGCTCGCAGAGTTGGGGCTCGGCCCTGCGGAGATATCGACACAGATTGTGCAACCAGAACCGCTATCAGACCTAATGCACAGTGTTGAGAGCAGCTTCACGATCCTAGCTAACTGGGCTGACGACATGAGAAATCTTCAGAGGCCCGAGATTGGTGAGATAGGCCAGCCTCGTGGCAAGGACATATCAAGATCATCCACCATGCCGCACAAGGCCAACCCGGTGGGACTCGAGAACATAAAGAGCCTCTGGAAGGCGACGATGCCGTACATGTTCATGGTATACATGGACCAGATATCTGACCACCAAAGGGACCTCACCAATTCCGCATCGCAGAGGTACGTGCCGCAGATACTGAACCAGTTCGACTACTCCGTAAGGCGCGCAATAAGGATATCGAAGAACCTGCTGCCGCATCCTCAGAACATGCTCAAGAACTTCAAGATGAGCGCCGATAAGTCCATCGCAGAGCCGCTGCATCTTCTTCTATCGGCGTACGGCCATCCCAACTCTCATGAGTATGTGGGCCAGCTCGCCGATGAGTCATACGTAAGAGGAATTCCATTGACGGAGATTGTACTGAAGGACAGGAACCTCAAGCCCTATCTCAAGAAGTTCACGCCAAAGCAGATGGAGATAATCAAGGATCCGTCAAAGTACATCGGCATAGCGGCGGAGAAGGCAGAGAAGGTTGCGGAAGAATGGAGCAGAAACCTGAAGTCGATCCAGAAGGATAATCCTTAAATAATAGTGTGTGCGTCAATAATATACGGATTCTATGCCAAAGAGGGGGAACAATTCAAAGATCAGACGTTTTGCTGCACACCGGGGACCTGCGCTAACATTCGACGACGTACTTCTGGTCCCGAAATACTCTGATGTGAGAACCAGGAGGGACGTTGACACGCACGCCAGACTCACGACAAAGATAGAGCTGGGCATACCGATAGTGAGCGCGAACATGGACGTTGTCACTGAGGCGTCAATGGCCATCGCGATGGCGCGCTGCGGCGGCATAGGAATAATTCACAGGTTCATAACAGCTGAAGAGGAGGCAAGGGAGATCGAGAAGGTGAAGAGATCGGAGAGCCTCATGATAGAGAATCCGCTCACGTTGGGACCAGACAGCAAGATCTCTGATGCGAAGAAGGTGCTTGACGAGTATGGCATAGGCGGCATAGTGATAATCGGGGAGGGGCGAAAGCTGCTAGGCATGCTAACCACAAGGGACATAATGCTGCAGGACAACCCTGCCACAAAGGTTAGGGAGGTAATGACACCAAGGAAGAGGCTGGTGACAGCGCCGCCGAACGTCTCACTCAATGACGCCTACAAGCTTCTGAAGGACAACAAGGTGGAGAAGCTTCCGCTTGTTGACAAGAGCGACAGGCTTACAGGCCTTATCACATCATCAGATCTTCTGAAAAGGATACAGTTCCCGAACGCGAGCAAGGACAAGAAGGGAAGGCTGCTCGTGGGCGCTGCAATAGGCGTGAAGGGGGACTACATGGACAGGGCGAAGAAGCTCGTGGACGCTGGCGCTGACGTTCTCGTTGTTGACATAGCGCACGGCCATTCATCGAACGCGATCGACGCGTTGAAGGCGGTGAAGAAGGCCTGGGATGTACAGGTCATAGTGGGCAACGTAGCGACACCGGAGGGCACTAGGGACCTCATGAAGGCTGGGGCCGATGCCGTCAAGATCGGAGTCGGAAGCGGGAGCATCTGCGTTACAAGGATAGTGACAGGGTTCGGAGTGCCGCAGCTTACAGCGATAATGGAGAGCGCGATAGTCGCAGAAGATTATGGAGTGCCGATAATCGCTGATGGAGGGATAAGGACACCTGGTGACATAGTAAAGGCGCTCGCCGCAGGTGCATCTACTGTCATGATAGGCGGACTGCTTGCGGGCACGGATGAGAGCCCCGGCCCGGTTGTCTTGAAGAACGGCAGGAAGTACAAGCTCACAAGAGGCATGGCATCACTCACAGCAACTCTAGACAGAAGAAGGAGCGAGGGCGCTGCTGACGCGATACGCGAGAAGGAAGTGGTTGAAGGAGTCCTTGAAGGAAGGACTCCAGAGGGAGTCGAAGGACTCGCGGACTACAAGGGCAAGACCGAGGAGGTAGTTAGAGATCTCATTGGCGGAGTAAGATCAGGAATGAGCTACTGCGGAGTGCGCTCGCTAAAGGACCTGCAGAAGAACGCGGAGTTCATAAGGATAACGAGCGCGGGCTTCAAGGAGAGCATGCCGCACGACATACACCAGATGTGACAAATTGAAACGCGTCTTTGTGATACACTGCTGGGAGGCAAAGCCTGACAGCCGGTGGTATCCGTGGCTAAAGGAGGAACTCGGGAAGAGGGGCTTCAAGGTTTACGTTCCTGCTATGCCGAATACGATGCACCCACGCCAGGGCGCATGGGTCAGGAAGCTCGCAGACCTTGTGGGCAAGCCAGATAAGGACTGCTATTTTGTGGGCCACAGCGTAGGTGCGATAACCATACTCAGGTACCTTGAATCACTTAGAGCAGGCCAGAAGGTTGGAGGCGCGGTTTTTGTAGCGGGATTCGCAAGCAACCTCGCTTATCATGACCTGGAAACCTTCTTCTCAAAGCCTATAGACTGGAAGAGGATAAAATCGCACTGCACTGATTTCATTGCAATAGCTTCCGACAATGACCCGTTCGTGTCAACGCATTACGCTACAGATATCTTCAAGAACAACCTGGGCGCGACTCCAATAATAGAGCACATGAAGGGGCATTTCAGCATTAAACCCCCAATAGAGAGGCTGCCGAGCACCCTTTCTGCTGTGCTAAAGCTGTCGAAGCGCTAATCCTACCCTGCGAGAGACAGGGAAGCCGCCATCCGCATTTAGCTCGGCTTCACATGCTTCCTCAGGCCGCCGTACTTGAAGATCACTACGCCAAGGAGGATCGTCAACACGCCTGATAGCATGTCACCTACGCGGAGTACCAACGGCGTGCCAGCTGCTTCGAAGTCGCTCGTGGAAAATCCTGCTCCAGCTGTGGTGAAGTTCCTACCGACTCTGGAGCGGTTGAAGCCGGTGAAGTTGCCAGCTGCTCCGCCCGGGGTGCCGGTGAAGTTGCCCGCATGCGTTGTTGGGAATGTCAAGGCGCTGTAAGCGGGTGTGCTTACGAAGTTGTACGCAGAGTACGCCAGGAACGCCGCGCCGAGCGCTACCGCCACGATTCCCAGCAACTCAAGCCTGCTCCATCCCAAGCCCGTGTTTCTCGTTGCCATATCTTTTGTTGCCATTTCATCACGTCATTTATCATAAAATCCTAAGCGCGTCAACTGGCTGCATCTTGGACGCCCTCCACGCAGGATATATTCCCGCTATAATGCTTATAATCACGGCTATGACCAGCGCCTCTATCACTACAGATGCGGTGAAGACCGGCTCGACGGTGGTTGTTGTGCTTGAAGTAGAGGATGCGCTAGCTGAGGCTGTGCTGGTCACGAACCCTCCTCCGCCAGGTGCGCCTGTGAAGACCTCTGCTCCACCTCCTCCTGCACCAGAAAATCCGCCCCCTCCTCTGAAAGAGCTCGAGGACGAGAAGGCGGTGGGAGCACCAGCAGTCGGGGTGCTGTGCAGCCCACCGGCGGATGAGACTGCATATGAGGCCCCAACTCCGGCGCCCACGCCTATGATGCCGCCGACTGCGCCTATTATTATGGCCTGCAGCAGGAAGATCAGGAGGACGTCCCTGCTCTCGAAGCCTATCGATTTGAATATTCCTATGTCGTGCACCCTCTCAGATACAGACATCATCATGACGTTCATTATGCCTATCGCAGCGACGAGCAGCGATATCGCAGCTATTATTATATAGAGGTCGCTGGTCGAGCTGGTTATAGAAGTTATTGTGGATGCGAGCTGCTGCGTGTCGGTCACACGCGCGCTGTCCCCGAAGACGATATCAAGCATTGATACGACAGCGCTCACGTTCGTTGCGCTGTTCGCCTGCACCACAAGCTCGTTGAAGCTGGTCTTGTGGAGCAGCACCTCGGCAAACCCCTGCGAGACCACTAATCCGCTGTCTACATCGACCAAAGAGGAGCTGTGCTCCTGCAGCACGCCCACTATCGGTATTGAGACCTTGGACGAGCTTGATGAGCCTCCTTTGCCCTCTGAGCCGGTTGAGCTGGTCGTGAGCGCGCCTATGTCGTCCACTGCTACGGTCTGCAAAGTGGGGTCGGTGCTAGAGGAAAAGGCAATGCTGTAGCCCACCAGCGCGTCCGGCGTGACATTGTCCGAATAGTTGGAGCCTTGGTAGAGATACGAGGAGGTGCCAAGCAGAGCCTTCAGGTCGTTCGAAGGAACTCCATATATGCTGACGCTGTAGTTTTCACCGTTCACATTCAGGGTGCCGCTGCCGCTGACTATCGGTATCACGTCGCTGACGTTCGGCAGGCCCTCTATCTCTGCTTCGGTAGCAGTCGTGAACACCGTCCCGCTAGACGGCGTAACAAGTATCGATGTGGGCCCGAGGGACTCCAGAGAGTTTTTTATGCTGGCGGTGGTGCCGGCAGTCTGGGAGGTCAGCGCGACTATGGCCGCCACTCCTATCACCACCATGAGCACTGTCAGCGCCGTCCTTGCCTTCTTCTCCTGCAGCTGCTTCAAACCAAGCGTCAATATATCCTTCGCTTCCATCGGAAAGACCCGCCTACTCGTGCTTGGCGCCCTTCATCGGCCCTAGCCTCCTCCTGCGCGCAATCAGGAATATTGCCACGATCACCGCCGCGAACGTTCCAACGGCTACGTACAGCCCTGCATTGCTTGATGAGCCGGAGTTGCTCGAAGAGGACGCGCCACTTATGCCGCTGCTGCCACTCGAGGACGATGTGCCGCTTACAGTTACCGGCACATTAACGGTCACGCTCTCCTTTTGCCTTAGGCTGTTCTCGTAGCTGAGGACTACAGGTATCGTGTAGGTTCCGCTTGCCACTGTGGAGTTCGCCTCAAGCGCAAGGCTGATCGGCGTCTCTGTCTGCGTAGCTATGCTGCCTATGAACGAATAGCCTTCGGTACCGTACGGCTTGAACCCCTTTGGAGTGATCGCAGTGGCGTTCGCATTGCTCACGCCGCTGGTGCCCGTGTCGGTTATGACAAACGATACGGAGAATAGCCCTCCCGGAGATACGGTGGTGGGTGTCACGCTCACGTCCGATGCAGCCATGTTTATCGTGCCACCAGCGTACGTGGTGAAGCTGTCTGATTGCTGCTCAAGCTCTGTGCCGTTGAAATAGGTAACCGAAACTGTCGTAGGCAGTATTCCGGTGTTGTTCTCGTACAGCTCCTCTGATATGTTTAGCGAGCTCTGTGCCGGCAGGTAGCCTATGTCTATGGGCTTGTAGTTCACGAACTGCGTGCCGGCGGTCCTGTTCATATCCTGCGCACTGCCAATCGTCAGAGATGCCGTTATGTTGTTCAGCCCAATATTGCCTGTGTTGGTGAACCTAAGCGTCACATTGTTTATCTCTCCAGTTACCAGTGTGCTGGGCGTCAAGTTCACCGCCAGTGTGGTCTGTGACGGGCAGGTCGTAGCAACGAACGTTATGTTTACCTCCTCGCTGTCAGAGTACTCCTCAAAGTAGTTGTACTTTATGGGAACCTGCACGACCAGCGGGTTGGTGGCGTTCAAGCTCACAAATACCGGGACAGAGACTGTCACTGAGCTGTTGGGTGCTATGCTGCTTACCGTGGCTGAGTCGCCGCCAGTGGACACTGTTGTTGTGCCGTTGACCCCCTCGATGGTTGTCACCGTGCCCCTGTTTGTCGATCCCAGCAGGTACCTGCTGGAAAGGCTGATCTGGACGTCATCCATTACCGGGTTTTCGTAGCCGTTGCCCATGTTGGTGATGTTTATTGGTACTATGTTGGTCAGCCCCTTGCACAGCAGAGGCGTAGGCGCTGATATTTGAAAGTTTGCAGGTGGCGGAATGGGTGAAGGGCCGCTTGTACCAGCAAAAGCGTACATGGGTGCAGCTACCGTGAACAGTACCATCAGAACCAAAGCAATCCTTAGTTGTCTCATTTCAATACCTCCTTATCAAGCCTTCCGTCTTTTATGTGTATGACTCGATCGCAATGACGTGTTATGTCTAGGTTGTGGGTTACGATGACCATGGTGACTTGCTGGCTGCGGCTTATGCCCTTCAGCAGCTTTATCACCTCGTCTCCGGACTTGGTGTCGAGGTTTCCCGTTGGCTCGTCAGCGAGCACCAACGATGGGTTGTTTACAAGAGCACGGGCAATCGCGACTCTCTGCTGCTGGCCCCCGCTTAGCTGTGTCGGCTTTAGCCTGGCCCTCTCGGCCAGCCCCAACTCTGTCAGCAGTACCATGGCGCGCCTCTTCCTCTCTTGAGGGGGCATCGGGCTCACCATGAGCGGAAGCTCGACGTTCATCGTGGCGTCGACACCGTTGACCAGGTTATACGCCTGGAAGACGAAGCCGAGTTTCTTATTCCTGAAGATTGATAGCTCGTGATCGTTCATCTCTGATGTGGCGGCACCATCTATGTAGATCTCCCCGCTGGTTGGTCGGTCGAGAGTGCCGAGCAGGTGCATGAGTGTCGATTTTCCGCTTCCGGAGGGACCCACAATCGCGCTGAACTCGCCCTGTTTCAGCGAGAACGAAACATCACTCAGCGCCCGTACCTCTAGGCCTGCGGAGTTGTATACTTTAGATACGCCTTCTACTTTCACTGAATAGTTCGCCATCCGATCTACCGCTTGGCAGTGCGCTAAACATTATATCCATGCAAGCCGTTTGATAGTCTGCAAATGGTATATTAATACCGCCACTGTTATTTCGGTTTTTGTTCGGTTTTACTTCGTTTTCTCGAGAACAAGACACGCAGGCTACAAAGGAAAACTCAGCCTTTGGAGAATTTTATTATCAAATGGTTGGCTGGCTGCTCATCAATCGGTGTAGTTTACTGTTATCGAACCTGTAAGGTTGCTGGAGTTGTTCTTGTTGTTTAGATTCACGCTGACGCTGCCTGGCAGCACCGGTATGACAAGTCTACTTCCGGAAGTGAAGTTAAACACGATCGGCAGGGTCACGGAAGTGTCATAAACAACTATGGCTGCACCAGTGGAATTCGTGGTTCCTGATACGGTAAGGTAGCCAGCATACGGGGCTGAGAAGCTTGTTACATACATGCTCCCGAGCGCGGTCTCATTAAATTGCAGGTTGCTTGCCTCAACGGTCGTGTTCTTCAGGCCAAGCAGGCTCTGAATGGTCACGTTCTGGCTCTTGAGCTGTGATATCGTTCCGTTCTGCGATGCTATCTGGCTCTCCAGCGTGGCTATTGTGCTGTTAAATACCGATGAGTTGTACTGCGTGGATGATAACAGGGACTCAAGGTCTTCAAGCTGGGTACTAAGGTTTGCTATAGTGCTGTTCTGGCTCTGTATCCTGCTGAGCGTTGATGAAGTGATGTTGACCGCTGATGTAAGGTTCGTTTGAGCCCTTGCAAGCGCAGACTGGGATTGATTGTAAGAGGATGAGATGCTTGAGAGCGACTTCTGCACAGATGCAAGGTTTCCATCAACCGAAAATGCAAATATGAGCGTTACGAGAAGCGCCACAGAAAGGATGCCTATCGCAATGTTCTTTATGGTGTTTGACCTGCGCGGCGAATAGCCGAATCCACTCCGATCAAAGGCCATAGTTCTCTGGTGATACTTCATACCAGTTATTTTTATACGTTTATACGTAGTTAGGTTTTGCATGGAAGTGGCCATAGCTCACAGCGTCTCTTCAAGCTCTGCAAGCAGCTTCATCAACTTCGATACCCTGGGCTGGATCGATGATTTTTCCGCTTCGGACACTTGGCCATAGTCGCTTAGGTGGCTCGGCCTTATCTCCTCCAAGACCACCCAGACCTCGCTCAACGAGGCCGAGATATGCTTTGCCAATTGACCTTCCGACACTTCGAGGCCGAACTCGTCGCGCATCTCCCTGATTTCTTTCAGCATTGCGTTTATTATCTTGAGCATTCTTGGCTTGGCCTTCGGGTCGATGTCATCTATCTGCGCATACAGGCTTGCGCCATCCTGGTCGGGGTTTTCCAGCCTACGTTTTATGTCTCTCAGGTCCCTTTCGGCTACATACAGGCTGCTCCTGATGGAGTTTTTGTGGCTCTGCGTGATGGGCATATGCTCACCTTGTAGAAGCTATCAGCCTTTCGGCGGTTGCGGTGAGCTTCATCGCCTGCATTATATCAGCGCGCAAGGATTTATTTCTTTCCCCGACGTGCCGGCACGGCAATCGGGATCAAAAAGCAGCATTTTTGCATCAAAATGCGTTAGAAACACGGAGTGCAGCGGGCCGTGTTCCGCTCAATAAGGTATAAATATCTAATCAGTTGTTAAAGAGTCTTGTAGGTGATTGCATAGGCAGGGGAAAGGGAGGGACTATGACAGGGTTACCCACTTTTAAGCGTGTGGTGGAAGACTTTACCTGCGGTTTCTGCGGGACAAGCGTGAAAGGCAAGGGCTACACGAACCATTGCCCGGAATGCCTCTGGAGTTCCCATGTTGATGTCAATCCTGGAGACCGAGCATCCAAGTGCGGCGGCCTCATGAAGCCTCATTCTGTTGTTTTCACAAGGAGCAATTACACAATCACGCACAAGTGCCTGAAGTGCGGCAAGACAAAGAATGTAGAAGCGGCACCGGACGACAGCAGGGATGCGCTTTCTGCAAGGATAAAACCAGGCCCAATAATAGTCTGAGTATTTACAGCTCTATTTGTGCGGCTTCAGGGAACGCAGAAATCCTGTTACCCTTTCCCTGAGCGTTCTATCCTCCTGCTGGCCTGCAAGCACTGGCATCGCCGGTATCACGCCGAAATCAACGCTATGCGGCCTCTGAGGAACAGGCATCGTGTATATTGTAATGCCAACATCCGGGCTCGTCCCGAATGGCATGGGCTTGCCATCAAGACCCCTAGCTCCTGGCCCAGTAGCAACGAATCCGGTAATGGGCTCCTCTACGGCTTGCCGTGGAAGCCTTCTTGGAAGAATATCCCGCTGCGATTCCTGAGTATGAACTAGGCTGTGATCCTTTACTCCCGTAATAAAACCTGCCGCCCTTCGAGTTACTGCAGGGTCTGCTGCTCTTGCTAACATACTAATTATATTACGTAATCGAGATATTTAAGGACTTTCAAAAATAGCAATACATTGAAGGTTTTCCCCTCTTTTGGAAGTTACTCCACAACCTTCTTGAAGACCTTCTTTATGTTGGTGTACGTGAGGCCCTGTATCTGATCCTTTGTGAAACCTTCTGATTCAAGGGATGAGAGCAAAGTGGAGTACAGCTTGAGGCTCGGTATCCCTGACAGGTAGTTGCCATCCTTTGGATGCAGCTTCTCCGCCTCCGTGTGCGGCGCATGGTCCGTCTCCATCCAGTCTATCTTTCCCGCCTTGAGGTATTCCCTGAGCTGCTTGACGCGCTGTTGGTCCCTTAATGGCGGGTTAACCTTGTAGAGCAGCCCGTCCTTCGCCTCCATGTTCGCTGTCGTGTACATCAGATGGTGGGGAGTGGCTCCGCAGACGATGTTGATTGAGGACTTTGCACTCTGCACCAAGTCTACGGCCTCCGGTGTAGATATGTGAGCAATGTGAAGTGTGCCAGCGAAGCCCGTCCTCTTTGCGAAAGATATCTGGTCCTTCACGGACTCTATCTCTGCCTCTGGGGGCCGCGCAAGGCTCCAGGTTGCTGGAACCTTTGGGTTCCACGCATCCGCCCTGAATAGGCTCTCCTTCTCGCAGTGGACCACAAGTACTCCATCATAAGCGTGCTTTACCAATTCTTTGTAGACCGCCTCTTGCGCCTTTGGCTCCGGTATGGCAAGGCTCATGTTGGACCTGCCGGCAAACATCTTTATTCCCACAACCTTCTTGTTGCTGTTCACAACATTGACAGCCTCGCGTATCTGCGCGGGGTCGCTAGTTGCACCCATGTAGACATAATACCCGTCAAGGCAACCCTCCTCCTCTGCCAGCTTCAGTCTCTCCTCTACCATGCCGCTAGATGTCAATGAAGGTTTTGTGTTCGGCATGTCGAACATAGCGACAACGCCCTGGCTCCTCGCAAGCTCCGTCACGGATTTTATCGTGGCCTTGTAGGATTCTTCCCAGTCCCTGCAGTGCACGTGTGGATCTATGTGCTTGGCCTGCACCATTTAACCAATGAATTATATCGAAGCGCAATTAATAAATATTAGGAGAAGGTGAGTCTGCACGGGGTACAATGCCTACGTACAAGAAGCAGACAATGGACGGGGTAGATTTTAAGGGTAAGACGGTTCTCATGAGGGTCGACTTTAACACACCGCTTGACAAGACTACTAGAAGGATGACAGACCCATCTAGGATCGAGGAGACGCTGCCTACTATAGGAGAATTGCTTGCCGGCGGCGCAAAAGTAGTGTTGATGAGCCATTTGGGAAGGCCGAAGGAAAGAGATACCGCTCTGAGTCTTTATCAGGCTGTGGATTACCTTAGAAGAAGAGGATACGACGCAATGCTTGCGCCCGATTGTGTGGGTGAAGAAACAGAAAAAGTCGTAAGAGAGGCGAAACCAGGGCAGGTCGTAGTGCTGGAGAACCTCAGGTTCCACAAAGAGGAGGAGAAGAACGACAAGGACTTTGCCGCTTCGCTCGCCAGTCTTGGTGATGTATTTGTTGAGGACGCTTTCGGAACGGTGCACAGGGCGCATGCATCTACTGTTGGTGTTGTGAGACACTTCACGGGCAGTACTGCAATGGTGGGCAGGCTCGTAGAGAAAGAACTGCAGCAGCTAGGACGACTGCATGACCCCGAAAGGCCTTATGTTGTGGTCCTAGGAGGCGCGAAGGTCTCGGACAAGGCGGAATTCTTGGAAGGGCTTGTAAGGAACATGTCACCAGAAAAGGTACTTATTGGCGGGGCGATGGCATTCCCCTTCCTCAGGGCCAGGGGTGTAAGCGCCGGCGGGTCCAAGGTTGATGAGGAAGATGTGCCTACCGCTGAAAGAGTCAGCAAGGTATTAGGGGATAGGCTCGTGCTGCCCGGGGACTTAGTTGCTGTTGAGGTGGCAGCCAAGGTGCAGATCCCTAGAGTATTTGAGCTGCGTGGCTATGACACGCTGATGCTGAAGAGCTGGGCCGCCTATGACATAGGACCTGCAACAGTAGAGAGATTTAGAACAGAGATTAGACCTGCAAGGAGCCTGTTGGGGAACGGACCGCTGGGCGTAGTGGAAGACCCAAGGTTCGAAAGTGGATCCAGAGGAGTCTATGAGGTCATTGCGGCCTATCCGCACATATTCTCAGCGAGTGTCGGCGGGGACACTGCCGCAATGGTGCGCAGGTTCAGGCTAGACGGCAGGATGTCCGTCATATCTACCGGAGGAGGCGCCTCGCTCATGTACGCCGCAGGAATGGATATGCCCGGAATTGCAGGGTTGCCTGACGCAAGATAACTAGGCTAAGGAGCGCTTATCAGGTGGCCGCCAAGCGCGGCGTATCCTATGTAGCCTGCAAGCAGGCTTGCGACAAGGAGCGCAACCCAGAATAGCGCGAGAAGGACATGCCATATGAGCTTGGGCTTTGTGCTGAAGGGAAGCCTATCGGCTATCATCCCTGCAGGGTATGCAAAGACACCTGCGATGCCGTAACAGAGGTAGAGCATGAAAACAGCAAGCGGTTCAGTAGACAATCCGATTGTGTACGCTTTGAACCCGTACAGCGCGACCATAACGCCCACGAGCAGCGTGAAGAAGCCGGAGTACTCGAAGCTCACCTTCAGCCTTATAGCAATAGCGAAAGCGAGTATCACGATACCGAATGCGACAATAGGGTCAAAGTAGAGTATGTTGTAGCTTCCTGGCAGCGGCCAAGTGGCCTGGCCGAGGAATCCCGCAACAACGAGATATCCTCCAATGAGAAGCATGGGAACGCTTGCGCCTTGGAGGTGCTTGAGGTAGTCACGTTTCTTGTTCCTGTAGACGAAGTACATCGATGAAGCTGTGTAGAGGAGGATGAAGCCAGCGAAGCTAACAGAGAAAAGCAGGAAGGCGAGGTTGTCTATGAAGGCCATGGAATATGGTCATTGCCACAAAATAAAAAGCTTTTGTTGCGCTACTTCTTCAGCGACGACATGTCAATGACGAAGCGGTACTTTACATCGGATTTTTCGGTGCGGTCGTACGCCTCCTTTAGTTTTGTTATCGGTATCAGCTCAATGTCGGATTTTATGCCGTTCTTGGCGCAGTAGTCAAGCATCTCCTGCGTCTCCTTCGTCCCTCCTATTCCGGAACCGGCGAGTATCTTGTGGCCCCCTATCAGCATGCCCGCATCTATTGAATGCGGAGTAGACGGGATGCCAACAACAACTATGGCCCCTCCAACGTCAAGCAATCCGAGTAATTGGTTCACGTCATGCGGCGCAGAGACGGTATCCAGTATGAAGTTGAAACTCACTTTGTGCTTCTCAAGCTCATTTTTGTTTTTCCAGAGCAGCACTTCGTTTGCTCCTAGGCGCATTGCATCTTTAATCTTATTCTCTGATGAAGTGAGCACAACAACATGTGCGCCGAAAGAGTGTGCAAGTTTCACGCCCATATGGCCGAGGCCTCCAAGCCCCACTATCCCGACCTTTGTGCCCTTGCCGACCTTCCAACGTTTCAAAGGAACATATGTAGTGACGCCAGCGCAGAGTAGCGGTGCCGTTGCGGCAAGGTCTGCATTTGGCGCTATTCTAAAGGTGAACTTCTCCGGCGCAACTATATTTTTCGAATAACCACCATAGGTGCGGCCGCCTATGTAGGGTTCGTCATAGTTGTAGGTTCCTACAAAACCGTTCCTGCAGCAGTTCTCCTCGCCGGCCTTGCAGTACTCACACTTGCCGCATGAGTCAACCATAACTCCCACGCCGGCTATGTCGCCGGCCTTGAACTTCTTTACAGAGCTTCCCACTGAAACGACGCGACCGATTATCTCATGGCCAGGTACCAACGGGTACACTGTGTTGCCCCATTCATTCTTCACCTTGTGAATGTCCGAATGGCAGATCCCGCAGTACATTATATCGATCAGCACATCTGATGGCCTAAGGTCTCTGCGCTTGAATTCTAAGGGAGTGAATTCAACCTTAGCCTGCTTTACTGCGTATCCAAAGGAATCAATCATTTGCACACACTGATACTTCTAATCACAATCAGATATAAAAGGATAAGGATGTACAGGAATGCAATACAAGGTGGAAATACGTTTAATTATTTCTTATCAGACCTGCTTCGAACGTGATTTGTTGGCCTGCTTCCTAAGTTCAGGTTGTTCCAACTGCAGCCTTGTGTAAGTGATTTTGTACTTGCCAAGCTCTCTAAGCTGCTCTGGTGTCGCGAAAACAACGCCCGTGCTAGTCTGCGAAACGTTGCCGCATTCCCTCATCACCTGATAACCACTGAGCTCGTCCTTTGGCGTTGCGAACCTGATTGGAAATGCTTCTGGCTCGGGAGGATCGCCATGGAGTATATGGGGTATATCAAGACGTACCACTTCTTTATACTCTTCCTTGGTTAGGACCAAAACTAGGGACCCTGAAATGGCGATCGGCCTGTTCTTGGCGGCTATTTCCTCAGCGCGGAACTTATCATGGCCGTTATGAAATTCTACTACGAATGTATCGTGTTCATCGTCATCTCCTTCTTCAGACCCCTTTCTCAGCTCAGGCATCCAACCACCAGAACTAAGGGGTTGGCATTGCCTTAAAAGGCTTATTGAAAAGTAGTTGTAGTTATCTGACTAAATCTGTCATCACACTATCAGACATGCAAAATGAGAGTATTAGCAGGCACGTATAAAATTAATTACCTCCTCTGTAATTTCACTTGAGGCGGTTTGTATGATGGGGGAGCATTTACTAGCGTATGCCGAGCACCAGAGTCTAGCAGACTTTGATACTGCTCTTTGCTCACCGCATATTTCTTGGTCCCGTCGCCATCTTTCTTACTGCTATCACTGTTTACGGGCCCGGTCTCTATCATAGCCAGGACCCCATCTATCCTGCACCTTACTATGAAGACATCGGAATTCTGTATTGCGCCTGTTGTGCGATCCACAGTCAAGTCCATCCCATTAACAGTTGTACTAGAAAATCAAGTCTAACCGGTTAAACCTTGAATCCTTCCACCTAAGCTGTTTAACGTCTTCCTTGGTGAATACTGTTTTTGCTTTGTCTTCCTCTCCCTCATAATACTCTCTTATGGGCAGCAAGATAGTGTATCTGTAGTGCACTCTGGTGCTTGTAGCTCTTAAAACATTACCAAATAGAGCAACGTAATCCCTCTGCCCGAACGCCCTCTCGGAAGTCGTTGCCTTCTCAGTCTGTGTTGCAACTCTCCTCTCTTTATCCACCATCAGTAACCTTATATCACATAGGAAATATTTAAGCATTCTTGCAGGTACGCCATCTATATGCGCTTATGCATGGCCATCTGATTGAAATCGTATGCGATCGCCGGGATTTGAACCCGGGTCTTTGCCTTGGAGGGGCAAAGTCCTAACCAGGCTAGACTACGATCGCACAGAGTTATTTGTCGTAATAGTATTAAATGCTATAGGAAAAGAAAATTCCGGCGTCACAGCTATTGCTCCGCCGGGTCGTCTACTGCAGCTATCTGTGTGCGGCTATTATCACGGCAGCGGCGCCGAGCTTCATCCTCCTGCGCTTCGCCTCC
>JASHRX010000024.1 GCA_030037075.1 Microcaldota archaeon | reverse complement strand
CACCGCATCTGCACCGAGCTCCAGCGCGACCCTCGCAGCATAAGCCATCATCTCCCTGGATGTGTCCTCCTTGACGAACTCTCCTCTTGGGTACACCCACAATATCGCTGCCATGCCAGCCTCGTGGGCCTCCTCCTGGATGCGCCCGAACTCCGCCATCATCAGCGCCTCGTGCTCGCTCCCTATGTATATCGTGTAACCAACGGCTATTGCACCGAGGTTGTGCGCGTGGCGGACCGAGCAGTTAGCCCAGGCCATGGGGTCCTTCTGGTTTATCTTCGTCTTCCCATTGAGCTTGAGTATGAGCGGTATGCTCTTGTCGTAGTAGTCCTCCGCTATCCCCTTCTGGCAGGCAAAGGCGCTGAAGCCGCACGTCTTCGCTATGTTGTACACGTAATCGGGGTCGGCGTTCCTGTCGTTGAAGTCAATGGGCCCGTGCTCCAGGCCCTGGTCGTATGCAAGTATGAGCGACCTCCCGTTGCGCATGAACCTTGCCATTGCCATTCTGTTCATTCTAACCCCAAGGAAATATAATTGAACTTTAAGCTTTTAAGCGTTCTCAAAGGGTGCTTGGAGCGCTGCCCGCGCCGACGAGCGAGAAGTTTATCGACCTGACGCACTTGCTCCTCTTCAACGCACTGAAGAGCCTTCTTATTGTACCGGCGTCGGCGTCAACGTTGAGTATGTCGACACCAAGGGCCCTTCTGTGCTGGTGTATCGTCATGGTTATCGCATCCTTGAACTCGTGGAGTATGTCCGATACGTGATCCTTCTCCGGCTCCTTGTACGTTACAACAAAGATTACCTCGCGCTCGCCCTTGATCGTATCGAGTATCCTGTATTCCGTTAGCAGGTAATCTATCGTCGACCTGAGCATCTTCGACCTGCTCGTGAAGCCCAGGCTGCTCTGTATCTCATTCAGTTCCTTCAACGTCTCCCCGTCCAAGGATATGCTGATTATCTCCATTTTTCCACCTTTTTATTAAAATGCGGGCGCGCCGCGCCTTGTTGTTAATAACATATATCAAAAAACTTAATAACCTTTGCGGTAGCATCATCATGATTCATGGGTGTTAAGATGCAGAGAAGCAACAAGACAATCGGCATAGCAATTGCGGTGATAGCGGTGGTCATAATAGCAGCCGGAGCGGTTTTCCTGACAAGGCCATCAAGCCCTTCCAGCTCCGCAAGTACAAACAGCACGGCATACAACCTTTCCAGTTCAAAGATACATGTGGTTGCGGCGGAGAACTTCTGGGGAAGCTTGGTGAGCCAGCTCTGCGGAGTGCAGTGCAACGTCACAAGCATTGTGACCGACCCGAATGCGGACCCGCATGAGTATGAGGCGAGCGCCGCTGACGCGCAACTGATTGCGAACGCGAACCTCATAATAGTAAACGGCGTCGGATATGACGACTGGGCACTCAAGCTCATTTCTGCGGAGAACAATCCTAACCAGACGGTCCTGGACGTTGCAGACATTGTAGGGGTCGTGAACGGCTCGAACCCGCACCTCTGGTACAACCCGACGTACGTGAACGAGACGGTAAAGCAGATGTACCTTACGCTCGTCAAGATAGACCCGTCGCATGCGAGCTATTACGCGCAGCAGTATGCGAATGTGACATCGTCGCTGGCGCAGGTCTACGGCAGGGAAACCGAGATAAGGCAGCAGTTCGCAGGCACAAAGGTCGCGTCCACCGAAAGCATATTCGTGTACATGGCAAATGCAACCGGCCTCGACCTCGTATCGCCGCCCGCATTCATGCAGGCGGTAGCTGAGGGAGACGACCCTTCGGCTGCTAGCGTGGCGCAATTCGAGAACCAGCTCGAGAGCGGCAACGTAAGCGTCTTGGTGTACAACGAGCAGACTGTGACACCTCTCACTACGGAGATGAAGCAGATCGCGATAGAGCACAATGTGACGGTCATAGGGGTCACGGAGACGATACAGCCTCCTGATGTTCCGTTCCAGACATGGATGACATCGGAGCTGATAGACCTGCAGAACGCGCTCAACGCGAACGCGCTGGGGCAGTAAGAGGATGACGTGGCCAAGAGAGATGCATCGTTGGGCAGCATAGTGGCTGCAAGCAACCTTAGCGTGGGCTACAAGGACAAGACGGTCTGGCGCAACGCCAGCTTCGGCATAGACAAGGGCGAATTCGTTGCTGTCATAGGACCAAATGGAGCAGGGAAGACAACGCTCTTCAGGCTGCTGCTGGGGCTGATGAAGCCTACAAGCGGAGAGATAGAGGTATTCGGATCGAGGCCGACGCGCGGCAACCCGAAGATAGGGTACGTGCCGCAGCGCCACACTATCGACAACGAGACGAACATAGAGTGCCTCGAGCTTGTGAGGCTTGCGGCCTTCGGCAACAGGTGGGGCATCAGCCTCAATCCTAGGAAGGAGAAGAAGGCAGCCATGAATGCGCTGGAGGCAGTTGGCGCACCGGAGCTAGCACACAAGTCCCTGGCTTCTCTGTCCGGAGGAGAACTGCAAAGGATATTCCTGGCAGAGGCTCTTGTGAGCGACCCTGAGATGCTGCTTCTGGATGAGCCGCTCTCTAACCTGGACATAAGGAGGGCGAAGGAGCTTGTCGGTGTGATAGGGGATGTTGTCAAGTCGCGCAATGTCACAGCATTCCTTGTTGCCCACGACATAAACCCGATGATGCAGTTTGTTGATAAGGTGATATACGTCGCGAACGGCAAGGTGGCAACGGGAACGCCGAGGGAGGTGCTCACATCGAAGAACCTGACCGCGCTCTACGGCACGCACGTCGAGGTCCTGCAGGACTCGCGCGGCCACATAATAATACACAGCCTGTACGGCAGCGAGGACGCGCACGAGGATGATTACCATGTTATTTAGCCTTACGCTTGTTTCGGCATTGCAGAACATCTTCAAGTACCAGTTCATGCAGCACGCCTTCGAGACAGGCACGATCATCGCCATAGTCGCCGGGATAATGGGTTACCTAGTGGTGCTGCGGCGCACCTCTTTTGCCGCGCACGCGTACGCAGAGATAGGCTTTGCAGGAGCAGCAGGCTCGGTGCTCCTTGGAATAAACCCGCTCATAGGGCTGCTATCCGCCTCAACGATAAGCGGCCT
>JASHRX010000023.1 GCA_030037075.1 Microcaldota archaeon | reverse complement strand
CCGCATGGCCTTTCAGTAGGCATGGTGCTTCCGTATTCCATGGAAGCGTTGAAGGACACGTCAAAAGAGAAGCTTGAGCATGTAGGGGTTGCACTTGGTGTAGGGCCATCTACCGAAAAGGCCATAGAGAGAGTAAAGCTGATAATCAAGGAGAGCGGGATGCAGAGCAACCTTACGGACTGCGGAAAGGACGCAGGGCCCGACATCGAGAAGCTCATCATAGACTCGCTGACCGCAAAGAGACTACTGGTAAACTGCTCCAAGGAGATCGGCGACAAAGAGATGCGGGAGGTCATCCAGAGGATACTGTAGTCCCATCTCTCCCAATCACGGCCTGGCCGCTTCTAGGCTCTTGTAGGATTCATCAAGTGCGGCAAGGACCTGCGGTTGCCTGAGGAACTCTCTCATGTTGCCCTCGTATTCCGCCACATTTGCTCTCTCCGGGTGCGCCACGAACCTCCTCATATGGCTTTCATATTTTAGCCTGCCCTCTGCGGTTTGCAGATCAGGTGCGGCCGCGATCAGCCTTCCGCCCGTGCTGTGGATCAGTGCCCTTGCGGTCAACCAACCTATGAAGTCATCGTTGACGTGCACCGTGCTTTCTATCCATACGACAGCGCGCTGGTACGTGCCGTCTTCTGCTCTGAAAAGTGCAGGCCTGACTACTGCTCCAAGGCCAGCATAGCATGTAATGGATTTTGGGTCCTCCAGAAAGCCGGACCACTCTATGCTCCTCTCGGTCTTTGGATCGTGCATTCTAAGCCTGCCCCTGAGACCGCCATAATCTGGCGAAGAGGCCGGTGCGAACTTCCAGTCGGGATGGCTGCCCCTCTCGAGCTGGGCGAACTCTATGGGTATCCCGGCGAGCTTTCCTGCTCGCGGCCTATCGGCTTGCGCTTGCGGCATCATAGCTAACACTCTCGAGTACAGATTACGCGTTTTGCTAGATATATATACCTTATTTTCCGTTCCGTCCATTGACGTTAAAACCGCACCTCTTTCTCCTTTTCCGATGGTAATTATGGGCGCATTACGTCATCAAACCCTGGCTTCTGCAGGGTTAATAAGTTAACTGATGGTATAATTTTATGGAAGTTTACGCGCCGGGCTCGATAAAGCTGCTGGGCGAGCATGCGGTGATCTACGGCAAGCTCTGGATATCCGCTGCGATAGGCCTGCGCGCCAAGGCCGAGCTGAAGAGCAACAGTTCCGGCAAGCTCGTGGTGAACTTGCCGGATATAGGCAAGCGCGCTGAATTCGACAGGGAAGGCCTGTCCAGCATATACGGCAGGTATTCAAAAAAATCCACAATAAAAGGATATGTGGAGGGGTCCGATCTGGACATAGAGATATTGCCATTTGCGACCATAGCCGCAAGGCTGTACTCGCAGTACCAGGCTGACATTTTCAACAAGGAAATAACCATAACGTCTGAGATGCGCAGGAAGAAGGGCTACGCCACGAGCGCAGCGTGCGTGACGGCCTTTACCGTTTGCCTTGTCAAGGCTGCAGGGGTGAGAATGACCGATGGGGAGATCGTTGATGCTGCGAGGGATGGCGAGCGTGTTGCACACATGAATGCGAACGCCGGTGGTGGAGATGTCAACACATCTTTCTATGGCGGGATAATAACCTACAGCAACAGTACGGGACCGCACAAGGCTGCATTGAACACCCAGATGAACCTGGTGCTCGTTGACACGGGGCCAAAGAGGAGCACCGCGGACACCGTTGGCCATGTTGCGGATCTTTACAACAACGATAGAAAGCATACAGAGGAAATACTGAACAGGATAAACGACTGCTCTGTCAAGGGCCTCGAGTGCCTCAAGAATAACGACCTGAGGGGATTCGGCCAGCTCATGTATGAGGACCATGAGCTGCTCAGGCAGCTCGGAGTGTCGAGCGAGGGGCTCGACAGGGCGGTGGAGATAGGGAGGGAGAACGGCGCATATGGGGTAAAGCTTAGCGGCGGCGGTGGAGGCGGCATGGCCATAGCCATAGGAAAGAACCCCGACAAGCTTGTGGCCGCATTCTCAAAGGCCGGCTTCGAGGTTGAACGCACAAGCATATTAATGGAGGGTGCGAGAAAATATCTTGCTGATCAGGTATGAACATGGATGAAACCGTAACAGCCATAGGCACACCGAATATAGCGTTCATAAAGTACTGGGGGAAGCGTAACGAGAAGCTCAACCTGCCGAGCAACTCATCGGTCAGCATGACCGTGGACGAGCAGCTGAATACTAAAACGAGCATACTCTTCACAGATAGGCTGAGCGCAGACAGGGTGTACATAAACGGTGAGATGCAGGACGTACATGGCGCGGAGATGATGGAGAGGCTTGTAAGCCTGGAAATACTAAGGAGGCTAGCAGGAGAGAAGAGAAAGGCGTTGGTGGTATCAGAGAATTCCTTCCCCGCCGGCAGCGGCCTAGCATCGAGCGCGTCGGGGCTCGCTACACTAACGTATACCGCGGCTAAGGCGCTGGGGCTCAAGCTCACTCCAAGGGAAATGTCGATGATTGCGCGGAGGGGAAGCGGCAGCGCCTGCAGGAGCCTGTTCGGGGGCATTGTGAAATGGCGTAAAGGTGTAAGGGAGGACGGCTCGGACTCTTACGCAGAGCAGGTCGTAAGGCCAAATTACTGGCCCGAGCTTATTGATATAGTGGTCGTCTTGACAAGGGCGCGGAAGAAAGTATCCTCACATGTAGGGCACGGCCTGACTACGAAGACGAGCGTGCTGTACAAGAGCAGGCTCGCTTACGTCGAGAACGCTGTGGCTAGGCTCATCGCGGCCGTAAAGGAGAGGAACTTCGAGACTCTGGGCGAGCTCATAATGAGGGACAGCAACAATATGCACGCGACTATGCTCGACACCTGGCCGCCTCTCCTGTACCTGAATGACAGTTCCAAAGAGGTTATTTACAGGGTACACGAGCTGAATGAATCCGAAGGAAAAATAGTGGCCGCGTACACTTTTGACGCTGGCGCAAACGCGCAGGTCATAACTCTCAAGAGGAACGTAGGCAAGGTAACCAGATTGCTCGGCGGTATTGAATCTGTAAACGACGTGATTAAGCTTAAGATGGGGAACGGCCCGCGAGTGCTAGGCGAGAGCGACTCGCTGATAGACGAGAGGACGTTGCGGCCCAGATCCGGATGATTTGATGCCAGGATTCGACGTGAAAGCGAGTGCACCGGGCAAAATATTGCTTCTGGGAGGCTATTCGATACTCGAAAGGCCAAACATAGGTTACGTGACCACTGTAAATTCGAGGGTGCATGTGAGGATAAGGCACCTGGAAGGGCACCAAGTAAAGGTTTCAGCCCCGCAGTTCGGAGTATCCGGAAGCGGCACAGTGGATCCGAAAACGGGAGAGCTGAGCTTTGACCTGCCTCCCGGCATGGAAGTTTTCAAGACTGCAGTCGAGATCCCGATAAAGTATCTTGTTTGCTTGGGAGCCGACGTCCCAGGGTTCCACCTTGAGGCATACAACGATGCAAGCTTCTCTTCCGGGAAGACCAGCAAGAGCGGGCTTGGGAGCAGCGCGGGCGTGACAGTCGCAGGAATTGCGGCCGCGCTTGCTGTATCGAAGCACGGGAGCGAGGCTTCCACTGTTGACAAGGAACTGGTCCACAAGCTTGCCCAGATCTCCCATAGTATAGCGACGCGCAAAGTTGGCAGCGGCTTTGACATAGCTGCAGCCACATATGGGAGCATGGTTTACACGAGATACTCACCGAACCTCATAGAGTCTCTGCCGCAGGACTACACATGCGACGATATAGTGAAACTTACCAAGACGAAGTGGGACTACAAGATAGACAAGCTTGCGCTACCAGAAATGTTCGGCATGGTTTACGCGGGGTTCCGGAATGAGTCGGCTTCCACCGTATCATTCGTGTCGAAGGTGAAGCAGTTCAAGGAGGAGAACCCTGAGGGCTACGAGGATATGATAAAACAGATAAATGGCGCAAACATCAGCGCGCTAAAGGCACTCAAAGATATAAATAATGAGGAGACAAGGGAGCAGCTTGACATGTTCAGAGAGCATTTTGAGACTGGAAGGAGACTCACAAAGGAACTAGGGAACCTTGCAGACATAGGGATCGAACCTGACGAGTGCTCGGAGATAATAGAGGGGAGCAAGCAGAATGGCGCTTTTGTTGCGAAGCTGCCGGGATCTGGAGGCAAGGACTCGTTGGTTGCATTAACTACAGATGAAGGAAGCAGGAGGGGCCTGGTGCGGTATCTGGAGAGCGTGAAGGAGCTAACCATCCTTGATGTCAATCCAAATAACGCGGGTGTAAAGATAGAACTTGGTTGAATGTCGGTCAACCGTTTCTTTGAGAGGGAAGTTGCGGGAAGGTGGCTAGCGGGGCCTGAGATAAGCGACGCAGTAAGGTCGGCTGCCAAGCTGAACAGGCAGGGCATACGCGCGATAATAAACTACCTCGGGGAGGAGATAAAAGAAGAGGCTGATGTAGAGGCGGCCGTCTCGAAATACGTTAAGCTGATAAAGGAGATCAAGGAGAGGAAGCTGAAGGCGGACATAACCATGAAGCCGACGCAGATTGGCCTTGCGCTGAGCAAGGCGCTCTTCAAAAAGAATTACCTTGAAATAGTGAACCTGGCGCTGAAGAGCAAGGTATTTGTTTGGCTGGACATGGAAGGCCCGCAATTCGTTGAGGACACGATAGACGTCTATGTAGATGGAGTCGACAAGGGGAACACGGGCATATGCATACAGGCGTACTTGAAGAGGAGCCACGGTGACCTTGAGAGGCTTGCGCGGCACAATTCCGTGGTCAGGCTTGTGCGCGGGGCGCACCGATCAAAGGAGGAGCTCTTCTACAGCCCAGAGGAGACAACGCACAACTACTACAGGCTGATGGACTACCTTTTCGCGCACTTCAAGAGCTTCACCATAGGCACGCACGATTCCGACATAATAGAGAGGGCTGCGGCGCTGAACATGAAGTACGAAAGAGACCTAACAATCGCGATGCTAACTGGCATACGAAGCGTCTACGCCGCCAAGCTCGCCAGCGACGGATACAACGTATCGGTATACGTGACATTCGGGGAGAAATGGGTCGGGTACTCCTACAGGAGGATAAAGGAGCTGAGCACGCTCAAGATCATAATAAGGTCGCTCTTCGGGGATTAGCTATATCCCTACTGTAAGGAGGACGCCCGCGACTACTGCTATCACTCCAAGCGCGGCGGTCACATAGACTATTTTTGACTTCCCGGCGATTTTTATCATGAAGTCTATCAGGAAGAGGCTGACTATCATTGAAGTGACTATTGCAACTACTAGCCCTATAGTCCCTATCGCAGCAAGGTCTGCCTTGACGTTGCTTTTTGTTGCGACAAGCGTGAGCCCAAATGCTGCTACTGCAGCGAATATGCCGATTAGGAATGAGAGCCTGAATGCCTCGTCAGGCTCAACGTTGAGCACGAGCAACGTGCTTGTTGTGATGCCGGACCGGCTGACGCCCGGCAGGGCCGCTATACCCTGTGCGATTCCCACTATTACATAATCCTTGAGGCTTAGGTCCTTGAACTTCCTTGTGTTTCCTCCGTGCTGCTGCTTTTTTCTCGAATATCTTATGAAAAGCGCGTCCCCTATGAGAACCAAACCTACAATCAGCATCGGCACTCCGAGCGGTATGTTTGTGAGAGAGTCTGCCACAAGATAGAGCGGCGCCCCAATTATACCTGTGACCACAGTTGCAACCAGTACGTACACGAAGAGTTTCCTGTCTTCCTTCTGCCTTGTCCTGAAGAAGAGAACCTTTACCAGAGTCCAGAGCTCCCTTCTGAAGTAAATTATGGCCGCTATGACCGTGCCTATCTCCATGAAGAGGCCGAATGTGTATGCCTGCGAGTACGTCAGGTTTAGCAGCGCCTGCGAGGCTATGAGGACCTGGGTTTTGCTGCTTATCGGTAGCCACTCTGCTGTGCCTTGTACTATCCCGATTATTATTGAATGGATTACCTGTATCAGAGTGACCATGATTTTCCTAGGAATAGCTACTGATAATTCTATTAACCTTTAGAGCATCTTAGAGCGCGGTAAGTAGGTTCAAGGACTTCTCTTGCCGATATTCGATCAGCGCCTGTGAAGTCTGTGGTTCACATACCTGAGATGGCTGCCGATTCTGCCTTCGAACTTCTCATAGGCCACTGGATTTCGTTCGCCATGCCTTGCAAGGTCGCTTATCTGTCGCTCGCTTTGCGCCGTCAGTGTGGTTACATCCTTCATGGTTCATCTACCGCAACGAACTGGTATTTTGCTAGAAGGGACACCTGCCAGATATTAATACCTGTTTGTCGACGGGAGATTTGTGACGTTGCTGGGAAAAGATTTAATACTCTTGCAGTTGAGTATAATTCCTCACCAACCTGAGCGGAAGCGCTGTTTAGGGCTAGATCTTATCTATATTGAAGCGGTTTATCGCAGCGTTTGACATCGTCTTCATGCCGATTGCGGCCTCTGGACCTCTGCCAGTTGCGATTATTCTCACCATGCGGCCAACCGCGCCGTGCGCCACTATTACGACCGTGTGATTCCTGTGTTTCTTTAGAACCAATTTCATTAGTCGCTTGACCCTTCTGTAAAGTTCTTCCGGGCTTTCCCCTCCACCTGGCTTGAACCCAAGCTCGTACCGCTTGTGCCACTCCGGTATGTTTGATATCTTCTTGCCTTCCCATGAGCCGTGGTGCCGCTCCCTCAGGTCGCTCTTAAAAATCAGCGGCACCTTGCCTTGTGTCTTTGCAATTATCTTGGCGGTGCTTACCGCCCTCTTCAATGGGCTTGAATATATCACATCAATGTGTGTCTTCGCAAGTTCTCTGGCTGCCTTTGCGGCCTGCCTTCTTCCTCTTTCTGTCAGTGGCGCATTCACGCTGCCGGTTACCCTGCCAGCCTTGTTCGAAATGCTCTCCCCGTGCCTGACAAATATGAGCTTCAATGGACCACTAGCCAAATGTGAATGTGTATATCTGAATCCCTGGATTTGCTTTTATCTCTATCTCGTGTATGCCGTAAGAGGGTGCAGCTACAAGGTTGTACAGCCTTGATGAGTTTATTCGAACAACAGCACTGCCATTGACCAACCTTGCGTCAGACCCGAGGTACGACTGATTGAGCGGTGCGCCATCCAGGAAAACTTCAAGACTAGAGTTGCCGCTAGCCACTATGTTGACGTCCTTTGCCTGGTAGACGAGGACAAGCGCTGAACTGTTGCCCTCAGATTCGATGTACTCCGGTGCATCGTACCACTCGCCCTGCAGGTACACCAAGTTGCCCTCGCTTATGTTGTTTATTGCGTAATTGACCGTTGTGTTTGGAACGAATCCCGGCAGATTGCCTAGCGGCTCTCTAGCCTTGTCATACCCCAAGTATATTTCGGGAGTGCCTATCTGCGAAAAGTTTGCCGGGTCAGTGAAGTTCACCAAACCGGGGCTAACATTGTAACCGGCGTTCTGGAGCAGCAGCCTGATTACCTGCTGGGTTGTGTTGAAATCAGCTTCGCCGAATGCTTCGTATTTTATGTACCCGCTGCTGTTTATCAGGTAATCGGCTGGCCAGTACTCATTGTTGTAGGCCGTCCAAGTGGAATAATTGTTGTCGAGCGCCACTGGGTACTGTATCCCGAACCTCTTTACCGCGTTCAGCACGTTCGTGTAGTTGTGCTCGAACTGGAATTCTGGCGTGCTTACTCCAATAATCACAAGGCCGTCCTTACCATACTCCTGGTTGAGGCCGTTGAGGAAGGGTATGGTGCGTATGCAGTTTATGCATGAGTAGGTCCAGAAATCGATGAGTACAACCTTGCCCTTCAGTTGAGTGAGATTAAGCGGCTGCGAGTTTATCCAACCCGATATTCCTACTATGTTGGGCGCCTTGCCGTAGTCCTTGAGGCTCGATACTGTTGTTATGTTCTGGGCAGCGGCTGGAACCTTGTTGAAGAGATATGTGGACGCTATTGCGGCCACAGCTATCACCGCTATGATGCCGAAGACGATTGTGTATATGTTCACTTTCGTTTAACCACCTCGCCTGCCGCGGTGCCCGCCATGTACGACAGGTATGCCGGGACCAGCGGGAGTATGCACGGGGATAGGAACGTTATGACACCTGCCACAATCGCGATAGCGAAGTTAAGCTGGTCCGCCAGAGTTATCATGCCGCTGTTTTGACTGATGAGGAATACGGATAGCATCCCTATATAACCTGTCACTACCAGGACGCCCATGAATACAAGGAATAGGCCGCTGCCCACAGTGAAGTACCTGAGGAAGCGCTTGAACCTCTGGAGAAAGCCGGCGAACTTTGAAGTGAATGCGCCTACAAGGAGGAAAGGTATGCCGAGGCCAAATGCATAGGAGAGGAGGAGAAAGAATCCGATACCAGGAGAGGTGGCCGCAAAGACGTAGATTGATCCAAGTATAGCGCCAACGCAAGGCGTCCACCCTATCGCGAAGGAGAGCCCGAAAACAAAAGAGAAGAGGTAGCTGTTCTCGTACCTTTTCACGTGTATCTTGTGCTCTGCGTTGAAGAACGGGATTATGTACCTCGTTGACAGGACAAGTAGTATTCCGAACACTATAATGATAAGGCCGCCGGCCTCTCGCAGCAGTGCCATGGCATGCACGACGTGTGCCAGCACAGTCTGCAGGAGTATCCCAACAGCAGCAAAGACTACCGTGAAGCCTATCACAAAGAAGACGGAATTCAGGAATATTATCTCTTGCTTCTCCATGGGGTCATGCCATTACGGGAATGCCCGTAATTGATAAGGATACGCTTCTTTGTAGTAATATTTGGCTAAGCATTTATATGTTTGGTGCACATTAGGTTCTCTAAGTGGTGAATTGCAGAAGTCAGGGAAGAAATGGCTGAGCCATGAAGAGATACTTCACATAGGCAGGGCGTTCGCTGCAGTTTTCGCGCTGCTCATAGCGGCCGGCCATCTCGCGTATGTGACCGCCTCATCTTCTTCATTCTCGAGCCATGCTGCGCCGTCCAACCAAATAAGCACTACATCGCATGCGAGCTTCTCATCTTTCAGCGTCACGTCATTCTGGTTCGACGTTGAGATAATAGCGTATTCGATCATAGCGGTGGTATTCCTGCTGGGGCTCCGCACCTGGTACCCACTGTCCATCCTGTTCAACATCTTCAACCTCGGCATATACTTCCTGTCGGGCGTGGTGGGCATCCCGGGAGTCACCCCTGGCGCCTTCCCAGGCCGCTTCAACATAATGGGCGGCCTATCATCGATAAACCTGATCATAGTGGGGTGGATCGTACTCCTGATACTCGGGTTTGTTTTGCTAAAGTACGATCCGGGATCGAAGTTGGACGAGCTCCTTGTTACAAAAAGAACTCAAAGAGGAAAGTAGAACTACATTCTCCTGTTCTCGAATATCTTGTTCTCCCAGAAATTCTTGTCCACGAACAGGTATACTGAAATGAGAAGAACTATGACCCACCATGCAATGCTGACTACCGCTGCGACCACGCGCACCGTGTCTGAGAAGTAGGGGTGCCTGACCTGTATAAGGTGGGTGACCTGTATCGCCCACGAGGCCTCACCGAAACTGCCCGTTATCTCCACTATTGCGGTAATCATCAGGAACAAGGCCAACATACGCTGGAGGTTCCAGAACTTCTGCTTCTTTCTTGAGGCTGCCACTTTCTCCCCCATTACCATTGGAACCTAAAATATATAAGAGGCGCTAGAGGCGCCTCTTCTCGAACCTCTTGATGTCCTTAGAGAGGACCTTCTCTTCCATGAGAAGAAATCTTCTGAATACTGGGCCGAAGATGAAGAGCAGCGAGACAACGACCGTGCCTGTGCCTACAAAAGCCATCACAGATGCAAAGAGCTGGCCGGCTGCACTAGGAGGTATTGCAGGAGGCCCTTCTCCGGTAGCAAGCATGCTGGTGAAGAAGAACGAATAAACTATGGTGTATCCTTCCATGAAATGGAACGCGATGGTGCCAATTAGAAGCACTATCACTATGGCGGCAACCGCACGGACGGCCCTCCTTGCAAGAGACCTTAATACTACGCTGGAGCTTTCTTGCATTGGATCACAGATTGGGGCCGCCGGCAGCCGAACCCGCACTCTCGACAAGTGCGTGCTTCGCACCTTCATAATAATTGGGTTCGGCTTTGTTGTTCATAGCGTCACGTTGGCTTAGCGAGCGATTTGCGGAGCGAGCGACAGGGGCCAGATGTAGCAATGTTTCTGAACCCAGCCATCACTCTCTGCATCTCTGCAGACTCAAGCATTTTTGAACCAAGTTTTAAGAGGGTTATTGATTTGGGGCCGCCGGGATTTGAACCCGGATTTGCTGGTTACTTCATGCTTTAATTGTATTTCCAGATCCTCATCATCGCGGTTTCCCGCTCACCGAATTATAAACATCTGGAGCCAGCCGCGCTGCCAAGTTACGCTACAGCCCCTGCCCATCAATAACGAAAACAAGATATAAATGCTTGTCAGTATTCTAGTGATTGCTTGAAGAGGATAGTATACAGGGGATGGAGATTCAAAGTCGAAGAAGAGGACATGATAGTGAACGGCAGCATCATGCACCTGAACCGGGTGGTCCCGAAGACGGATTTCGCTGTCATGGTCCCAGTACTTCCAGATGGTAGGGTAGTGCTCGAGCGCATATACAGGGCAGTGATAAAGAAACGGATCTATGAGCTTCCTGCTGGTACGATGGAGGCGGGAGAGCGCCCGGAGGCGTGCGCGCGGAGGGAGCTTGAGGAGGAGACGGGCTTCAAGGCGAAAAGCATGAGATTTCTTTTCAAAGGGTACCCCAGCCCGGGGATTATAACATACATGGCGCACTGCTACCTCGCCACGGGGCTGAGCAGGGGGAAGGTGCACAGGGACCCGTATGAGGATATAAAAGTAATCGCGGTGCCTCTCAAGAAAGCCCTGAAGATGATAGACGACGGCAAGATAGTCGACATGAAGTCCATTGCCGGGCTACTCTACTATTCGAGCCGCTTTAGTAAGCAATAAATTTGTTCGCGAAGAATGTTAACAGCTGTTTGTGGTGATATGAACAACAGAATAATCTATGCGATAGCTCTTGTGGTGATAATAGCGATAGCGGCCGCTGTGCTGTACCTGAACACGTCTGGAAGCAGCAACCTCTCCTCTTATGTTGGGCAGCAGGTCCCGCAGTCGCAGATAAGTGCGTTGGAGAACATAGCCGCGAACAGCACGCTCGCCAACAATGTGGGCAGCGGACTGTTGCCATCATCCTCTTTCCCGACGCTGCTGAAGAACAAGAGCATAACCGTAGTGGACGGCAAGCCTGCTGTAGTTTATGTCGGGGCAGAGTACTGCCCATACTGCGCCTTCACCAGGTGGGGATTCATAATTGCGCTGATGCGATTCGGGAGCCTCTCGGATCTGCACTACATGCTTTCTAGCCCCACGGATGTCTACGCGAGCACGCCCACATTCACGTTCTACAATTCAAGCTACTCCAGCTCTGTGATAACGTTCCTACCGACAGAAATAGAGAACAGGTCTGAGCAGTCGTTGCAGCAGCCAAGCGCGCTTCAGCTGGCTGATATCTCTGCGTACGACCCGTCAACGGCGTCTTGCGACGGAGGTGGCTGCATCCCATTCATAGACTTCGGCAACAGGAGCGTTGTGGTGGGCCTGCCGAGCAGCCTATCGCCAGGCTTCATAAGGACGATGACCTGGTCCCAGATAATATCGCAGCTCAGCAAGAGCAACACAACTGTATCACAGGCGATAATCGGGCAGGCTGACGTCTTCACGGCACAAATATGCGCGATAGACAACATGACTCCGACATCGGTGTGCAGCCAGCCGTACGTGAGCAAGATACTTGGCTCTGCCTAAACTTTTAGGAGACAACCATGACCAATGCGGGAGAAAAGATAATAGGGGCATTCAAGTACTGCGCTATTGTTTTCACCGCGGGAGTAAGGTCTGGAGGTACATCCATCTTGGTGAAGCAACTGGTGTTCACAGACCAGAGTGTATTCACAATGGATGCTCCTGGGTTTGAACCTTCTCTAAAAGAAAGGCTGAAACCGCTTATTACTCCCGTTCCGAATGGAAAAGAGCTTTGGGATAAGTTAAAGCGTACTATGAAACCGACTGTAGATCGCAGTCAGAAGACAGTAACTAAAGACATGCTAAAATTTGGGAATTATTCGATGCCGTATAGCGGAATAAAGAAAGTTGAGCTATTTACCGATAAGAGCATTTCTGCGAAATTTGCGGTTCCGGACGATACGGCCATTGCGTTTGTAGGAGGATTTCTGGACACTTCTGGTTTTACGGTTTATGTGGCGGCGGATTCTGTGAATACTCTTAAGGAGTTGATTGGAGAAACTCAGCTCGTTGAATTGTTACCAAAATAGCCTTTTTGAGCTAGGAGAGCATGCCCTGTGCCGCGTGCCTGTTCGCGTCTATTATGTTGGTGGTCTCCAACGGGTCCTTTGAGACGTCGTAGAGCTCGTCCTTCTTCTGGCCAAAGAAATGAAGGAGCTTGAGGTCGCCCTGGTACACCGCGGTAACCCGCCTGTTGTACCTCCTCTTCGCCCTGTATATCTTGTCCGCCATCTTTGACCTGTTCTTCAGAAGGGAGAGCAGCTGCTCGTCCCATCCTTCAAGTATGCCCGTGTGCTCGCAGAATACCTTCTTGTCCCTTCTCAGGTTACCGTTCAGCCTTTCGTATTTTCCTGATGCGAGGTTCAGTATCGCATCGTGCAACGAGAGCAGGCTCACGGGTGTCTCAACAATGTCCCTATCGCTCGCGACCTTCCCGTTCTCGTAGTTTACCGCTATCAGAGGAACCTTTGACACACCTTCGTAGGGTGGCATCGCATGGTATAGCCCTCCGTGCTCGCCGAAGAGCTGGCCGTGGTCCGATGTGACTATAACAGTGGCGTTGTCGAGCATGCCCGCCTTCTTGAGTGTGGAAATCGTATCGCCCACCTTCTTGTCCAAATATGAGAGCCTCCTTTCGTATGCGTTGTGCAGCATCTTTGCCCTGTAGTCTGTGAGCTCCTCTATGCCGCTCAGGTAGAGCCACTTGTCCTGCACCACTTCCTTGCTTGCAACCGGATAGTTCTCGTGCGCCTCTATGTAGTTCACGAATATGAACTGCGGAGCGTAGTTGTAGTTGTACTTCAGGTATTTCGCGATGACCTTGTTTGTGTCCTGCGCTCCCCTGTCGAGCCTGTACGTGCCGTCAGCTGCAGCAACTCCCCTATCTAGCCTGAGCCTGAGATCCATGTACACCCTGTCGAGTATCGGTCCAGGTATCATCTTAGACACGGCGTGGCACGCCTTGAACACTTTGGAGCGTAGCCTTGTGCCGCCGTTGAACATGAAGGAGACGCGATCGACAGACTTCTTGTCGTACTTCGAATTCGAGTCCTTCCACACGTCATAGATCTTGTCGAATCCGGTTGCGAGGTTCGTGTAGCTCGTGAGGAATGGATTGTTTGAGAACAGCACGGAATAGTAGCCGAGTTCCGACAGCTTTGCAGCAACAGTCCTTGCAGACTTGTCCAAGAACTGGGTGTGCACCATCCACGGGTCTATCTTCTTGGTGCCGTTCCTGAAGAAGTTCTGCGACACGCCCTTTATCTTCGACACTTTTGAGTCCATGAAGAGCGCGGCGTGCGTTGGGGCGGTCCACGTTCCCGGTGCGATTGTGTTGAGGTAAGCGGTGCCGTGCTCCGCCATCCTGTTAAGGTTGTGCACGGAGCCCTTGCCGTACACGTCCCCTGCCCTTACAGTATCGAGCATGAGTACGATTACGTTTCTTTTCATCGGGATCTCTCCTCGATAATTTACCGTCGGCGCCTGTATTTATATGACTCGTAGCCTTTAAATTCCTTGCACAGAATATAAGGTTTAGGTGTACACTTTGGACATATGCGTACTCAACCCCTTCTTCTATCCATATGCAGGGGGGACGGAGAGGGTGCTTTATGAGGTATACAAGAGGCTTGCCAAGAGGAACAACGTAACTGTCATATCGGCATCGCTCGACAAGAAGGGCAGGGAGTCCGTTGATGAGATATCAGGTATTAAGGTGGTGCGCCTCAAGACCAAGTACGTGGACTTTCCAGGTTTTCCCATGCCTTTCCCGATCATGCTGGGCTTGGACGGAGCCGTCAAGAGGGAATACTCTGACATCTACCACGTGAACAACCGCTATATCTACTTCTACAACACGATAAGCATCATCAAGAGGATCGGCAGGAAGCTCGCGTTGACTCTGCACGATGCGTTGCCGAAGAACATAGACCCGCTGACGGACAACAGCGGCTACATATACGACGTGGTGTGGGGCAGGAAGATCATAGAATACGCAGACGTGGTGACAGCGGTGTCGCAGAACACCGCAGACACGACCGTGCCGGCGAAGTACAGGAAGTACGTCCGCGTGATATACAATGGAGTGGATACAACAAAGTTCAGGAGCAGGGAGAAGGGGGAGAGCGGGGTCAGGGATGCTGCGAGAAGGCTTGGCTTTACGAAAGGGGCAATAAACGTGCTGAACAACGGAAGGCTAGTAGCGCAGAAAGGGCAGGTCTACCTGATAAGGGCGGTTGCCGAGGCGATTAAGGATGGCTATGACATCAACCTGGCGATGATTGGAAGAGGATATCTCAATGACACTTTTGGCTACATGGCAAAGGACATAGGAATCCAGGACAGGATGCGCATTGTTTCGGGGATAAATGAGGGCGACCTGCCATATTATTACAATGCGGCGGACATGTTTGTATCCGCATCGCTGTACGAGCCGGCATCATTGGCCGTGATGGAGTCCCTCGCAAGCGCAACGCCGGTAGTTGCGACTAAGGTTGGCGGCGTTCCGGAGATGATGCACAGGTTTGGACTGTATGTGAAGCCCGGGAGCGTCTCGGCGATCAAGAAGGGCATCGAGAGCGTTGCAGACAACACGGATGCAGCTGCGCGCAGGGCATCGGAGGGAGTCGAGCTGATGAAGAGGGAGCACGACTGGAACGTGATAGCCGGGCAGTACGAGAACGCATTCGAATCTGTATTGAAGAGTTGAGGAGCGTATGGCCAAGCAATCTTTTTGGTATAGCATAACTCACCAGACCAAGCTCAGCAAGGCGCAGTACCTCAAGCTGGTCAACCGTGTCTATCTATTCGTCAGCCTTGGGCTGATAGGAAGCCTTGCTGTGTTCATAGGCCTAGCCATCTTCGGGGGGTTCAGTGACGTCATTGGAACGATATCGCGTGCCAACTTTTACATATACTCATTGGCGTTCGTTGCGGTGTCAGGAAGCCTTCTTCTCAGGTTCGTGAAGTGGAAGTACTTCATGGATGTGCTCGGTTTGAAGGTAGACCTGAAGAAGAACCTTGCGGTATACTTCTCGCTCTACTCGATGAACATAACGCCGGGCAACGTGGGCAGGGTGGTTGCCGCATACACGCTCAATAGGCTGACAAGGATAAGGTTCGCGAACATCGTTCCGATCGTGACAATGGACATCTTCACAGACTTCATAGGCTTCGCGGTCCTGGCCATACTTGCCGCGATATACTTCCACAGGTACATAACCTACATAGCGATAATAGACGTGGTGCTCCTGCTGCCATTCCTCTTCATACTGAACGACTGGATGTACAGCAGGCTGAAGAACGTGCTCAACAAGAGCAGGTTCATAAAGAACTTCACTCCGTACGGTGAGGAGTACTTCGCGGCGCAGAACAAGCTGAACAGGCCCAAGGTCTATGCTGTTTCGCTCTTCGTGACCCTGCCGGCGGCGTTTCTCAACTCCCTGACCCTCTTCTTCTCGCTGATGGCGCTTGGGATAACTCCATCACTGGCGGGATCCGTCTTCGTATACTCATCATCTACCGTCTTCGGCATGGTGAGCGCGGTGCCCGGCAGCATAGGCGTGACGGACGGCGCACTTGTGGCCGTTGTCGGAAGCGTCTTCAAGCTAGATGCGGACCTCTCATCGGCCGTGACAATAATGAGCAGGCTGGCTGACCTCTGGTTCAGCGTTGCCGTGGGCTCCATTGCCTTCCTCTACACGTTGAGGTACTGGACGCCGCACCGTAATCCAAGCCGTAGGATTAGTTAATCACATGTCCTCTTCTGATGGCTCGTCCTCCTCCGAGCTCGGGGAGCCTGACGAACCTCCGCCCTCGCCCTTTTCGACAACCTTTATCTTGCCGAACTTTCCGGTCGATAGTTGCGGCGATCCCCTGAATTCGTTGACGTAGCCGTTCGACACCTCTATCGTGTCTCCGACGTCAACCTCGTTTATCGTGTCGCCCCACAATGACATGGGTATGCTTCCTGAATCGTCCTGCAGTACTATGTTCGCAACGCTAAGCCTCTTCCCGTACTTCGTGACGACCTCTCTTGGCTCGTCCTTCTGGGTGACCTTCGCGGTAACTGTAACATTGCTGGCTCCTGCTCTTAGTTCACTTATCTTCATTCTATCACATTTCTTTTTTCTTTTCCTATTTCCTGCAAAGGAATAGTTGTTCTGTTTAGGGTTATATTTGCAAAGCTATTTAATCCCATTAGATAATACGGGCGGAATAGCGGCACTGCCGCTCGCTTTTTAGACTTGAAGCGCGATAGATTACCATGGAGCAGCCGCAGGGGCTGCCGCCCGGGGCGCACCCCTCGTTCGCGCGCGTGATAGAGCAGAAGCAGCGCGTGAAGAGCAACCTTGCGAGGATCAAGCACAAGATAGGGGTGTACAGCGCCAAGGGCGGCGTGGGAAAGACGACCATTGCGATAAACCTAGCGTACACGCTCGCCTCGAGGGGCCTGAAGGTGGGGCTGCTCGATGCAGACATAGACTGCCCGAACGTGACAATGTTCCTAGGCATCGACGACAAGATAGACAACCATGCGCCGCTCAGGCCCATCGTAAAGAACGGCGTAAAGGTCGCCTCCACGGCCATGCTGGTGGACGAGCTAAAGAAGCCCATAATCTGGAGGGGCCCGCTCATAACAAAGATGCTTAGCGACTTCTTCGAGTACACGGACTGGGGCGAGCTCGATTATCTTATAATAGACCTATCGCCGGGCACGTCTGACGCGCCGCTCACGATCATGCAGCTCCTTGACCTGGACGGCTTCGTGATAGTCACGACACCGCAGAAGATCGCCGGGCTGAACTCTATGCGGTCGGGACTCATGGCAAAGCGGCTGGGCACCGGAGTACTCGGAATCGTTGAGAACATGTCGGATGGCCAGGCGAGCGAGAGCAGCAGCGAGGCCGCGAAGTCGCTTGGGGTGGAGCTGCTGGGCTGCATAAAAAACGACAAGAGATTCAACGAAAGCAGCGATAGCGGAAGCGTGCCTGTGCTACAATATGACGATATAAAAGAGGCTTTTGACTCGATAGTAAAGAGGCTTTTGGGATAGCTTTTTATATTTTGAGATTGCTAATATAGCCGTAAGACTGTATGCAAACTGTGGAATCTATCTCATTATAAGGATAGCGCATATGGCTTCGTTTTGCGATTTAAGGTGAATTATCATGGCAGAAAATCAACTAGGTGGACAACAGGTTTTGCTCCTTCCGGAAGGAGCCTCGAGGATTCTTGGGAGGGACGCGCAGCGCACAAACATTGCTGTGGCAGTAGCAGTGGCAAGCGCGGTAAAGACGACCCTGGGTCCGAAGGGAATGGACAAGATGCTCGTCAGCGAATTGGGCGACATTGTCATAACGAACGACGGAGCAACGATCCTCGAAGAGATGAACGTGGAGCACCCGGTCGCAAAGATAATGGTAGACATAGCGAAGACGCAGGACAAGGAGGTAGGCGACGGCACAACCACTGTTGTCATAATGGCGGGAGAGCTGCTCAAGGGAGCGGGCGACCTGATAGAGCAGGGAATACACCCCACAACGATAATAAGGGGGTACAAGATGGCTGCCGAGAGGGCCGAGAAGATACTAGAAGAGGTATCAAGGAAGGTGAACCTGAGCGATGACCAGACATTGCAGAGAATCGCGCTCGTATCTATGGGATCGAAGAACGTAGGCGATGACAACACAAAGGCGCACCTTGGCAAGATTGTGATAAATGCTGTGAAGCAGGTGATGGAGAAGGATGCCTCGGGCAAGACGGTCATTGACCACGACTTCATCAAGGTAGAGAAGAAGGCCGGAGGAAGCATTGCAGACACGGAGCTCATAAGCGGAGTTCTGGTAGACAAGGAGGTCGCGCATCCGGGAATGCCAAGGGGAGTTAAGGATGCAAAGATTGCCCTGCTGGACGTGGCACTCGAGATAGAGAAGACAGAGACCGAAGCCAAGATAGAGATAACATCGCCGGAGCAGATGCAGGCCTTCCTGCAGCAGGAAGAGCGCATGCTCAAGGACATGGTAACGAAGATAAGCAAGAGCGGCGCGACCGCGGTCTTCACCCAGAAGGGTATAGACGACGTTGCACAGCACTACCTCGCCAAGGCAGGCATAATGGCCATAAGGAGGGTGAAGAAGAGCGACGTTGAGAAGCTCGGCAGGGCAACAGGCGCAAGGATAGTAACAAGCCTGGACGACCTGACGGCGAAGGACCTAGGATTCTCGGGGCTCATAGAAGAGAGGAAGATAAGCGGAGAGCGAATGGTCTTCGTTGAGAAGTGCAAGAACCCGAAGAGCGTAACCATATTCGTAAGGGGAGGCAACCAGCAGGTTGTCGACGAAGTCGAGAGGTCTATAACCGACGTCATCGGTGCAGTTTCGAGCGTAATGGTAGATGGGCTCTATGTGATAGGAGGAGGCAGCGTCGAGATTGATGTGGCCAATGGACTCAGGTCCTTCGCCAATGATGTTGGCGGAAGGGAGCAGCTCGCGATACAGAAGTTCGCAGACTCTGTTGAAGTGATCCCGAAGACTCTGGCCGAGAGCGCAGGCATGGACGCGATAGACGCGCTCGTGCAGCTCAGGAGCAAGCACAAGGCGAAGGACGGCGGGGTGGCTGGAGTGGACATACTAAAGAACACAATAGGTGACATGTCCAAGCTTGGCGTCTTCGAGCCGCTGAAGGTCAAGCAGCAGGCGATCTACAGCGCGAGCGAGGCCGCAGAGATAATACTGAGGATAGACGACATAATAAGCTCGAGAGGAAGGGCGCCCGCGGGCGGTCCTGGAGGCCCAGGAGGAATGGGCGGCATGGGCCACGAGGACTAACCTTCTCCTCTTTCTTTTTATACTTTTAGTCACATACCTAATCGGTTTTATGCCCATTGTAGTAGTCACAGGCTCACCGGGAGCAGGCAAGACGAGCATACTTGCTGAGATGAAGGACTACAATGGAATCAAGACGATAAACTTCGGCAACATGCTTGTCGAGTACGCGAAGCAGAAGGGGTACATAAAGGAGAAGGACCCGGTCAAGGCGCACGACGAGCTCAGGTTTCTCGAGAAGGACCCGAAGATCATGGAGGAGCTGCAGAAGTACGCGTTCGGGGCGATAGGGAAGATGAAGGGCAACATACTCCTAGACACGCACGCCTCGATCCAGGCGGGCAAGAGGTACATGCCGGGCCTTCCGAACAAGTATGTAGAGCTGCTTGCGAACGTTGTCGGCTTCATATACATAGACGTGGACACCGACACTGTGATAAAGAGGAGGCTGGCCGACAAGACAAGGGCGAGGAGGGAAATAGACGCGGCCGAGATAGATGCGCAGAGGATAGTGAACCTTTCGGAACTCTCCTACCTTTCGGCTTTCCTCGGCGTACCGCTTTACATAATCGAAAACGAGCAGGGCAAGCTGCAGGACTCCATAGCGCATGTCAAGAGGGCTGCCAGCGAGCTCTTCAAGGTGTAACCCGTGCTTCTTCCCATTATATTAAACCTTATTTTTGCAGGCAGCAACACTGTTGCAGCCAACTCGGTGAACTCGATAGTCACTACAACGCCGAGCGGGCCAATACCCACAAACTGGGTGCTGTACATCTTCCTTACGGGAGTGGCTTACACGCTTATTGCGGCGGGGGTGCAGAGGAAGCTATCAAACCCAAAGCGCACCAGGGAGCTGCAGGACCAGATAAAGGTGCTCTCAAAGGAGATGAACCTGCTGATGAAGAACAATGCGCCCAAGGAGGAGATTGAGAAGAAGCAGGGCGACCTCATGCCGCTCATGAGGGAGAGCATGACACTAAACATGAAGGCGACGCTCATACTGATACCCTCTTTCCTTGTGGTCTACTATGTCCTTATACCATGGGCATACGGATGGCTGGGGCACGACACGCTCTCGTTCGTGATAGGCAACTACAACATAAGCCTGATGTACAAGGGACTATTCTTCGTGACCGTATTCGTGCTCGGCCTTGTCACCTCAATGTCGATACTGCTGTACGATAGGAAGAGGGCGAAGGCCGATACGCTGGCGAAACTAGCCCAAGAGGGCATCAAGGAATAACCTCTTTATACCTTTAGATTAGAAATATTTGTAAGGTGCTTCTTTTGCCCAAACCAATGCATAGGTCTAGAAGCTTTAAGCGATTCAACAGGATCACCAGTACCGGAAGGAATGTGGTGCACTACAGGAGGATAGGTGCGGGCATGCCGCACTGCGCGCTCTGCGGCGCGGAGCTGAACGGCATAAGCCTTAAGGGCGGCCGCACCAGGAGGACAAACAGCAGGATCTTTGGTGGGGTGCTTTGCTCAGGGTGTTCCGCTGAGATAATAAAGTTGGGAAGCAGGGTTGAGCACGGCTACATGAAGCTCAATGACATAGCGATAAAGCAGCGCGCCTTTGTGTTGCAGCTAGTCGCGCACTAAAGCGGTTTTTGTGGTTACCTTGAAGGCAATAATATTGTCAGGACTACCCGCGGTAGGAAAGACGCATGTCTCGAAGCTGCTGAGCAAGCGCCTCAAGATAAAGGAGATGGGCGGCAGCGACATACTGAGAGAGATGGCGAAGGACAGGGGGTACCATCCAAAAGGGATGAGCTGGTGGGACACCAAGGAGGGCATAGCCTTCCTGAAGGAGAGGGAGAACGACCTGGAGTTCGACAAGGAGACCGACAGGAGGATGCTTGAGAAGATAAAGCACGGCAACATAGTGGTGACGAGCTACACGCTGCCTTGGCTGGCGAAGAACTGCATAAAGGTGTGGATGTCCGCAAGCCTCGACGAGAGGGTAAAGAGGATGACGAAGAGGGACCACACGAGCCTGAAGGAGGCCAAGGAGACAATGAAGATACGAGATGCAAGGAACAAGGAGCTGTACATGAGGCTCTATGGAATAGATTTCGGCAGGGATAAAAAGCCTTTCGACATAATAATTAATACAACAAACCTGAATCCGCCGCAGGTGGCCACCGAGATAATAAGAAGAATCAGGAAGTTGGAGCAAAAGTGAAGAGTGAACGTATGTTGATTGAAGTTGGAAGAGTGTGCGTGAAGAAGTACGGGCGTGATGCTGGCAGCCGTGCGATAATAACCTCGGTAATGCCGGATGGGTTTGTAAAGATTATAACGGCCACGAGGAGCAAGAAGGACAGGAGGTGCAACCCGAGGCATCTCGAGTTCCTGAAGGAAGTTGTGGATGTGAAGAACAAGGAGCAGATAAACAAGACCCTTGGGATAATGGGGCACTAATCCTACTTGAAGAGCAGGTCGTTGGCCGCCTTTAGCGCCTTCTCCTTGTTTGATGAGCCAGATAGTATGTTGAAGAGTTCGCTGTAATCTATAGATCCGTCGGCCCCAAGCTCCTTGAGTTTCCTCGACAGCGTGACCATTCCAAGCTCCTTCACCGGCAGGTTGTCTATCTTGCCGTCACGAACGCCTTCCGCCATGAGCTCCATCTCGGGGCTCTTCAGCTGGGATGTGTCAAACGATAGGAAGGCCTTGCCCGCATACTTGCCGGTAAGAGAGTGCATGCGAAGGTCGGCGTTGTTGAAGCCCTTCGCGAGGCTCCCCGATATCTTGATGCGGATTATCGGGCTCTCTTTTGATGACTTTATCGCTGCGGCTATCTCCTTTTCGCAGATGTCGAGAAGTTCTGCGGGCTTCGCATCGTTCACATCGAGCATGCGGAGCGCATACGGCCTTGAGTTTATCTCCACGAACCTGTGTGACGAGTCCCGTGTATCGAAGAGTATGAATCCCTTTCGTGCCTGCTCCTCGCCTTTGAGCTGCGTGAGCACGGTACTGCCAGGTATGAGCAGCTTCTTTCCGTGCACGGCGGCTTCTTGGGTGCTGTGCATGTGGCCGCAAACGTAAAGGTCGAACCCTTTCGGTAGGTCCGAGTACTTTATGAAGCGGTCGCTGAAAGGCAGCATTTCATAAAGCGACTGGTGGAACATGAAGATGCTGAATGATCCCTGGGTGGGAACTGGCGACAGCTCCTTTATCTTGTCGCCCACCATCTCTTCCGATAGCCCTCCTAGGCCGTAGATGGCAATGCGTTCGTTGCCCTTCTGCACGATGGTGGTGGCCTCGCTTGTGTCTGCAAGCAGTCCTGCGAGGGAGAGCAGCTTGACGGCGTTCTCCTTCCCTTCTGCAATTCTCTCGTGCGTCCCTGGTATGGCAATTATCGGCGCCTTTGTATGCAGCCGGTCCTTGCCCTTGTAATCGGATATCTCTGCGCCCCATGCCTTCCTGGAAAGCTCCCTGAAGATGTTTATTGCCTGGGATATGACCTCCGGCCTCGGATATCTCTTGTCGAATATGTCGCCGGGTATGAGGATTGCGTCCGCAACCTTGCTCGCCTCGAAGAGCGCCTCGCTCGCCTGCCTGAAAGCGTCTTCCTCGAAGCGCTCGTACCCTAGGTGCAGGTCAGAAACAATTGCAATCTTCATAAAATCAGTTAAGCGGACTTCGGGGCGCCTTCGCCCTTCAAGATTCTCTCTATCTCCTCCCTTAGCTGCTTCTCCTTCTTTACAGCCTCGTCGTATTGCTTGTTGATTATTGAGAGGCGCATATCAACAGAGCCCTGTCGTTCCTTTAAGTCCTTTCCTGCCTCCTCTTTCGTAGTCTCTATAAGTATCCCTCCAACACTGGAGTAGACCTTGCCTTTTGATCTTTCCAACTCCTCCGCCGCCTCCTTGAACTCCTCCTTCTGCTCGTTGAACTGCGCCTTTTGAATCGCGAGCGACTGAAGCTGCTCCTGCAGAGTTTGGTATTCGGCAGAGAGCTTCTCGAGCTGTTCCTTGGCCATAATATCACATATAGAGTTCTCTCTTTTCGCTTTATAATTATGATGCTTATCCGTGCTATCTGTCTATCTCGGCCATTATCACGTCGAGGCTACCTATTATTGAAAAGAGGTCTGCGAACCTCTGCCCCTTTGATATCTTTGGAAGGACCGCTAGGTTGGCAAAGGCGGGCGAGCGCATTGCGATTCTGTACGGTCTCTGCTTGTCCGGTACCATGTAGATTATACCCTCGCCCCTTGGCAGCTCCTCCTGCATGATTATCGTGTCTGGCTTTGCCTGCGGGCCTATCAACCTTATCGGCATGCCTGTTGCATCGCCCTCGGGCATCGCGTCCACCGCCTGCCTTATTATCCTGATGCTCTCGAGCATCTCCTCGTACCTTACCCTGTACCTGTCGTAGGCGTCGCCGTTGGCCTTCACAGGAACCCGGAAGTCCATCTTATCGTACACGTAGTAGGGGTGCGACCTCCTTGCGTCCTCCTGGACTCCGGATGCTCTGAGTACAGGACCTGCCACGCCATGCGCAATTGCGTCATCCTTGCTCAATACGCCGACCTTTCTCGTCCTCTCCATGAAGACGCTGTCTGCGTCAAGCACGTCCTGGTACCCTGTTATCTTGCTCTCAAGGTAATCTGCAAGTTGGTGGCACCTTTCGGCGAAATCCGGGGGAGGGTTCTTGTTGAAGCCCCCAAGCCTCAAGTTAACATAGAACATCCTGCTTCCTGAGACGTCCTCGAGAAGCTTGAGCACCTTCGCGCGCTCCCTGAAGCACCACATGAATATCGTGAAGAGCTGCCCTATGTCGTTGACCATCGTGCCGAGCCAGAGGAGGTGGCTCGCTATCCTCTGGAACTCTAGGAGTATTACCCGTTCGTACTGGGCGGGCTCTTTCACTGGCACACCGAGCGCCTTTTCCACAGAGTTGACATACAGATCATCCCAGCTTAGCGGAGCTATGTAGTCCAGCTTCTCCGTATACGATGGATTCTGCATGTACATTCTTGTTTCCATCAGCTTCTCCACGCCCCTGTGGAGGAACCCTATGTGGGGTTCGACATCCTTTATTGTGTCGCCGTCTACATCGACAACTAGGCGGAGCACCCCGTGTGTGCCAGGGTGTATCGGTCCCACGTTTATCCTCATTATGGCCATCAGTCAACCCTCTTGTAGTCTTTGCCCCAAGTGAAACTCTTCCTCAATGGATACTCGCTGCCGTTCCACAGCTCCAGAAGAAGCCTCTTTGCGCTTCGGCCCGTTATCTTTATCCCGAACATCTCTGACATTTCCCTTTCGTACCAGTCAGCAGCAGGATATCTCTTTACCACCGTCTGTATCTCCGGGCTCTCGGCGGGCACCTTTACCTTTATTATCTCGTCCTTGCCCTCCTTGATGCTGTACACTAGGTAGATTACCTCAAAGTGGTCAGTGTAATCCACAGCGGTTATCTTCTTCAGGTACTCAAAGCCCTTCGATTTCAAACCTTCGCAGGTTTTCGCTAAGGCTTCTGGTTGTATTTCGATCAATCTTACCACGTATCTTCTCCTGTAGCTTCATGAGCGCGCCAAAAAGGTTCTCGGGCCTGGGTGGGCACCCCGCGACGTATATGTCGACGGGTATGACCTGGTCTATTCCCTTGATTATGTTGTAGCTCTCGTACCACGGGCCTCCGGAGGTGGCGCACTCGCCGTATGCAATAACGTAACTGGGCTTTGACATCTGCTCGTATAGGCGCTTAACCCTAGGCGCTATCGACTTGGTGACCCAACCGGCCACTATCATGACATCGCACTGCCTTGGCGTGCCCCTGAACAATAGGTATCCCTTGCGCTCCGCATCGATCCTTGCAGCTCCGAAGTCCATTAGCTCCATGGCGCAGCATGCCAGCCCGAACTGCAGCGGCCACAAAGAGTTCGACCGCCCCCATTTGACAAGGCCCTTTGCAAAGTACTTTGTAAGGTCATCCAGCCTTCCGAACATTGCAGGCACTGTGCTCTTCTTGTACGCCTTCGCGGACGCAAGGGTGAGCGCGGTCATCTCCTTCTCTGCATTAATGAACTGCTCCTTTGTGTAAGGAGCATCCTCTTCAGTAGCTTCTTGGTACATTGTTAACACGTATCATAATGTATCCTGCAAGTGAGAACAGCATCGCCATGACAGCCATTCCTACCACAAGCAGGCTGTCGATGTATGGCACGCTCTTCGAGATTGCCGCCCAGAGCAAGAGCACCATCGTTGCTACCTCGAAAGGCACAAAGAGCATGAAATACGGCAGGTACTCGTTCATCACGTCCCTGTTCCTGCCCATAGTGGACTCTGCGCTCTCGTATGGGGCGCTCTTTACAGGGTTTTGGGGAGACCTGTGCCTGAGCATCTTTGCCGCCATTAGGAAAGAAATCGGGACGAAGAGCGCCACCACTACGAAAAATACCACTGCTATGTAGTTGTAGAGCACCGACCCACCCTATAGGTAATTTAATGATGGCTTTCCATCTTTTTATTTGTTGTGCAAAACGGGTGACAGGGAACATGCCTCTAGTAGTTTATTCGGAGAGCAATCCAACGTCCAGGCTGATCGGGCACGCCATGTTGGCGGCTGAGGACTTTGAGGAGCTGAAGAGGTTAGAGGGCATGAGGCACTTCAGGTGGAACAAGATAGAGGCGCTTGAGCTCGACTGCGACATACTTGCATCGGAGAAACTCGACAGGGTGGCAAAAACCGATTTTATCGTCTTCGTATGCAGCCACAAAAGCTCGAAAGAAGTTGCCTCTTTCACTGCACACTCTGAAGGGAACTGGTCTACGGAAGCGAAGATGGGTGGCAAGCCGATGGAGCTCTCTTTCGCAGCCCCGGCAGAGATGCTGAAGACTCTGCTGGCAATGAAAGAGAACAACAGCACCTCCCTTCCTGTAATCTACGAGGCGACGCACCACGGGCCGCTGCTTAAAACACCATCATTCTTTGTCGAGGTAGGAGGAAACAAAGATGCGCTTGAAAGCGAAGAGTACACAGCGATGGTGGCGCGCTCTGTGCTGGACTCGCTTGCCGAGCCTAAAGGCGGGGGTGAATTCACTCCTGTGATAGGAGTGGGCGGCATGCACTACGCAGAAAAGTTCACCAGGCTGGCATTCGAGAAAGGATATGCGTTCTCGCACATCATGCCAAAGTATTATATCAGTGAGCTTGACATGCTAGAACAGGCGATTGGGCGTTCGTCCCTCAAGGCCGAGAAGGCGATCATAGAATGGAAAAGCCTCAAGGCCATGGAACGCGAGCGCGTGATAGAGAGGCTTGACCAGCTTGGTATCGACCACGAGAGGGCTTAGGGCAGTGTTCCTGCTGCTGGCTGCGCTGATTGCAGTATCAGCGATTGCAGCAACCTCTGTAGGTCAATATTGGTTCCAGACAGGGGCAGACTCGGACAAGAGCGCCGCATTCAACAACGGCGCGAGCGTCTACATACAAACCATAAAGCCGCAGAGCGTGCAGGCCGGTGCATTCGGGTTCTGGGTAGGCGAGACCCTGTCCAACGGAGCATTCGTACAGGTAGGCTATGAGATACCGAACGCCTCGGGATATTATCCGGCGAGTTGTTCTCCAAGTTCATGCAATGGCTCCACTTATCTTTATGCAGGAAAACCGACATGGTTCTGGGAGTACTTTCCGTCGGGCTACACGGGATCCGGATTCTATGGCGGTATAGGCCAGAACGATGCGGTAGGGGAGAACGGAACCTTCAATAGGTACTGGTTTGCTGCGAATGGCTCGGTCTGGAACTTCTACTTCAACAACCAGAAGGTAGGTACAGTAAGCCTGGGCGTGACAGACTCCGGCTCTTATTCGCCGTCTGCATACGGTGAGATAGCGGACACTAACAATAACAACGCGTTCTTGAGCCCCGTCCTCTTCAAGAACCTCTCGTACCTGAGCGATGGGACATTCAAGCTGATTCCCGCGGGATATTCTTACGTAGGCTATGGGGTAGGCAGCGAGAAGACCCTGCCGAACGTCTACGGAGTGCAGGAGGTGGAGGGCAGGGCCGACTTCTTCCAGGTTGGTTCTGGAGTAACTTTGCCGCAGAACGGCACAAGCCTCTGGACGAGCGCATACCATCTTGCTATAGTGTCACAATACGGAAACTCTACTGGCTCTGGTTACTACACAACATTCAGCAAGGTGAACATCAGCACGCCCCAGTATGTTTACATAACGCCGCAGGAGCGCGAGGTGTTTACCGGCTGGGCGGGATCCGGGCCCGGATCTTATTCGGGGCCACTCGCCTTCAGCAGCGTTAACATGCAGGGCAATATCACCGAGGCGGCAACGTGGAAGACCGAGTACTACCTGACGGCGTTCACTCCGTTTGGCAGCGCCAGCGGAGGAGGCTGGTACCCTGCGAACGCCACTGCAGATGTGTCGCTCAATTCGACCTACCTGAATGTATCCCAGGGAGTAAGGGAGGTGTTCCAGGGCTGGAGCAACGGCGCGACTGACAGGAACACAAGTGTCGTCATGCGCGCTCCTGGGAACATATCTGCGCGCTGGCAGCTCCAGTACTTTGTAGGCTTGAGCAGCCAATATGGAAGTACTGCGGGCTCTGGCTGGTACGACAACGGAAGCAAGGCCACCATATCGCTGAGCGAGGATTACTTCAATTCGAGTAGCAGCACGCGGATTGCCTTCTATTCATGGAGCGGACTGTACAACAGCAGCAACACGAGCTTTGCGGTATTATCACCTGTATCGCTAGTGGCGCAGTTCAAGAGGCAGTATCTTGTGACCCTTGTGGCGCAGGACTCTGCGTTCAACAGGATAAGCGTGCCGTACTTCACAGTGAACGGAAGGAAGATTAATGGATCGGTGATGCTTTTCGCAGGAGTGCCGTACAACGTAACAGGTACGTACTACAAGGGCGTAGAGGTGCCGTTGAACAGGACAGTAAGCATAGCAGGGGCCGGAAACATTACCATCGCTCTGCCTGTCTACACGGTCACAATAACCTCTGTGAGCATACTAAAGAAACCTGTGAACGCCACGGTGCATGCAACGTTCGCCAATGGAACCTCCTCGGTATACAAGACCGGTCAGTTGGGCACACTGGTATTGCAGGACGTCCCATTCGGCAAGGTAACAGGTTATGCGGCGTATGGGCCGCTTGTTGAATCGCTGAGCGCCAGCGATGGCAGCAATCCCACCTTGACGTTCTTGAATCCCGATATCATCTTCATGATGGTCGGGGTTATTATTGTTCTTATCGTATATGAAGTGCTGGCAAGGCGCTACCACAGGAAGACTGAGCGAAAGGCCGGCTGACTGCGGGTTTTTATGACAGACATATACGAGACGTTCTTATCTAGATACGGCAGCCTCACGGCTGTCCAGAAGGTGGCGTTGCCGATAGTCGAGCGGGGGCAGAACTGCATAATAGTCGCGCCTACCGGAGCAGGCAAGACAGAGGCGGCTGTCCTGCCGATAATAAAACGTCTTTCCGGGAGGGGAGGGCTAGAAGGCATAAAGGTGCTGTACATAACGCCGCTGAGGGCACTCAACAGGGACATGATAAAGAGGCTGACATGGCTTTGCGATTCCGCGAGCATTAGCATATCGGTGAGGCACGGCGACACGCTACAGGCTGAACGCCGGAGGCAGGAGAAGAAGGCGCCGGTCGTCCTCATAACTACTCCGGAGACCCTGCAGAGCATACTCCCTGCCAAGTCATTCGCCCAGCACCTAAAGAACATTGAATTCGTTGTCGTGGACGAGCTGCACGAGCTCTATTACAACAAAAGGGGGGCTCAGCTCTCTGTTGCGCTGGAGAGGCTCGAAGAGATGGCGCCGGGGTTCATGAGGATTGGGATAAGCGCCACTGTTTCCGACCCGAACGTAGCGGGACTCTTCCTGTGTGGAGGGAGGCAATTCAAGGTTGCATCTTCTGGTGCAATCAAAAAGACTGCCGTAGGCGTATCGCTTCCGGCAGGTTATGGCAAACATGTGAAGGAGCTGTCAAGCAAGTTCGACCTAGATGAGAAGTCACTTGCGAGGATAGAAGAGATATCAAAGTCCATTGAGGCATCAAAATCAACGCTCATCTTCGGCAACACCAGGCAGGTTGTCGAGGCCCTGGGCAGCCGGCTGGTGGCGCTGAACAGGATACACGATTTTGGCGGCATAGGAGTGCACCATGGCTCGCTTGACAGGAATGACAGGATAGAGATGGAGGATAATTTCAAGGGCGGGAAGATAAGGAGCCTGATAGCTACGAGCTCCCTGGAGCTCGGCATTGACATAGGAAATATCGACCTTGTCATACAGTACGGCTCACCCCGGCAGGCGTTGAGGCTGGTGCAGCGCGTGGGAAGGAGCGGCCATTCCGAAAGCGGTACCGCTACCGGCAAGATAATAGCCACGAGCAATATGGATGCCATGGAGGCGATCTCGGTCTACAAGAACATGAAGAGCGGCAATGTGGAAAGGTTCGGCGTCTGCGAAGCTCCTTTGGACGTACTCTTCAACCAAGTCTGCGGTATTGCGCTTGACAAGAAATCCACTACACTGAAAGAGATTGCATCGCTGGTTAGGAGGTCGTACCCTTTCAGGAACCTGGGCGACGAGGCCATAAGAAAGATGCTGGAGTTCATGGAGACGCAGCGTATGCTCTTCTTTGATGGGGAAAAGGTTGCGCCGCACGGAAGGACCCGCATATACTATTATGGCCACCTGAGCGTCATACCCGACACCAGGAAGTTCGTTGTCAAGAACATATCAGACAACAGGGTAATATCCGCGTTGGACGAGAAGTTCGTGGCCGCGAACATAGAGGAAGGCTCTGTTTTCATCGTTAAGGGCCTGCCCTGGAAGGTAGTCAGCATAGACGAAGACAGAGTGAGCGTGGAGCCTAGCGAGCGGCTTGACGCGGCGATACCAGACTGGTCGGGGGAGGACATACCTGTCTGCTGTGACGTATCTAAGGAGGCCATGCGGCTGATGGGCAGCATAGGTGAGATAAAGGACTTGGGGTGCACAGACAAGGGCACTCTGGGCCAAATTACCGACTTCTGCGAGGCGCAGCAGAAGTTTGGCACGCAGAACAGCAATGCGCTGGTGGTGGAGCGCGTCGAAGACTTCCTGATCGCGCATACCGGGCTCGGAACCATGGCGAACGACGCACTATCAAGGCTTCTTGTGCACCTTATGACCACCTTCATAGGCAGGAGCTCAAGCGTCAGGTCCTCTCCCTATTTCATCATGTTTGACGCACCAAAGAACGTGCGGATAGGGGACCTGATCGCGAAGATAAATGTGAGGTCTATTGATAGGGCGCTCGAAGAGGCGGTAAAGGACACAGATCTTTTCAGGTACAAGTTTGTGAACGTTGCGAAGCTCTTTGGAGTAATAGACAAGGGGGCGAGCCTCTCGAAGTCCCTTGTGAAGAGGATCATAAGGGTTATGGCGGGCACACCAGTGTACGATGAGGCGCTGCACGACGTTTTGAGGGGCTTTGATCTTGAAAACCTGAAGGTTTTCCTAGAGAAGGTGCAGAACGGAAAGACAAGGATAGTAGAGTCGCAAGAACAAGGCATATCTCCGCTTGCCGATGAGATACTCAACGCGGCATACTACACGAGAGAGCTGATGGCCCCTTCTGCGCCGAGCAAGGCGATACTGGAATCGTTCTCGAGTTTCCTGCTGAAGAAGGACATAGAACTGCTCTGCACCTACTGCGGCTTCATGTTTACCAGAAAACTTTCAGAGATAAAGGAGGTGAACCCGCTGAAGTGCGACTCCTGCGGCAGCGTGATGATATGCAGGTACTCGGAGCTGCACAGCCAGGTTGTAAAGAAAAGGAAAGATGGCAAGCGCCTCGACAAGGAAGGCAAGATCATATTCGCCGAGGTAATGAAGGAGGCCGGGCTCTTCAGCTCATACGGTGGCAAGGCCGCTCTCGCGCTTGCCACTTATGGGATAGGCCCATCCAGCGCAGCCCGTGCCTTGCTAATGCACCGAAAGGAGGAATCGCTTTTCTACAAGGACCTGATAGAGGCGCAGAAGCAGTTCATAAGAACCAAGAAGTACTGGTCGGCCGGCTAAAGCTTCTTGACCCTGACTCCGTGATCGCCCGGATTTATCTTGTACTTCGCGTTCTCGAAGTGCATGGAGAGCTCGCGGCCGCTGTAGAACTCATGCAGGAATACGGCGACTGAGGAGGAGCACGAGTGCGGTTGGGTTGTTATGCTCATGTTGAAGTCGGCCGCATCGTAGAGCGGCTTGATTGATTCCGTGAAGCTCACTATGGCAAGCACGTTCTTGTATGTCCTGACCTGATAGCCGAGCTTTGTCATTGACATGCCGTACCTTGTGAGGTATATCTTGAGGTAGTTCTTCCGCTCCGCGATGAACCTCTTCCAGTCATCCGTGTAGGATACGCCGAAGTTCCCTCCCCAACGCCTGCTCATCGCCTGGCAGTATTTTATGAGGCGCTTTCCGTCCTTCTCGCCGGGGCAGAAGGTTATGTTGGATGCCCCGAAAGCCCTTGAGACCATCGCCAGGTCGAGCTTAGAGTCATAATTCGCCTTGCCTACAGCTAGAATCCAGATCATACCCTACCCCCGTTCCTTTATATAACGTCATTTGTCTTTTTAAGTTTTCCTAGGCGTCGTATTCCTAGAGTATCTGTGCGTCAACAACTGCAGAACCCTTGTCCACGCGCATCAGCCTTACTCCAGATGCGCTCCTTCCGGTCACCCTGATTGACGAGGCCGGGAACTGTATCGAGAGACCCTTGGAGTTTATTAGCAGGACTTCAGACGATTCCTGCGTCTTGATAGACTTGACGACGTGCCCGGTCTTCTCCTTCACCTTCAGGTTTATGACGCCCTTTCCGCCGCGCCTCTGCAGCCTGTATTCCTCCAGCTTTGTGGCTTTTCCGAAGCCGTTCTCCGTGACAGTTACTATCAGGTCGGCCTTCTTTGCCTGCAGGAGCGTGACTACGCTGTCTGTTCCAGAAATCCTCATGCCCCTTACGCCGTGTGCGTTCCTGCCCATCGCGCGTATGTCGTTCTCGTTGAACCTCAGCGCCTTGCCGTTGGCCGTTGCTATGAATATGTCGGACGTGCCATCTGATATGCAGACGTCTGCGAGCGAGTCTTCCTGGTTGAGAGGTAGGGCAATTATGCCTGTGGCGCGCGGCTTCGAGAAGCTCTCCGCCTTGACCCTCTTTATCGTGCCCTTCTTTGTCACAAATGTTAGGAAGCTTCCCGAGAATATCCTGGTGTTCACCATCTTCGCAACCGTCTCTCCTTCAGAAAGCCTAACAAGATTCACAGCAGCCTTGCCGACGCTGTACCTGCTTGCCTCGGGTACTTGGTACGCCTTAAGCCAGTAGGCCCTGCCCTTGTTAGTGAGCAAGAGGAGGTAGTCCTTCGACCTGCAGGACGTTATCTGGTTTACGAAGTCGCCTTCGCGGAGCTCTATCGCTATCACGCCCTTTCCGCCGCGCCCTTGCGTCTTGTATATAGTGGTGGGCATCCTCTTCATGTAGTTGTTCTTTGTGAGTATTACTGTGGTGTCCTCGTCGGCAATCAGCGCCTCGTTCTCCACCTCAATCTCTTCCACCTTGGTGCTTGTGTCGATCGTGGTGCGGCGCTCTCTTCCGTACTTCTCCTTTATCTCCTTGGTCTCGTCCTTGATTATCTTGAATATCCTGGTTTCGTTTGACAATATGTCGTTGTAGTCCTTTATGCTCGCCCCGAGGTCCTTCTTCTCGCCCTCAAGCGAGCCGCTTTCGAGGCTCGTGAGCTTGCTAAGCTTCATGTCGAGTATCGCGTTGGCCTGCTTCTCGGTGACCCCGTAGCCCTTGACAAGGTTTGCGCGTGCCTCCTTCGTGTCGGAGCTCTTCTTTATGGTCGCTATTACCTCGTTGATGCTCGCTATCGCGATGAGAAGGCCTTCCACTATGTGCAGCCTGTCTGAGGCCACCTCGAGGTCGTACTTTGTGCGGCTCTTTATGACTTCAATCCTGTGGTCGACGAATATCTTTATGAACTGCTTGAGGTTGAGAGTGAGAAGGCTGTTCTTTATCACCGCGATGTTCATTACCGGAAGGGTTATCTGAAGCTGCGTGTGCTTGTAGAGCGTGTTCAGCACGGTGTCCACGCTTGCATCCTTCCTGAGCTCTATCACGACGCGTATTCCCTCCTTGCCGCTTTCGTCCCTCAGGTCGCTTATCCCCTGTATTCTCTTCTCCTTTACCAGTTCCGCTATCTTCTGGACGAGAGATGCCTTGTTTACCGTGTATGGTATCTCCTTGATTATTATAGCGTTCCTGTTCTTCTGCTCCTCCACAACCGTCTTGCCCCTGATTGTGCAGGAGCCCCTGCCGGTGGTGTACGAAGAGACCAGGGATCCGCTGTAAAAGACCGTTCCGCCAGTCGGGAAGTCGGGCCCTTTTATGTACTGGAGCATGTCGTGAGCCGTTATTTCTGGGTTGTCTATGTAAGCGACAACGGCATCGCACACCTCCGCAAGGTTGTGATGCAGTATGTTGGTTGCGACTCCGACGGCTATCCCCGCCGCTCCGTTAATCAACAGGTTCGGCACCTTTGCTGGAAGTACAAGGGGCTCCTCTTCCGTGTTGTCGAAATTGGGCGCAAACGGGACGGATTTCTTTTCTATGTCGGCAAGCATCTCTTCCGCAAGCCTGTTCAGCCTTACTTCCGTGTAACGCTGCGCAGCGGGCGGGTCTCCATCGATTGAGCCCATGTTGCCCTGGCCCTCGACAAGCGTGTGGTTCATTGAGAAGCTCTGGGCCATCCTGATTAACGTACCATAAACGGCCAGGTCTCCGTGTGGGTGGTACTTTCCTATCACATCTCCGACAATCCTCGCGCTCTTCTTTGTGGGCTGGTCGTGCATGTTGTTGAGCCTGTACATCGCAAAGAGTATCCTTCTCTGCGCTGGCTTGAGCCCGTCCCTTGCATCGGGCAGGGCCCTGCCTATTATCACGCTCATTGCGTAGTCCAGATAGCTGGACTGCATCTCCTTCTCAATCGGTGACTCTAGGTGCTCGTTCTCTGCCATGATATCAGACATCGAGGAACTTTACCTCATTTGCATGCTCTTCCAGGAAATGCCTTCGCTGTTCAACATCAAGTCCCATGAGTATTGTGAACATGGTGTTGGCTAGCTCCGCATCCCCTATTGTAATCCTCTTTAGCACCCTGTTCTTCGGGTCCATTGTCGTCTCCCACAATTGCTCTGGGTTCATCTCTCCAAGGCCCTTGTACCTCTGCACCGTTGCCTTGCCCTCGAAGACCTTCATTATCTCGGTGAGCTGCTGGTCGGAATACGCGTACCTTGCATCGCGACCCTTCACCGCCTTGTACAGAGGCGGCTGCCCTATGAAGACGTAGCCTCGCTCGATCAGCGGTTTCATGTACCTGTAGAGGAATGTCAAAAGCAGTGTGCGGATGTGGCTGCCGTCAACATCTGCGTCTGTGAGCAGTATTATCTTCCTGTAGCGGACCCCGTCAGCGTTGAACGAGTCCTTTATTCCCGTGCCGAATGCAGTAACCATTGTGTGCAGCTCCGCGTTGGCGAATATCTTCTCCTCGCTCGCTTTCTCGACGTTGAGGACCTTGCCCCTGAGCGGGAGTATTGCCTGATAGAACCTATCGCGGGCTTCCTTGCTCGATCCCGCCGCGCTCTCGCCTTCTACTATGAATATCTCGCACTTCGACGGGTCGGTTTCCGTGCAGTCAGCCAGCTTGCCTGGCAGTATCGCACCCTCGAAGAGCCCCTTCTTCCTGGCGAGCTCCCTTGCGCGCCTCGCTGACTCCCTGGCCTCCGCAGCGGAGTAGACCTTTTCGATTATCCTGCCCGCTTCTGCGGGGTTTTCCTCCAGGTACCTTGAAAACTCGGTGTAGAATGTGTTCTCCACAATAGACTTGACATTGCTGTTGCCGAGCTTCTCTTTTGTCTGACCCTCGAATTCAGGGTTCTGCATCAGCAATGATATTATGGCGATGAGCCCCTCCCTTGTATCATCGCCCTCGAGCGCAACGCCTCCTTTCCTCTTCCCGTTCTTCTGGTTGTAGTTGGTTATCGCCCTTGTGAGGGCGCCTCTGAACCCCGTTACATGCGTGCCGCCTTGCGATGTCTTTATTTTGTTGACGAATGAGATGATGTCTTCAGTGTATGAGTTTACATACTGCATTATCATCTCCAGCTTCAGCGAGCTGGTTTCCTTGCTTATGTAGATTGGCTTGGTTATCTCCTGCTGCGTGCCCCGCAGGTGCGACAGGAAGTCCTGCAGCCCGTTCTTTGAGAAGTACTCTGCCTCCTTTGCAGGCTGTTCCCTTTCGTCTATGAGTTTTATGCGCAGCCCCGGGTTGAGGTAGGAGAGGTCTTTGAGTCTTTCAGTGAGCTCTATGGTATCAAAGCTCTTTGCCGAGAATATCTCCTTGTCTGGCTTGAATTTTATTGTGGTGCCGGTGCTGTCTCCTGAGCTGCCTATCTCCTCCAGGGGAGTGAGTACGGTGCCCTTGCTGAACCTCTGCCTGTAGACCTTGCCGGTCTTTCTGACCGTAACTTCTGTGTATTCGGAGAGCGAATTTACCACCGTGAGGCCGACGCCGTGGAGGCCCCCAGAAACCTTGTACACCTTGCTGTCGAACTTGGCACCCGAGTGCAGGGAGGTAAATATTACCTCCAAAGCGGGTTTTCCCACCTTCGGGATTATGTCTATGGGTATTCCGCGGCCGTCATCGCTTATCTCAGCGGCGTCAATGTCCTCCTCCTTCGTTAGTTTTATAGTAACATTCTTTGCGTACCCTGCTATTGCTTCGTCCACGGCGTTGTCAAGCACCTCATAGAGCAGGTGCAGGAAGCCAGGGCTGCCAGTGGAGCCTATGTACATGGCTGGCCTCTTTCTGACTCCCTGCGTGCCAGAAAGGACCACTATGTCCTTTGCAGAATACTCACTATCATCCACACTAATGCCTCGGTTATTTTACGACGACAAATCGCCCTAAATCTGCTACTGCATATTATTGGTTTTTTACATTTAAAACCCTTTTGGTGCGACCATTTGTTCGAGCCTTGACAATGGTTAAATATTAGAAATCCCATATAGATAGCGATGATCAAGGATGCGATTCTGTGGAACGGTTTGCCCGGAAATAAAGTTGAGTGCGTAGCTTGCGCGAGGCGCTGCAAAATACCAGAAGGGTCTCACGGTTTCTGCTATGTGAGGCAGAATATTGATGGTAGATTAAAACTTATCAACTATGGAGTAATCGCGGCGATGCAGGTAGATCCAATTGAAAAGAAACCGTTCAACCATTTCATGCCAGGCAGTTACGTATTTGGGATAGGGACTAGTTCATGCAATTGGGGTTGCATGTTCTGCCAGAACCATAACATCTCGAAGGACCGAGATATAGGCGGTGCTGAGACGTCTCCCGAGAAGATAGTTGCACTGGCGATAGAGAATAACGCAGAATCAATAGCATTTACTTACAATGAACCGACAATTTTCATAGAGTATGCGCTTGACGTGGCGCGGATAGCACACAAAAACGGGCTGAAAAACCTATTCGTAACCAACGGGTACATGACTAAAGAGACCGTTGCGAGGATGAGGGGCGTAATTGATGCGGCGGTTGTGGACTTCAAGGGCAACGGCGAGGACAAATTCACCAACAAGTATGAGGTTGTTCTGTCCAACGAACCTGTCAAAGAGGCTGTGGTAGAGCTTAAGAGATCTGGAATCCACGTTGAGATGACAGACCTGATAATACCGAAGGTTGGAGATTCTCTGGAGGCGTGCGAGAGGCTCACTAGGTGGATACACGACGAGGTGGGCTCTGATACTCCTATTCAATTCACACAGTTCCATCCCGACTACAAGATGCTTGATTATCCCGTAACAAGCTTTGCTACTCTGAAGGCGCACTATGATGTTGCAAAGAATAACGGGCTCGATTATGTCTACATAGGTAACGTAGCCGGCAACCCGTATGAGAGCACCTATTGCCCAAAGTGCGGTGCACTTGCTATAGAAAGGATGGGGCACTACGTTACAAAATGGCTACTCGATAAAGAGATGCGCTGCAAGAAATGCAAGAACATTATCCCGATTGTCGGTGCTCCTCCGAAAAAGTTCAGATATGAAGACATCAGGGTCTTGTACTAGCCGCTAACTATTTATGTATGGTAAGTGAAGCGGTAAATATGGGAAGGAAAAAGGTCATAATTATCGGGGCGGCGGGCCGCGACTTCCACGATTTCAATGTGCTTTTTAGGAACAATGCGGATTATGAAGTAGTTGCCTTCACTGCGAATCAGATACCTTTCATTGCCAACAGGGCGTACCCAAAGGAGCTTGCCGGGAGCCTGTATCCCAAGGGGATACCCATATTTGACGAATCTCTGCTTGCTAGCCTGATAAAAAGATTCGAGGCAGACGTGTGTGTACAGGCGTACAGCGACCTGCCGTATGCAGAGGTAATGCACAAGTCGAGCGTGGCTAATGCTGCAGGGGCGGATTTCTGGATTGTAGCACCCAGCAGGACGATGATAAAGTCATCGAAACCTGTGATAGCGGTATGCGCCGCCAGGACCGGATCGGGGAAGAGCCAGACAACCAGGTACATTGCGAGATACCTTAAAGCGAAAGGCCTAAGGGTAGTGGTGATAAGGCACCCGATGCCTTACGGGATACTCAAAGACGAGATTGTTGAGCGTTACACGAAGCTGAAGGACCTCGACAAGTATAAGTGCACCATAGAGGAGCGCGAGGACTATGAGCCGCACATAAGGAACGGGTTCGTGCTTTATGCCGGCGTGGACTACGAGAAGGTGCTGAGGGCGGCTGAGAAGGAAGCGGATGTGATACTCTGGGATGGGGGGAACAATGACGCGCCTTTCATCAAGCCCGATATGCTCATCATGGTAATCGACCCTCTAAGGCCGGAGGACGAGATCCTTTACTATCCGAGCGAATCTGTGGTAAGGATATCTGACGTCTTCCTCATCAACAAAATCAACTCCGCAACAAAGAAAAACATCGACCTGGCGGTAACGGACATCAGGAGCAGGAACAAAGACGCTGAAATTGTATATGCGGAGTCCATAGTCTCTCCTGACAACACCAAGATAATAAAGGGCGCAAGCGCACTGATAATAGAGGACGGCCCGACAATAACCCACGGCGGAATGACCTTCGGTGCGGGCACTGTTGCCGCGAAGCTTTACAAGGTTGGCAAGGTGGTAGACGCCAAGAAATACGCGGTGGGCACCATAAGGGACACTTATACGAAGTACCCAAAGCTGGGGAAGGAGCTGCCAGCTATGGGATACAGCCCGAAACAGGTCAGAGACATGCAGACAACAATAAACAGGGCGGAGTGCGACATAGTCTTATCCGCGACCCCGACCAACCTTAGAGAGGTGCTGAACGTTAACAAGCCGTTCGTGCAGGTTTACTACGAACTGAAGCCGAAGGGGCCTGCTCTTGACAACATATTGAGCGCTTTTGCCAAGAAGGTGGCGAAAATATGAACATAAACAAGCCGCTCCTTGCTGTTCTTATAGTGGGCATACTCGTATCGATATATGTTACTTATGTTCACTATTACCCAGGCGCGTTGGTGTGCGGGAGCGGCAACATCATCAACTGCGAGTCTGTGATAACAAGCCAGTATTCCGTGATCCTGCACGTCCCGTTAGCCGTATGGTCTTTAACATGGTTCATATTGGCCCTGGTGCCGTTCTCCTACTTCAAGAACAGGTTGGGCGTCGTATCGGACATCTGGTTCCTTGGTGGCATAGGCGGCATGATGTACTCAATCGTCGCTCAGTATTTGTTGCTTAGAATATGCATATGGTGCCTATCGCTGGATGCACTGATAGCCCTGTCTATAATATTCTACTTCAGGAAAAGAGTGTGACTACTTTACCCTCTTGCGTGGTGGGCTGTAGAATCCATAAAAGAGCAGGAAGACGCCCAGCAGCTCTGCTATGTACAGGACCGATGGGAAGTATACGATGTAGAGCGTTCCTGCTATAGATATTATGAAAACCCCGGCGATGATGCCGAGCATCTTATTTGATCTCGTATGCTTGTAGCCTATCGCAGCGACCCATATCAGCACTACTGCTGCAGGGAAGACGGCGAGGGAGGACGCGACCACTATAAACAGCGTCGGCTGGCCGAAGACTATGTAGTTTACAATCAGGTTTTTGATTGGACCCACTATTACAGAAATCAGAGCGACGACAGCAACTATAGCGGTGAATATCGTGTAGCTGTTGATTATCCTTTTTGACGATATTAGCTGTATCGAGCCCAGCGAAAGGAGCTGCACCAGTATGACTACTGAATAGAGATAGGCGGCCATCAGTATTGCGGAGTATATGTTCAGCGCAAAGAGGATTTCGAGGAAGGCGCTGAGGACGAAGACCCACAGGCCTAGGCTCCAGAACATGTGGCTCCTCTTCCTGTTCTTCAGGTACGACTGCGTCATTAATATGGCGAGCACAGCGGCGAAGAAAGTGACTATGATTGTGGCGACTATGGCCTCCAACTGAGCTAGCTGCATGCTTAGCTCTTGGAACGCAGGCTTAAAGACCCGATTGATAAAAAGTGCTTTATATTGTTGATACACAACACTTTGGAGGGCCCATAGCTCAGCCTGGTCAGAGCGGCTGGCTCTTAACCAGTAGGTCGGGGGTCCAAATCCCCCTGGGCCCGCTCTTTTACCACAAGATAGCGGAAGCCTTTTATTTCCGTTAAAGGAAGGTTTAGCTGTTAGCGTGTAGGCCGCACGCTTGTGTTAGCATGAAAAGTAACTTCGCGCTCATAGCTGGATTGATTTTTGTGGCTGCGCTGCAGTTTGCAGCTATATCTGCCGCTAGCAGCGGCGGTTCTGTATTGGCCAACGTATCAGTCATAGGAAACGCAGTCCTGATAACGAACCTGAGCACCGCCTCTAGCTTCAGTACAGGCTCGACAGTACCGCTCAACGTGACTTTGGTAAACTATGGATCGTACGCTGCGACGAACGTGATACTAAACGTATCAATCGCGGGGCCGTCCTCCTTTACCTCTACATACCAGCTGGTGCCGCTTTCGCCCAGCCAGGCGGAGAACGCAGTAGTTTACATATCTGGGGCGATACCTGACCAGGGCACCTATACGCTTAGCGCATTCGCAGGGTACTACCTGGACAGCGCGTACGAGACGTCGCCCTCCAGCAGCCTCCAGTTTGATGTTACGCAGTCTAACAACGGCAACCGCAACTCCGGAGGGGGCGGCGGAGGCGGAGGACCTCCACCAATAACGCCCGTGCCAGGTTTATCGATAACGACAATACCTCTCACTACATCGGCAATAGCGGGGCAGGGGCTTGTGACCCAGATAGCCCTGCTGTCCACGGCTAACGCGAACGAGACCGTGACGCTCAACGTGGGCTCGAACTTCACGCGCCTGCTTAGCCTCTCGGTTACAAGCCTGAAGCTTTCGCCCGGGCAGACGGCGGGCCTGGAGGCCACCTTCAAAACTAATGCGAATACCACTCCTGGAACCTATATCGTACCGCTGATAGTGAACGTATCTGTAATAGGGTCCCCAACCCACATTCAGACAGAATACCTTACATTCACGGTTTACAGCGCGCTGAACAATGGCCTGCAGGTAGTTGGCCAGACATACCTGACAGACTCTCTAAGGTCGCTTAGCGGGGTAATAGAGATTGTTAACAACGGGAACAGCTCCATATACAATGGAACTCTGTTCACCGTGCTTCCAGCTCCCGCAATAAACAACATATCGGACATATCGGCGTATGGCCTTCCGAATAACGTGACGCTAGGGCCGAATGGGTACACGATAACCTGGAGCGTGGGCCAGATACTCGCAGGTCAGCAGCTCTATGCATACTACCAAGTGACAAATATAACGAAGCCGGAACTGGTTTCGTTCGCGCAGAACATCTTCGCTGCGCCAACTCCCGTATCGAGCAGCAGCCTTATCAAAGTTGTTGACATACACGCGCCGCAGCTTTACACAGATTCATCTGGCAACATATCCGTATCGGTCTTCTACACGGGAACCCTCTCGCAGCCGGTTACCTTCTATTTGACAGGCCCGCTCTCGACCAGCATCGGAAATCCGGTGCAGGTGGTGAATGCGACGCCCAACCAGCTGCTGCAGCGCTCTTTTTACACATCGGTGGGCAACTTTACTGGAACGCTGATATACAACCTGTACATAAGCTCAGCGCAGTTCAACCTATCGCAGAGCATACCTGTTTTAGTGCTGGCCCCCCAGGGAGGAAAGGCGACTACCACGACAAAAGGCAGCCAGGCTTCAGAAAGTGAGACGGCAGCCCAGTTGCAGAAGGCTAAAGTTGCGCTTGCTGGGATAGGAGCTGCAACGATAATATTAATTATCTTGCTGACTATTGAACGTGCGTACAGGAAGAGAGAGCCTAAGTACACCCATGAGGACATGATAAAGTTGGCGAGGATCAAAAACAGGATAAAAGGAGACGAGAATGCCTAAGCCGTACATGATAAGAGTGTCATCCCAGAAGGGGGGCGTGGGCAAGACCACAATCTCGACCAACCTGGCCGCTGCGATCAGAAGCTACGGCTACAAGACCCTGCTTGTCGATATGGATTTCGTAAACCCGAGCGTTGGCTTCCACCTTGGTTTGGAGGAGACAAATGCGGGAGTTCAGGCAGTGATACTCAAGAGAGCGAAACTGGAGAAGGCCGTATCAATACATGCACCGAGCGGGCTGCACGTGCTCCCTGGAGAAATAAAGACATCGGCTTTCATTCAGAGGCCGGGGGCCATCTCAAGCTTCATGCAGCAACTCAGGAAGTCCAACTACAATTTTGTCGTGGTTGATACGGCGCCGGGATACGATTCCGGAATTGCGCTGAAGAACTTCGATGAAGATATAATAGTGACGGTGCCTGACATGCCCTCTTCGGCGAGCGCGGTCAGGCTGTCTGACGCGTACGACAAGCTGCACCTGAAGCACTCTTTGATTGTGAACAAGGTGGGATATTCGAGATGGGAGCTGAACGTCAACGAGATAGCGGACATGTACGAAGGGGATGTTGCGGGGGTGCTGCCCGCTGATGAGGCGATACCCATGAGCATCGCGGCGCATATACCTGCATACCTATACAAACCGAGGGCGCGCTTCTCGAAGGCCATGAAGGGCGTGTCTAACAAATACGCATCGCGCGGAGGAGGCGGGGCTCCGGTGATGCAGCCGGTTTATGCTTCGTTCTGGCAGAGATTCATCCAACGCTTCAGGAAGAAGTACTAGATTAATATATATCTTGGAAGATATACTCAAAAATTGGTATAGGTCTAGTCATGGGGGTGCTAGAACGCAGCTGTTTTGCTGCAATTTTGCTTGCGGTAGTCATAATAGCGCTACTGCAGGCCAGCCACATTGCCTCTGCCCCACAGCACAAGCTTATGTTCCAGGACAGCAATTCAGATACGACTACTGTTAGCACAACTACATCCACAACCTCTTCGTCTTCTACCACAGTACCCGAAACTGCGTACGCAAATTTCTACGAATCTGGGCTGGAAGCTGGATATGTGTGGGGAGTGGTGTATAACGGAGTGACAGAAGAGGCTGTGTCACCATCCAATATAATATTCCAGGTGGTGCCAGGGGGCTACAACTTCAGTGCATATGCGCAACCTCAGAATGGACTCGTCTTCACAGCCATGCCGTCGAACGGCTACGTTGTTGCAGGAAACTCCACTGCGATTACTTTTAATTCGACCGAGGCATCCTCAACTTCAACAACCACGGTAACGACATCAGCAACATCTACGGCAACCTCAACAACCACACAAAGCACTGTGACCACAACCATACAGCTGAAAATCTATACGGTATTTACCGAGGGGGGCTTACCAATAAACGCGCCGTGGGAGGCCACATATAACTCGGTACCAGTAAACGTTATCGCCCCCGGCTCGATTGTTTTTACAAGCCTTCCTGGGAACTACCCATTTGATATACTTCCAGTGGTGGTTGGCAACTACGTCTATGAGCCGCACCCAGCCAATGGAATACTGGCGGCCGGAAGCTCTCTCAACGTAACATATTTTGCGCAAGCGGCAACCACTACTACGAGCACCACATCTTCAACAAGCACCACCATTCCCGAGGGGCAGAACCTTGCAACAAACTCGCCCTACGGGCCGCTTGTCGGTGGACTTTCGGAGAGCGGCGAGCTGCTCATCGGCAGCCAATTTAGCCTACCGCAGCTCCAGAACATGACGCCGCTCAATGGAAGCCAATATCGGAACGTACTAGGCTTGCTGGAGGGCAATATAACTAACGCATCTGTACAGAATGTTGTGTTTAATGTAACTTATGGCTCGTTCTACTCTAAGGGCAACCTAGTTGGTGCAGGAAGTAGGTTCAACTATGTGGCCTACAGCGGCAGCAACAGCATTTTGCATTATAGGGTTGCGGTCGTCAAGGCCACGCCTTCGCTCACCTTGTCGGTAGCTGGTGTTAAGATATCGGGATCGGGCGCAACAGATGTGGTGGATGTCCCTGTCCTTGACGGCAGGAAGACCTACAACGTTTCAATAACGTTGAACGGAAGCGTACCGCATAACAACCTTGAGTTCGGCTATAATGTAACTGTAGGGGGCAGGGTGTTTAACGGTTACTCTGCGAACGTGACGGACGGCAATGTTGGCAGAACATTGCGGATCAATGGGCTACCTGCAGGAAAGGATGCGTTGGTGACGTTTGACTCCCCTGGCAATGCAAATTACAGCCCTGTAGACCCATCAGCAAAAGTAGTTCCGATCAACATAACAGACTACGTACCAATCACGATAACGAACAACGCAGTAGCGGCGACGCCCAAGCCCTTCCAGCAGATGCTGGTAGTTAACAGCATCACATACCAGGCGTACGAGTCGTCGAACATGTCAAACATAGAGTTCTTCTATACCAACGGCACCCTGGTGCCTTCATGGTTCGAAGGCAACCAGCTTAACGAACTCCAGGCGAACAGCCTGAACACCGTGTCAAACGACGTTTTTTGGCTGAATCTGTGGAACGGGATAAACCCGTCTAGCGCGAATGCGGTTACCGTTTTCATGGGATTCGCGCCCACTTCAATAAACCTGCTCGATAACGTGGTGACAGGGGCTGCGCCTCAACTTCAGTGCCCCTATGGATGCCCTGAGACTTCATATGGACAATATGACAACGGGAACAGCGTCTTCTTGGAGTACTGGAACTTCTCGAATGGCCTGCCAGCAGGATGGAGCTCCAGCGCGTCGTTGACCGACCCTGGCAATGGTATAAGAATAACGAGGGCGACCGTAGCTGTCAACAGTCCGCTGGTGAACCCTGGTAACATTGTGGAGGCAAACTTCTACATCACTACTAACGGAATGACATACAGACCGGGCGCATTCTACTTCGGAAAAAGCGGCAGTGGAGCAGCAACCACCACTTGGGCTCTCTCTGAGACAGGAGGAGATGTAGCCAATGCGGTTTACATAGCTTTCAATGGAATGCATATTTTGATGGGAACAGCCGTCAAGACAGTTACCCACAATGTTTCTTACGGCGGCGCCATAATGACTCCTGTTAGCACAACCTATGGCCTCTCAACCCAGTATCTTCCCGCTTCGAATGCGATATACGCTGTGAACGATCTTATTGTGAGCTCGAACACGCCTGCGGCCAACACTCCTGCCTCGCAGCAGTACTACATAGAATTTATAAGCCAGGCTACCGATGGTGCGGCCTATGGCCTGAACTGGACTAGAGTCAGGGCCTATCCGCCGAACGGGATAATGCCGAGCGTCACCTTCAACAGCCTGCCGCCTAACCCTGGGCACCCTACAGTGACAATAACCCCCGATAACCCCATAATAACGCCCGGTGGCAATGTACTACTGACTGCATCTGCTACTGGGGGCTCAGGCTCATACACCTGGCAGTGGTATACCTCGCCGACGTATGCTTGCAACAGCCTTTCGATTTTATCCGGGCAGACTTCGGCAACGTACCTCGCCGCGCCTGCCATCCCAACATACTACTGCGCGGTTGCGAACTCCCTGGTATCGGGAGTGTACTTGCTGGGCAATGCCTCCTCTTTTGTGAGCACGCCGATAATACCTCCTAACATAATCTATTGGGTCCCAATTACGCTGACTAACAATCAAAACGTAGGGACAGGCACGGGGTTCCAGGAGATGGTTGCGGTGAATAGTCTTGAGTACCAGCAGTATGAAACAAACACTCTGACAAACATAGAGTTTGCCTATACGAATGGTACGCTGATAGACTCCTGGCTGGACGGCAACTTGGTGAATGAGCAGTCATCAAACGACCTATACACGTCTGGAAATACGGTATACTGGCTAAGAATGAACACTGGCCTCGGCATCGGAGACCTTAGCTCGCAAGTAATCCTGATGGGATTCGCAGTGAATAGCGTTACCCTGATGAATGGAACTACAACTGGCGAGGCACCACAGTTGTCGTGCTCGAACCCAACCAACACGATATCCGGCTGCGGTTCCGACCAATATGCCGAATACGACAACGGGAATACGGTATTTAGCTTCTATGATGATTTCAGGGGAGCCGCGCTCAACACGAGCAAGTGGTCCGGTACGGTTGGCGGGACAGGGGCTTCAGAAACTGTGGACAATGGCCTAAAGCTCACCGCAGAAACCGCAGATAGTGCCGGCATTGTTTCTTTGAACGCATACACCGCGTGGCCGTACTGGTTCGCGGGCCTAATAACTACGCCCAAAACATTACAGGGATCCACCAAGACGGCTGGATTTGAGGAGAGCACATCGGTCACGTTCGCCGCGGGAGGCAAGGGTTATGAGTCAGGCTATATGGTGGGCTCTAATGGATTAGCGGGTAGCGCAAACGTTGTGCCCATACAGATTAGCTCCTCTGGCACTGCGGCACTGGGCACCAAGATTTTATCCAACGGGAATTTCCCGCAAGTTTTAGGGATTGGATGGAACGCCACTGCGTCACAAAACCAGCATTACGACTACTTCGCGAACAGTGTGACGACTCTCTCCACTATACCGATTAATGCGATGTACTTTTCTGTGGTGCTGGCGGCAACTACGCCAACATCGTCCACAAACTCCTTTACTGTTCAGTGGGTCAACGCCCGGACCTATCCGCCTCTCGGCATAATGCCCGGGGCCACGCCCGGCACCTTGGAGGGAGTAATCAATTTCACGGAATCCGGGCTTCCTGCAGGAGCGACGTGGAACGTCATTTACAATGGAATAACGCTTAATGCAATTGCCCCGAATAGTATAGTTTTTGCAGACCCTCCGGGCTCCTACTCTTATACAATAGCGAATGTTTTCTCCGCAGGAAACTATATCCCTAACCCGTCGTCGGGAACTTCCGCGGCCCCGAATACCGTACTCGTCAGCTTCACAAACACGAATGCCTGCCAGATATCCTTGAGCACCAGCAGCATACTGTTTGGGGACATAATAGCGAGCGAGACGTACAGCACGACCCAGGTAGTTACTGACGTTAACAACGGCGGGGTCCCCGCCTACCTTTGGGTTTATGGAGGCGACTGGATATCTGGGGATAACAATTTTGGCGTGGGCAACACGCTCTGGGACGTCACGAGCGACGACAGCTATGCCGGGAACGCCCTTACTTTGGTAACCTCGAACACTTTTGTGCTTATACCAGCAAATACGGGTTCTGGAGGCTCTAACAGCATATACTTCGGCTTGGGGATACCAACTGGGCAAGTGGCCGGGACATACACGCAGAATATAGTGCTGACGAATGTGTGCTAGCCTGGCACGGGGCCAAATGAGAGATTTAAATATTATCTAGGCTTATTGATACTGGCGATGATGTTTGTCTTTGCGCGAGTTGGGAATCAGGTCAATAGTGCTAGCGGCTTTTGCCTTGGCTGCAGTGTCCTCAATTTTTATGCTGCAATACGCCGTGGTGCCTGCATACGCAAACAACTCCGTGGCCCCAAATGTCATACTCTCATTAACCGTGCCGGCCTCGTGCGAGATATCGTTGGTGCAGTCGATAAGCTTTGGCGTGGTACTGGCTGGGTCTAACACCGTCACGACATCGCAGAATGTCTTGGATTTGAACAACGGCAACGGCGGCGCGTTCGTAGCAGTGAGCGGAGGCAACTGGATGGGGGCTAATGCACTAGACACGTTTGGAGTAAGCAACACGGTGTGGTCGAGCAGCAACAGCGTACTTTTCAAATCAGCGAATGCACTCACACTTATACCTGCGAACACCAACATTGCAGTGGGGGCTGCGTCTGGCGCAACAATTTGGTTCGGCCTCGGCATCCCACCGGGACAGACGGCAGACACATACACACAAAACATACTGGTGACAAACCTGTGCTAGCAAGCGAGGAAAAGTAAACCTTTATATATGTAAGGATTTGATAATTTGCTGGGCGATTGACCTTGCCGAATAGAAATATGCTTGGAGCCGCTGTTGTTGCAATTGTAGTTGCGGCAGTCGCGATGTCCGTCTTGTTTCTATTCCAGAGCGCTGTGCCTTTGGCATACGCAAACCAAATAGCGCCGAACGTGATTGCTACTGCGACTGTGCCCTCTTCGTGCGCAATATCACTGAACGTCTTCTCTGCCAATTTTGGAGACCTGAACCCCGGAGTCAATTCGATTACGACATCGCAGAACGTGCTGGACACCAATGGAGGAAACGTTGGAACATACATTTGGGTATACGGAGGGAACTGGATATCTGGTGGGAACAGCTTCGGGGTCAAGAACACAACATACTCGTCTAGCTCTGCAACAAACTATGCATCGGGAACGCAGCTGACTACAGCTTCTGCGAACACTAACATTGCAGTTGCGAGCGCTACAAGCTCGAATATATGGTTCGGTACGGGAGTGCCGGTTGGCCAGGCCGCGGGAACTTACTCGCAGAACGTGGTGATAACCAATGTATGCTGATAGATCAAGAATTCTCGGGGTGGCTATAGCTGCAGGGATAGCCTCTGGGGTCTTTCTTGCCCTGTTGGCATTGCAGCTCGGTGTCCAGGTCGCGTATGCGACGAACCAGATAGCACCGAACGTAATACTATCTTTGACGGTGCCTGCAGGATGCGAAATATCGCTAAACACGCAGTCCATATCATTCGGTACCATTACCGCAAGCCAGAACAGCCTCACGACATCGCAGAACGTGCTGGATACTAACGGAGGAAACGGAGGGGCGGTAATTGCGGTTTCTGGCAGTAACTGGGTGTCGGGCGGCAACAACTTCGGCGTGAGCAACACCGTATATTCATCGAGCTCGTCCACAAGCTACGCATCTGGTACGGCACTGACACTTATACCGGCCAACACAGCGATAGTGGTTGGCTCTTCCTCAAGCACGAATGTATGGTTTGGCCTAGGAATCCCGGCCGGGCAGGTGGCCAGCACCTATTCGCAGAACATTATAATAACTAATGTCTGCTGATAAATAAAGTGCGCTTTAGATGAATATCAAAACCGCGATTACGATTACGCTTGCCTCTGTGCTGCTTCTCACCCTTTTTAGCACGCAGGCACGGGCGCAGAACCTGGGCCAGTCAGCAGGGTCGTTGGTATTCAACGTGAGCCTTGGGGGCAACCAGACGCTCAGCTACACTATATTCGATGGCGGGTCAGCAGACATAGCGTACACTGTTTCGCCGCCGCAGTATAACCCAGTAGGGAACAACATAAACCCGACGGTCACTGTGACGCCGCTATCAGGAACGCTGCAGCCCGGACAGCAGACGACCGTGCTTGTGAGCGTTTCCATGCCCGCAACAGACCAGGTAGGGGTGAAGTGGGATGGCATAATGCAGGTGCTGGCAAGCACAAATGCGAGCAACCCCGGCGGCGCGGTAATACAGGGAGGACTGGGCAAGGAAGTTATAATCTATTCAAATGCACCGCCGCCCAAGAAAGGCTTCTCGATAAGCTCCCAGGCGCTATACATCATAGCCGGCGTTATAGTTGCTGTGGTTGTTGTGTGCGCTGCCGCCTTTGCGTTGAAGATGAGGAAGCCGGCGGCCAGGAAGAGGGGCGGAGGGTCTGACGAGGGCACGCAGAAGAGGATCGCGGCACTCGAGCAGGAGCTGAAGAGCCTGAAGGGCAAAGGAAAGTGACTAGGGCTGCATCCAGTCTATCTCGTAGTACTCGTATGGGCTCTTTGGCAGCTCTATCCTTCTCACTTTGTAGTATGTGACAGCTGTCTCCCTGTCCGCTATCGCAATTATCAGCTCAAGCTTCCTCTGCTTGGCCTCGTTTATGACACCTGAGAGCTCGCTGCCCCCAATATACTCGTCCTCGCTGAGCGAAAGCATTGCGTACCTCGGCGCGTCCTCCTTGGGGTTCTCGGTTTCCTTGCCCTTTCGGTGGTATAGCAGGAAGTCAATGTGCATGTTCTTCTTCCGGCTCTTGCCTGGTATCGCGAGTATGAACGTCTTCCTGACGGAGTGCGCGACGCGTATTGCCCTCGCCCATTCCGATATGAGCAGTTTCACGTCCCTGGGGAATACGTGTATTACGTGCTTTGAGTGCACCCATGAGGGGTCGTCGCGTATGGGCTTCGCACCCGGGAAATATATCCTGAAGTGCGTGCCGAACTTGAAACCCGTCTTGACGACGTAGCCCTTGTCGCGCCAGTCGCTGTACACCTGGTAGAGCTTTGGGAAATCCGACCTCCGCTGGTACGCGGTGTTGTAGACCTCGTTCCTGGTGCTGTTTGATACAGTAAGCACATTGTTGTCGATAAGGTAGAGGGTTTCGTAGACATCCAGCTTGTTCAGTATGCCGTGCTCTCCGAGCTTGTACGTCCCATACTGGCCAAACCACAGTTCCGTGTATATGACCTTGCTGTCGTGCGAGTCCTCGGCTACGGTTGTCATGTCTTCGGGGAAGAAGACCCCGGTTAGCTTGTACCCTGCGAGCCTGAGCTTCGATGAGGGGTATCTCTTTATTGGTGTCTTTGTATTCTGCTTTGCCTCGAAGTCGTTACTCTTCACTATCAGGCCGCGGTCCCTCCAGTCTTTGTACGTGAAGTACCTCGCCATTAGCTTCTTGCTCTTTGCGTACTTCTCGGCAAGGTCGTTGAATGACAGAGATGCGCCTGTTGCAGAAGAGACGCACTCTGTTTTCCTGACGTCCATCAGGTACATTGCCTCCTCTGGCTCGAGATAGAGCCTGCCGTCCTTGTAGGTGCCTATGCTGCCCTCCTTGAGCGTGTCTACTGTAGACTGGTCTGCCGCGTAAACGGCCCCTTCCTTTGCATCGTAGTTTATCGTGAGGATACTCACACCATTGTCATTCCATCGATGGTCTCTTTCTCTACCTCTGAAAGCTTTGCTGGGAATATTACGGCGAACATGCCGGAGGCCACTTCTGCCTTCGCTTCTTCAATAGTTGTCATTTTTACCTCTTGGTTGCTTAGCCCTATGTTTCGCATCGTCATTACCTTGGTGCCACCTTCTATTATTCCTTTCTTGTAGAATTCCTCCGCGGCCAGGAGCTCGTTTACGGCATCGTGCAAGGAGAGAGTGCTGCCCTTTTCCGGATAGTAGTCGAGAAGGACGAGTGAGTGTAGGTTGTGTGATAGGTTCCTTTCTATTGTTTCATAGAATGAAACTGGCTTGTACCTGTCAGACCATCTTGGTATGGTGCACACCTGCCCAAACCTGTAGAAGTCAAGGCCGCTTTCACCTGTTATTGCTGAAATCGCTGAGCTGGAATGCAGCACCTCTACGCCCACAGACTGCTTCTTTGCCTCTATGAAAAGGATTTTGTGAGTCGTTGCGGTAAGAGGGTCTCCACCGACAAGTATCGCGATGTTCTTGCTTGCGGCCCTTGCGACTATCTCTTTCGCCTTCTCCTCCAAGTCCTCCCTGTTAAGGAAGCTTATTTTCTTCCCGAATAGCTCAGAGAGGTACCTTACCTTCTCGTCGTCTACAAGGCTGGTGTACCTCTCGATGTATACATCGCAGCCCTTGCACCTCTCTGCCGCTCTGATAGATATGTCATTGTAGGCAATTCCTGTACCGACTAAAAACAGCATTCTACCACAATCAGGCGATGCCCTCCGGTGTTATCTTTATAACGCATTCCCCCTCCGGCATGTTGGGCGAATCGACAAGTCTGACTATCCTCTTCTCCTCCTTGCTCTTGCGCATGTAGAGCCTTGTGGTAGCCGCGTGGGCGAGCACGTTGCCACCTATCGGCGTCGTAGGGTCGCCGAACATTATTCCGGGGTTGTCCATGACCTGGTTAGTTATGTAGACCGCAAGGCTGTATTTGTCCGCCAGGGTCTGCAGCCTGTGTATGTGCGCGTTGAGCTTCTGCTGCCTCTCTCCAAGCGCGCCTCTGCCAAGAAACTCTGACCTGAATAAAGAGGTGAGTGAATCTACTATTATGAGCTTCACGTTCTTCTCCTGTATTATCTTGTCAGCCCTTTCCAGAGTCAGTATCTGCTGGTCCGTAGTAAGCGTTCTTACCAGGATTATGTTCTCGAGCGCTTTCTTTGGGTCGACCTTCGATGCCTTGGCGATCGATTCTATCCTTTCAGGCCTGAATGTTCCTTCGGTATCCAGAAAGAGCACCGCTCCATCTATGCCGCCCTTGTCCTTTGGCATTTGCGCATTTACCGCTATCTGGAACCCGAGCTGCGTCTTTCCGCTCGCGAATCTCCCGTAAGCTTCAGTAATCCCGTTTGTCTCTACCCCGCCGCCTATCAATTCGTCAAGATCCTTCGATCCCGTGGATACTTTTCCTATCTGCTTTCTCTTTTCGTAGAACTCTTCTCCAGTTTCATAGGCGATTGTTGTGGACTCCTGAGCGGCCTGGACCGCTTTCTTAGCCGCATCAACACTAATGCCTGCTGTTTCTGAGAGGTCATGCGGGGATGAAGTTGCCACCTTGTCAAGGGTGTCTATGCCTGCGGCCCTGAGCTTCTCTGCGGTTGTTGGACCTATGCCGGGAAGGTCCTCAAGCTCGCGTATCGCTTTATCTTTTGGCATCAGAACACGACATTAGTTTATGGTAGAAAAAGTATTTAAGGGCTGTGTGGAAGCAGAGCTTAAGAACCTTTCTTGTGCATCTATTTCAGCGATCAGAGTTCAGAAAAGAAATCGCTGTTGTTAGCATCGCTGCTGAAATTTCAAAACGTAATTTCAAGAGCTAAAGCTGCGTTGAAAAGAAAGAAGAAATAGTGCCAGCGTGTTTCCACGCTGGCAAGGCGACCAGTTCTTCACGACCTTCCTACAGTAGAGAACCCGTAATTTAATATTCATAACATAGGTCTAAAAAGCTTTCTTATTAGAGATAATAGCGGAATATTATTTCATAAAAATGAAAAGAAATGGGCTTCCTTACTCTCGATGCGAAGGGTCTGACCCTTGCGGCAATTCTGGGAGTGGCCATGCTCTTCTTTGGGGGACTAAACCTCATCTTCCTGGTCTTCATGCTCTACTTTTTGGGTCTTGCCGCCGCTGTAACGACTGTTGGCAAGGAGCGTAAGAAGAGCCTTGGGGTATACCAGAAGGCTAGAGGAATCACCAACGTTCTTTCGAATGGGATAGGGCCTCTCATCTTCGCATTCCTTTTCTTCATCTTCATCTTTGTGCAAAGGAATGCGGCGCTGGCTGTTGCATCTCTTGCTGGTTTCGGCGCGAGCGTGGCCGCGATAACGGCCGACAAGTTCAGCAGCGAGCTGGGCGTGCTGAATGGCGCGCCGCACGACATTCTTACATACAAGCTTGTCAAGAGGGGTGCTTCCGGCGGGGTAACAGTATTCGGGCTTGCCTCTGGCCTGTTCGGTGCTATGCTGATAAGCACTCCATTCACGTTCATTGCCTTTAAGCTGGGATACATACTGCCGGGAAATTACCAGCTTGCTGTGCTTGCGCTGCTAGGGTGCACGGCCGGGGGCTTTGCCGGTACAGTAGTTGACTCGTTCCTCGGCCATTATGAAGAGAGAGGGATGGGCGATAAGTTTACCTCTAACCTAGCTTGCGGGCTTATAGGAGGAATAATAGGGATGCTCGTGCTGATCCTTATTTAAATGCGCCAGCCGGGATTTGAACCCGGGCGTCCAGCTGCTTCCTATCAATTGGGAAGCTGGTATCCTTCCAGGCTAGATGACTGGCGCATGTTTAATGCACTTTGCAGAATATCTTGTTTCTCTGAGTCTATCAAACCGATTTTGCTGTTAAACTCTAAAACTTTCTTTTCACCTTCTATTGCTATTGTGTAAAATCTTTTGTGGTTCTGATGAGGAGCTGAGGTTGAATAAGTGTGCGGGACGGATAGTATGGTCAACATAGACTCACTTTGTTCTATCATGGTTTTTGATATACTGCCGAATGAAATCCTTAGTCTAGCTTCGTATATATTACCATCTGAATTGATCAAGCCCCGGATTATGCCTTTCATTAACCTACGATCTCTGAAAACGTTATCATTAAATGAGATTGTAAGTGTCTTATTTTTACCCCAGCTTAGAAACTTCTTCAGCAATAGAAATATCCGTTTGCCGTATACCCTGACGTAATAGCAGTTGCCGCGTTTATTGTACCAAACCCAGGGTTTCTTACCGAACAATTGGGAAATTATGTGCACTGTTCTGTTGAGTATTTTGCGCTCTTTTGGGGAGAGAAATATAGTCACCCTGTAATGATAAGCAGCATCAAATTCAAAATTACCATCACCGGCAAAAAGTCCCAGGAATTCGCCTAGCAGTTCCTTATTGCTTAGGTTGAACCTTGAAGTTTGGTGTTTTAAACCAAACCTTTTCCTAACGTTGTAGTAAATTGTGCTCTTACTTATAGAGAAGTTTTCTGCCAGTTTATTAAGGCTCCATCCTTCTGAGTACAGCTTACTTATCTCCTGGGCTTTTTCTTTATTTACTACGACCATGCTTCCTTAGCGCGGTTAAATTATTTATAACCTCGTGTGCAAATCGCTGCTTGCTTGGAAAAATGGCGGTATCCTGACCGCTAGACTACTGGCGCTTTGTGCGCTGGTTCTGTAGCTCCTTGGTTGGATTTCGAGCCTCTTCTCTTAATACGTTTGCCTTGTCGGTCTGCTCCCATGGCATGTCAGCCTTGCCGAAATGCCCATACGCTACCGTCTTCGAGTATATAGGACGCTTGAGCTGCAATGTCTTTATTATCATTGCAGGCTTCAGCTGGAAGTTCTTGAGAATCAGACCCTCGATTACCTCCTGCGGTACCTTGTTTGTTCCAAAGCATTCCACATGAACGTTCATCGGGTCTGCGTAGCCTATGCAGTATGATATCTGTATTTCACACTCATCTGCAAGTCCTGCTGCCACAACGTTCTTGGCGATGTACCTTGCCATGTACGCGGCAGACCTGTCAACCTTTGAGGGGTCTTTTCCGGAGAACGCACCGCCTCCATGCCTTCCCTTGCCCCCATAAGTGTCAACAATTATCTTCCTGCCCGTTACTCCTGTATCCGCGGCTGGACCCCCCAGCGCAAACCTGCCCGTCGGGTTTATGTATACCTGCGTGGCGCTATCCATCCAGTGGCCCAGCACAGGCCTTATTACCTTGGCGAGTATCTCATCCCTCAGGTGCTCCATGTTGCAGTCGCCCTTGTGGTGGGCCGATATAACGACAACCTGGACCCTCTTTGGTATCCTTCCATCGTACTCAACTGTCACTTGGGACTTGCCATCAGGAAGCAGTTCCGGTATCCCGCCGTTCTTCCTTAGCTCTGCGAGCTTCTCTGAAAGCGCATGCGCGAGCGCAATAGGAAGCGGCATGAGCTGCGGGGTCTCGTTGCTCGCGTATCCGAACATTAGTCCTTGGTCTCCTGCACCCTGCTCCTTTGAATAATCGCCATGGCCGTCCACTCCCTGTGATATGTCCGGGCTCTGCTTGTGCACTTTGACTAGTATCTCAGACTTGTCAGAGAATCCGAGCGCCGGGTCATCATATCCTATCTCCCGGATCTTCTGCCTTGCAACCTTCTCGAAGTCAACGTTCGCCTTTGTTGTCACTTCTCCGGCTATGCAGCAGAAGTCCCTTGTTGCGAGGGTCTCGATCGCCACCCTGCTCTCGGGGTCCTGCGTGAGGCATGCGTCCAATATCGCATCGCTTATCGCGTCGCAGACCTTGTCCGGGTGACCCTCTGTTACGCTCTCAGAACTGAAGTATCTTCTCGCGAAAACACCAATTTTTTAGTTAGTTAGACTAACGCCAAGATATATATAGTTTAGGAAGATTATTGAGCGCATGGCTTTCGTTAGTTGCAGTGCCATAAAATACGACACCCATCTAATTGGAGAGTGCCAATTGACGTTTACCTGATGTACGTCGGGTGCTGCTCAGGTGCGGGGCCGGCTACCCCTCCAGATGATACCTGGAAACCGCTCATCTGCCTCTCAATCTCTTTCAGGGCCTTCGCTGTCTTTGCGATTATCTTATCGAGATTCTGCGTGTCTATGCTGAGCCCAAGGCGGTCGGCCAGCACAAGGAGGACGGACTTGGCAGCCGCGGCGTCGAGGTCCACGAAGGCGGTCTCACCCATCAGGCATATCCCGCTCACCTTCTTCATCTTTGCAAACGCGATTATGAGGCCAGCTGAACCCCATATCATACCCTTCGACTTCCCGAATATTACCTTGGAGGACTTGAACTGCTCTACAACCGCCTTGCTTGTCGCGTTCCCGTAGACCTTCGGAATCCCGTCTATCGGCTCACCGGTGGTGTATCCTCCGATCGTGTAGATGAACTCACCCTTAAGTTTCTCCTTGAAGAACTCCACGATCTTCTCGTTAACGTAGTACTGGCCTTCTGGGGTAACCGCCTGGTCGTCGCCAGTGAGTATCACTATGTCGTTGCCGTTCTTCTTCTTGCTCTTTATGAGATAGAAACGGTTGCTGACAAGGCGGACTCCTCCGCTCTTCAGCATGACAACCTTGTGCGGGAAGTGGTTGGAATAGAGGGTTGCGAACCTCTCGCCCTCGAACTCGTGCTTGAGGTGCTCCGCGACCAGCTTCCCGACGCTGCCTATCCCTGGCAGCCCTACAACGAGGATTGGCTTGCTCACCTTGACGTCCTTGTTCATCACTATCATTGTGCCGTTCTTCATTCTACCATCATATCTGCGCGAGTATGTCCTCCTTCTCCTTCTTCAGCTTCTCCTTCTCGAGCTTGAAGGTGCCCTTGCCGAGCTTTGCTGTTATTATCGACTCGGCCTTCTTTATCTTGGATTCCGCCTCGGTGTAATCCTTGCCGTCTGACAGGAACCTGTACTTGGGCGCGCTTATGTAGGATACCTCAACTCCTGCTTTCTGGGCCTCGGAGAGCATGCCTCGCAGCTCGCTAGCCCCGGATTCCGTATTGAACGTAGATATTGTCGCGATGTAAGAGACGGTGTGCTTCTTCTCCTTCCTGTTCGCCTCTATTGCCTTCTGTATCTCCTCCTTCAGCTTCTTCGGAATCTTCAGCTTCTCGAACTGCTCCGAGTTCGTAGTGGCCTGCTGGAAGAGGTTTGTGTAGCTCCCGAACTCGTGCTGCAGCTCCTGCATTATCTGCTCGTTGCCCTGCAGGCCTGCCTGCTTGGCCGCCTGGTTGAGCAGCGCTCCCAGCCTCTTCTCCAGGTTGTACTCGCCGATCTTCACCTTCGTTTCCTTTGGCGTGACCTTCTTCAGCGATACATCGATCGTGTTCCTGTCCTTGTCGTAGAGGACAACCTTGCAGACCAGGTTCTGGCCCTCGTGGATGAACTCTCTGATGTTCTTTATCCAGCCGGACGAAACTTCACGTATCGGCATGAAGACTTCCATGTTGTTGTACTCCGGAAGGCGGCAGTACGCGCCGAACTGCGTTATCTTGGCTACCTGTGCTATCACAAGCGAGCCGATTCTTGGTGTTTCCACGTTAATCGTTCTAGGCCTTTATCTCCAGCTTCTTCTTCGTCCTGGTCCCCACAACCCTTTCCACAATGTAATGGCACTCCTTGCACTCGAGAAGAACCTTCTGCCTCTTCGCAACCTTGATCTGCGTTGCCTTACCCTTTACCTTGCCCACATAGCCCTTCAGCTTTCTCTCACGCCTCCTCGCGCCCATGCCTAGGCCGCTGGCGGGCTTGCTGGAGTAGAGCTTCACCGAATGAGGCGTGTGCTTGTTGCACTTCGGGCAGTACGCGTTTATCTCTTTTACCATCTTCATAAAACCAACTACATATCTTTGCAAATCTTATTGTTTACCAGGAACATTCGGTCATCCTTCTCCTTTATCTCAATTGTCTGGTCCCTCGCAAGCGGGCCGACGCGCCTGCCCGAAGGCAGTATTATTTCGGGTATGTCCTGCATCACCTTGAGCTGCGGCTTTTGCGCCGCTGCGCCGCTGCTTAGTTCCGCTGCCTTCATCACCTTTGCGGCTTCGTCATAGAGGTCAGTGTCCTGCTGCGGCATCTGGCTGGGCAGCTGCCTCCCGTACGCGACATACATCATTATCTTCTGCTTTCTCCTTGCGTAAAGTTCGTTGAACATCCTTGCCGCGTTGGAGGCCCTCTGCTTCTCCTCTTCTGTGTGCGACTCCTTCTCCATGCCGTTTATGAACTCCGTCATGTCATCGTAAAAGGTCTTTGGGACGAGCTGAAGCTCGTTGGTCCTCTTCTCTTTCTGAGAGGTCTGCCACAGGGCATCGTATGTGAGATCGTTTCCAGGCATAATGCACACCCCAGAGTTCCACTATTCGTGGTTCTTTTATCTTATATATGTATTTGTAAGGTAAGATATAAAACATATAGGATGCTTTTTGAACAAAAAGAAGAAATAGCGGAACTGCAGGGTCAAGAAAAAAGATAGCGGGGAATGGATTTGAACCATCGATCTTCGGGTTTCTTACAGCAAAAAACGTTATGAGCCCGACGGGCACTCCAGACTACCCTACCCCGCTCTGCGGTATCTAATTTGTTTAAGGATTAGTTTCAGAGAATATAAATGCGTATGCCGGGCGGCGCAATTACACTTCCGGTCCTCTTACCGAGTTCTGCCTTACCTGGGCAACCATCTCTTCCGCGGAGAGCTTCTCGGCCGCGTCCTTGGTTATCCTTGCGAACTTGCCTCCGCAGTTGCACCTGAATGCCGCCTCAAACGCGGCGTCAAAGGTGAAGATCAGCTTGTCCTTCGGATAGCATTCGTTGCACACAAAGTAGTCGTTGCACTCGTTCGTCACAACGGTGCGCTTGCTTGATACGCTGTTTATGTAGTCAAAGAAGGGCGACACCTTGCTCACGTTTATGTACCACGCGAAGGAGAGCCATCCGTTTGTGTTCTTTGCGACATAGTAGTTTGTCACTCCGTAACCCTGCATAAGGTTGAGGATTCTCCTGACGGCGTTTATCTTCATGCCCAGCTGCTCCGCAAGGTATTCGTCTGTCTTCGGTGTAACAAGCATGTTAAGCACGTCAGGGGCCCACTTGCTGACGTTCTTCCTCAGGAAAGCAATCGCCGTTTCATTACCAAGAAGCGTGCCGATCGCCGTCTTAACCTCTTCTGAAGAGGCAGTGCTCGGGGCCGCGCCCCTTCTTCCTGTTGGTGCTCCATCTACCGTTGCCACCTCTGCCGCGATCTTCCCTTTTGCGGCAGACCTTGTCTTAATGGTCTTCCTCGCAGCCTTCTTTGCCTGTGGCCTCCTCTTTGCTGCGCTAGCCTTTCTCTTTATAATCCTCTTGATCTTTCTCGCCATACAAACTCGCCGCTCTGTCAAGTACATATAGCGATGGCTAAATATTTAAAGCCAACTAAAATATCAAAAATGTTAGCAAATATTCTCTGATTTGAAAGGGCCCTTTCTTGGAAGCCATTTTGTGCCACAAATTCACTAGTATTTTATAGTTTGACCTCCATTAGAGATGGCTTTTCAGTCAGCTTATTGTGATAAAATGAGCATGTACAAACAGATGAAGGAATCTTTCCAGAACGGTTACAAGGAGCGCAGCGACCTCTACAAGAGCAGGATAGTGGCCTGGAAGGACGCCCCTCCTGTAAGCAGGATCGACAAGCCCACAAACATAGCCAGGGCGAGGGAGCTTGGTTACAGGGCAAAGGATGGAATCATATTGGCGAGGGTGCGCGTGAAGGGAGGCACCAAGAAGAGAGATGCATTCGGAGGCGGAAGGAAACCGTCGAAGAGCGGCAGGTTCTTCGCCCCAGGGAAGTCCACCCAGTCCATAGCGGAAGAAAGGGCCGCAAGGAGGTTCTCGAACTGCGAGGTATTAAGTTCGTACTTCGTGGGTTCGGCCGGTTCCGATAGGTTCTTCGAGATAATAATGGTCGACAGGAATTCACCATCTATCGCGTCCGACAGGCACTACAATGCAGTTATAACGCAGCACGGCCGCGCCTACAGGGGGATCACCTACAGCGGAAGGTCCCACAGGGGCATAGCGATGAAGGGCTACGGCACCATAAAGAGAAGGCCTTCGAAGAGGGGCAACCTCCGCAGCTAATGGAAATGATACTGCCGGTAAACGTAAATCTTTATAAATATAAAGAGGCAATGGATCAGAGTAATTCTTAGGTAAGAAGGGCTCTGCTTTTCATCCTGAATTTACAGCTTCTAAAGTGTAAGCATGACCAGAGGCTCTATGCAGTACTGGCAGAAGAGGCGCGCTTACAGGCGCCTGCCTAGGCTGCGCTCTTTTCCTAAGGGATCAAAGGAGCCCGCCCTGACAAGCATAATAGGTTACAAGGCCGGCATGACCAGCGTCGTCATGATGGAGGAGGGGCCGAAGCCGACAGAGGCGAGCAGGGCGTGCACAATAATAGAAGTTCCGGCGATAGAGGTGTACGGCATAAGGCTCTACAGGAAGGACAAGTCGACAGGGTACAGGCACACCGCCGCGGAGATCTACGACAAGGGGGTGGCGCAGAGGATAGGGATAAAGAAGATGACGAAGGCAACAGACGGCGCCAACGTCGCAAAGCACGATATCAATGCTTATTCGGAAGTGACTCTTCTCATGGCCGCGAGCCCCAAGGGAATCGCAACCGGCCAGCACCATCCCGACCGATTTGAAGTTCAGATATCGGGCCACAGCCTCCCTGACAAGTTTAACTACGCGCAGAAGCTGCTCGGCAAGGAGGTAAAGCCGGCAGACGTCTTCAAGAACGGCGAGCACATCGACGTCACATCCGTAAGCACAGGGAAGGGCTGGGCTGGCGTGATAAAGAGGTTCGGGGTCACGAGGCTGCCTCACAAGTCAACGCAGAAGGTGAGGCACGTCGGAACCCTCGGCGCATTCGGATTCGGAAGGGTCGGCTACGGGGTTCCGCAGTCTGGCCAGATGGGGTTCAACTACAGGACAGAGCACAACAAGCGAGTAATACGAGTCGGCAAGAAGGAGGACACGCAGCTGATAAATCCGAAGTCGGGATTTCCGAATTATGGTAACGTTATTTCAGATTTCATAATAGTCGATGGCTCAATACCGGGCCCCGCAAAGAGGCTTGTCAGAGTAAGGAAGGCGATCGACAACAGGGACAGCAAGGGGATAAAAGATGTAAAGGTCAGCTACATAGCCACGACCGGCAAGGCGATGTGATGGTTAGCGCAAAGGTACTCAACACAGATGGCAGCGTCCTGAAGTCAGTTGAGCTGCCGAGCGCGTTCTCGGAAAGAGTAAGGCCGGACCTAATCGCCAGGGCGGTCACAGCAGAGTCGTCCCTAGCGCTGCAGCCGCAGGCGCACTTCGTACTTGCCGGAATGCAGACGACGGCGAGGTATTATGGTGCAATGAACTCGTACAGAACCGGCAGGCACATGGGAATGGCAATAAGGCCCAGGGAGAAGTTGGGAGGAGGTGCACAAGGAAAAGTCAGGAGAATCCCCTCCGCAGTAACCGGCAAGAGGGCGCATCCGCACATGGTAGAGAAGAGGATAACCGAGAGCATGAACAGGCAGGAGTACCAGAAGGCGATAAAGAGCGCGATAGCAGCTACAGCGCAGCACGCGATTATAGTTTCAGACCACATCGAGTCGATCAAGAAGACGAAGGAGGTGTCAAAGACGCTGAGTAAGCTGCAGCTCGGCGAAAGCCTCGAAAAGGGGAGAGTGAAGGAAAAAAGAAAGGGGATAAGGAGGCTTTCGAGCCAGAGACGGTACAAGAAATCCATACTCATTGTAGTCGGGGACGACAAGGGAATAGTAAAGGCTGCGCGCAACATGGCAGGAGTCGACGTTTGCAGCATACAAAATGTGCGCGCGAACCTGCTCGCCCCAGGAGGCAGGCCCGGAAGGGCAACGGTCTGGAGCGAAAGCGCGCTTACAAAGATGGAGCACGACATAGGGTCGCTCTCGTTATCGTGATTGCATGGGTTCTCTCAAATATCCGCTATCGACTGAAAAGACGATCAACCAGATAAGCAGGAGCAACACCATAGCGTATGTTGCCGACTTCAGGGCCACCAAGCCCGAGATCAAGAAGGAGTTCGAGAAGACATTTAATGTAAAGGTAGTAAGCATACGTGTAATAAACACTCCGAACAACAAGAAGAAGGTCTTCATAAAGCTGGCCAAGAACTACAAGGCCGAGGACATTGCGAAGAGATTGAAGCTGGTATAAATGGGAAAGAGACTAAGACAACAGAGGCGAGGAAAGGGCACAAAAGCGTACACGAAGCCGCCCGGCACCTTCGACTTAAGGGTGGCTTACAGCCACAACGTCAACGCGAAGCTTATAGGCGAGGTTTCAAGAGTGTTCAACCACACGGGGCACACCGCCCCGTTGATGGAGGTAAAGTATGAGGACTTCAGCAGCAGCTTCATGCTCGCCCCTGAGGGAATAAAGGTTGGCGACAAGGTTGACATAGGGAACAACAGTTTCGCGCTCGGCAGCGTGATGAAGATAGGCGACATACCAGAGGGCATGCCGGTTTACAATATAGAGTCAACGGCCGGGGACGGCGGCAAGCTCGTAAGGAGCGCAGGCAGCACCGCCTACATCACCGCGCACTTGGGCCCAAACACTAACGTCACGCTTCCATCAAAGGCGAGCGTCCTCCTGAGCAACGAGTGCAGGGCGCAGCTCGGCATGGTGGCCGGCGGAGGAATGGCAGAGCAGCCGCTCGTCAAGGCGGGCAAGAGCCACTACATGATGCACGCCACAAACAGGATGTGGCCCGTCATAAGAGGAGTGAAGAGCAACCCAGTGGACCACCCGTTCGGAGGCAAGCAGCACCACAAGGGCAAGAGCAGCATGACATCGAGGAATGCACCGCCAGGCAGGAAGGTGGGCCACATAGCCGCGAGAAGGGTAGGCAGGCGAAAGAAGGGATAAAATGGTAGACAGAATCGCGTTTAAGGGAAAGATGCCCGCAGAGGCAGAGAAGCTCACCAATGAGGAGTACCTCAAGATGGTGAAGTCAAGGCAGAGGAGGAGCATAAAGAGGAACGCTGTTGAATACAGAAAGCTCACCGCAAAGGTGGAGAAGTTCAAGAAGGAGAAGAAGGACAAGCCGATAAAGACGCACATACGCGAGGCGGTGATACTGCCATCGTGGATAGGCACAAGGTTCGAGGTTCACAACGGCAAGGAGTTCCAGGTCGTGCAGGTTACCGCTAACATGCTCGGCCACAGATTGGGGGAGTTCGCTTACACCACGAAGAGCGTCGTGCACTCTGCGCCAGGAATCAAGGCAACAAGGGGAAGTAAGTTCCTCGGAGAGAAGTGATGATATGAATTACGCGTTCAACAGGAAGAGGGAAGGACTCGTCTTCGGAGGGGCGAAGGACCTCAACGCGAGCTTCAAGGACCTCTCCGCGGTATGCGACGCGATAAGGTACAGGAGCGTAAGGTCCGCAATAGCAATGCTCGACACTTTCGTAGAGGGCAGCATGCCCGTGCTGTACTCGAAGCACAACAAGTACATGGGATCAAGGCACGAGCTGGGCGGTAGAAAGGGCAGGTATCCGATAAAGTGCGCAAGGATAGTTAAGGGCGTGCTGGCAAACGCAATGGCGAACGCAGAGAGCAAGGGGGAGGACCCGGATTCGATGTATGTGGTTCACGCGTCAGCGAACAAGACCATGATACTTCCAAGGACCGCATCTAAGGGCGCTCTGTGGCTCGGCCACAGCATGGGAAGAAGGAGCGTAAGAAGGACAGACCTGGAATTCTCGAGGGTTGAAGTGGCGCTCGGCTACGGCGAGGAGGAGGGACTCAGCGCCAAGATGAAGGCTGCTATTGCGGCGACGAAGAAAGGGGAGCGCGTAGTCCAGGTGAAGGAGAAGGAAAAGTCCAAGGCAAAGCCGAAGGCGGTAGCGGAAGAAAAGGCAAAGGTAAAGGCGTGATCCAATGGCCATAGAGAGAAAATTCATCAGCGATTCGATTGTCAAGCTAAACATATCGAAATACTTGGGCAAGGAGCTCGTTCGTGCAGGGTTCTCGCGCGTAGAGATACAGAAGACACCAGTGCTCACCAGGATAACCGTCTACGTGCTCAACCCAGGCAGGGTCATAGGAAGGGCCGGCAAGACGATAGACACGCTCACGACAAACATAAAGACGATGTTCAAGGTGGATAACCCGCAGATAAACGTCATGGAGGTAGAGAACAAGATGCTCGAGCCGATGCTGGTGGCCAGGGACATCGCCGAGAAGTTCGAGCGTGGCATAAATGCACGCAGGGTAATCCAGTCAACGCTCAAGGATATACTCCAGAACGGCGCGATAGGCGCCGAGATAATAGCGAGCGGCAAGCTCGCCGCTAAAGGCGCACGAGCAAAGACGATAAGAAAGAGCATAGGTTACATTCCGAAGGCCGGTGACGTTATAAACCTGGTGAGGGAGGCGCACGCCACTTCGTATCCAAAGTACGGCGCCATAGGGGTGAAGGTAAGGATAGTGCCGCCGGGAACTGTCTTCCCGGGAAGGACTCTCAAGCCACTAGAAATACCGAAGTCAATCCTAAATAGTTAAAACCCTTTGCGGTATAAACGAAATGAATGGTTAGATGGGTGCAATAGCCGCTGGAATAATCGCCTTCATATCTATGTTCGTGCCCGGCGTCCTTCTTGCGCTCGCCCTCCTCTACAAGCGAACCGACTTCCACATAATAGAGATCGCAATAATAGGATTCGTCTTCGGGCTCATAGCCCCGGCATCTCTCACATGGATCGAGTCGTTCCTGATAGGCTACTCGCATGCATTCGCGTTCTCGCTCGGCCTCTTCGAGCTCAACGCCCTCATACTCACTATAGTTGGCGTGGTACTCTGCTACCAGCAGGGCGTCTTCAAGGGATTCAGCCTGTCGGGCATCACGCGCCCGCAGTACATAAAGCAGGAGGAGGCGCAGATGGGTGCCTTGGAATCAGATTACTCGAAAAGGATAGAGGAACTGCGAAAGAAGCTCTCCGGGTTCGCTGCGGCCAGGTCTCTCATAGAGCTGCATAAGGGCGAAGAGGACGACCTGAGGAGGAAGCACAGGAGCGAGCAGGGCCTGATAGGCGGGCTCAGCTCTGACGAGAAGGCGAAGATGTTCGAGCTGCACAAGGCGGAAGAGAGGAAGCTGATAGAGGAGCACGAGAAGGAGGAGAGGATAATGCTCAACAGGCTGAGCGGGCCTGTTGAAGGGCAGGTAGGGCCGAAGCCTTTCATAAACTTCAAGACCGCCTGGCCGTGGATGCTGCTAATTGCAATAATACTGATAACGTTTGCGACCAGGGCATTCGGAATAGGAGTGTCACCTCACTTCTACGAGTTCGACCCGTACTTCGACATGATGGCCACCCAATCGATACTGGTGTACGGCCAGCAGTTCTACACCGCCCACTCAGCGTGGCCTATCGAAACAGCGGGGTCCGTGATGAGGGTCCAGCCCCTAGTCCCCTACATAGAGGCGTATTGGTACAGCCTCGCCAACTACCTCGGTCCAAAGAACAGCAGCACGTTCAATACCAACCTGATGAGCTATGTCGGATCGGTCTACCCGCCGATAACTGCCGCGCTTCTCGTATTCTCCATCTTCGTCCTGCTGTATCATGAATACGGCAAGTACGTAGCCCTCATAGGGGCCGCCCTCACCGCTGGCATGCCCGTATTGTTCACCACCTTTGTAGCAGGAGAGCAGCTCCTCGAACCGTGGGGAATATTCACGCTCTTCTTCTTCTTCGCGATGTACGTCATCGCGGTAAGGGACATGAAGAACTCGAGGCTTGCAATACTCGCCGGAATAGCGTTCGCATCCACATTCCTTGGTGCGCACTACTACACTGTCGACGCAGGGGTCCTTGCGGCCTACATATTGCTGCAGGGAATAATCGGCGTCCTGCAGGGCACGAACAGCAAGTACTTCTACAAGATGAACATAATCGTGATCTTCGTAATAGGCATATTCCTCGCCGCGTACACCGCATACAAGTCGACGCTGAGCGGCAAGATACCAGGAGTCCTTGGCATACCGGTAACGCTCGCCCTTCCTATACTCGCGTTGGTGCTTGTGGCAGTAATAGAATACGGGCCGAAGGTATTGAAGAGGTACCACGTGCTCTTCAGGTCTCTCAACTGGAAGGAGTATGCGGGCTGGATCGTCATAATCGCGCTGCTGGCCGTCATAGTGGGTTTCGCATCGCCGTTAAGGACCACTCTCATAGGATACATAACGCTTAGCGCCCACTACACCACGCCGTCCATAGCCCTCTTCATGACCGTGCAGGAGTACATACCAACTGGCGTGCTCTACAACTTCGCGGCTGAAGGCTTCGGAGTGATCGGCGCAGGAATCAGCTACCAATCTTCCGGCACCACTGTTACAGTCCCAATACTCGTACTCCTCATCTCCGGGATAGCTACAATACTCATAGCGATCAGCATAATCTTCAGGAAGAGCACCTCGGGAATATTCTATCTTGCGATAGCCGGCCCGCTCATGTTCGCCGGATTCTCCGAGGTGAAGTACCTGCCGCACTTCGGCGTCGCCTTCATAATGCTGTTCTGCATAATGATCGGAGAGCTTCTGCTCATAGCGGACAACGACCTGAGCATAAGGAAATACAGCAAGAACCTGACAGGCCTGCTCGAGAAGAGGCCCGAGTACCTCAACGCCTTCAAGAACCATCAGGGCGTCGTGTACTCGCTGCTCGCCCTTGGCGTCTTCTTCATATCTCCGATACTCGCAATGGTAATGCTGATACTGCTGATCTTCCTGAGGAAGCAGAAGGATGGCAATACATACCTCTATGCAGTCCTGTTCTTCTTCATAATCTTCTTCGTAGGCAACGTATTCGCGAACCACAGCCTGCTGCTCGGAGAGTCTAGCTCCATAACATCCGCATTTACCGCCGCGTTCACGTACGCCACAAACCCGGCCAACGCGTGCACCATCATATCGGACCACGGCAACAGCATAGGCGCCGACATGTTCTGCAACCAGATCCCCGCCTATTGGCTCGACGCCATGGCATGGATACGCGACAACGTTGGCGTATCCGGCCCAAGGGTGCTGGCATGGTGGGACTACGGTGACTGGATAAACTGGTTTGGCAATGCGCCGGCGGTGCTCAGGGGGGACAACTCAGAGCCTGCGGAGGACTACGCTACTGCAGCGCAGTATGTACTGAGCCAGTCGAACAAGATAGGGCCTAGCACTCTCGCCAACATGATGAACACGAACCAGACAGAGTACGTGCTGTTCGACCAGGACCTGTTGGCGAAATGGCAGGCGGTGGACTTCCTTGCCTGCGTGGACGTCAACGAGACTTCAAGGGCATACGCGATAGCCGCCGGCCAGGCAGAGACGCCGCCGCAGACGTACGCGCTGGGAACTTCGCAGTGCGAGATAGAGCACGACCCAGAGTTCGTGCTGGTGCCTCTCGCCGCGCTCGTGCCGTCCAACTCATCCATACAGCAGAGCATATCATATTACTGCTCCGCATCAAACTCCACCGTCCCGCTTATAGAATCTTATGTGGTGCAGGGAGACAGCCTCGCCAACTTCACCGCGTGCGTCAGTTCGGTGCCCAACTCAAAGGGAGTCCTCGCGATATACAACCAATCAGGAGGCAAGACCAATGCAGTGATACAATCCAGCTTCTACGAAGGAGTGATCACCATCAGCGGCATAGAATTTGTCGAGTACGTCATGATATACCTGCCGAACGGCCCTAACGATACGATAACCAACGCGCCGACGCTCTTCTACAACTCGAGCTACTACAGGGGCTTCTTCCTTGGCGAGCTGCCGGGCTTCCACGAAGTATACCCGAACAACTCCACTGACGAGATAAACTATGTCAACGGAACGTACGCGATAAGGATATACGCGCTGGACAACTATACGGGCCAGTTGCCTCCGCGCACCACGAAGCCAACGTGGGTGAGCAACAACTTCACCATGCCAGGCTGACGGCTCAATCTTTAATACCTGTTCGGTCAATCATTAGAGGGGCTCGTAGCTCAGCCTGGTCAGAGCGACGGTCTTATAAGCCGTAGGTCGTGAGTTCAAATCTCACCGGGCCCACGTGATTCAATGAAACAGAAGATCCGCAGGTGTGGATGGAGCAGTGACGCGCTGCTTAATGCGTACCATGATAAGGAATGGGGCCTGCCGCTGCACGATGACAGAAAGCAGTTCGAGTTCCTGACACTTGAGGGCATGCAGGCAGGCCTGAACTGGCTAACAATACTGAAGAAGAGGGAGAACTTCAGGAAGGCGTTCGACAACTTCGATCCCAAAAAGATCGCAAAGTATAATAACAATAAGTTCCAGCAGCTCATGCGGAACGCAGGCATCATAAGGAACAGGCTCAAGGTATCCGCTGCCATAGGGAACGCAAAGGCATTCCTCGCAACGCAGGATGAGATGGGCAGCTTCGATGACTACATGTGGGGATTTGTTGGCGGAGAGCAGATGGTCAACAAGTGGAGGAGCCTCAAGCAGATTCCCGCAAGGACAAAAGAGTCTGACAATATGAGCAAAGACCTGTTAAAAAGAGGGTTCAGGTTTGTAGGGTCTACGATCTGCTATTCTCACATGCAGGCGACAGGCATGGTGAACGATCACGTTGTATCCTGTTTCAGGTACAAGGAGTGTATGGAATGAAGATAACCGAGAGTCCTATAGAGGAAATAGTGGTGCACGAAGTGTACAAGCTGAGCATGCAGAGCCTGCTGATAAAGAGGATAAGGCCAGACGGCCGCGCTCCTCTGCTGTATTGGTGCAATGGAATCATATACTTCTTCGGGGTCTTCAGCGACCCAGAGATATTCGATCAGGAGTTCATGAAAGGAAAGTTTCATTTCACAGAGGTGTACTACTCTGAGATGGAGAAGTACAATCCTATAGTGGAACTCAATACCGACCAGTTTGGAGGAGTGAAGATATCCGTGATAGACCAGGGCGACATACCTCTGCACAAGGAGCTCACCTCCTGGCTTAAGAGCAAGAAGGTGCCAAAGAAGTAGCTACTTTTTATACGGAATCCTGCGCTCACGGCCGCATTTAGTGCACCTGTACACAACAAGCTTCTTCGAGCTGGCAAGCCTTACGGTGCAGTTTACTCCGGGAACAAGCAGTTCCGAGCATCCAGCGCATATCCTCGCCTTTATCCTGGTAGGGAGGCCAACCCTGTAGTGCTTCCTGATCTTGTCAAGCGTCTTTATGTAAGAGGCGGCGAGCTTCGGTTCCTTTCCTGAGTTCTTTTCTGCCAGTTCGAAAAGGGCATCTATCCTCTCCTTTGCTATGCTGCTTGTTAGAGACTTCCTCCCATCCATTAAAACACTAAAAATAAGTGCCAAACAGCAATATGCTTTCCCGCCGTAGGCAGTACACGCATATCGTGAGCAGGCTTAGTTGCCAAGTTCGGAATGGGTTTGGACGTTTCCCTGCTCCTATTACCGTTTGACAAAATAGATACGCAATCAAGATTTATATACTTTATTGCACACCTATCCTTGTGAAGGCGGCTATATTCGTTGGGGGGAAGGGGAAGAGGCTAGGCTCGCTCACGGAGGACACTCCAAAGGTGCTCATAGAGATAGCAGGCACTCCGATTCTCGACTGGCAGATAAAGTGGCTGAAGATGTGCGGAGTAGATACAGTGGTGCTGCTTGCAGGTAGAATGGCAGACAAGATTGCCGAGCACGCAGAATCTGTGTCCAACTGGGGCATATCCGTGGAGTTCGTGCAAGAGATACCAGACGCCGATACAGGCGGGGCGCTGAAGTGCTCCGAGAAGAACCTGAAGGACGAGAAGTATTTCTACATTATGAATGGAGACTCGATAAGCAATATGCCTCTCAAGAAGCTGAAACCCGGCAAGTACCTGGCAACCATCGCGCTGGTCAACGAGCCGAGCCCATACGGAATTGTAAAGACAAAAGGCAACAAGGTAATCGAATTCACAGAGAAGCCGATACTCAAGAATGTTTGGATAAACTCGGGATTCATAGCCGCAACCCCAGGCATATTCGAATACCTGCCAGAAAGGGGCAACCTCTCTGACATGGCCTGGAAGAAGCTTGCCGAGATGGGCCTCATGGGCTGCAAGAAATTCAAATCGTTCTACTGGCGCGACATCGGTACGTTAAAGGACCTGGAGATGGCGACCGCGGACGTGCAAAGCGGGGCGTTCAAGCTCTGACTACTTCATCTGCCTGCCTCTCAGGCACGACGCGCACAATCCTTTTTTAGAGTCAAAGTGGGCGCTGCATACCTTCTTCCCGCACAGGGAGCATGTCTCCTTTGCAGGTGCGCCGCAGATATCGCAAATTGCAGCCAACACTTTGTCACCTTCCTACCCTGGGCTCACCAAGGTCAAGGAACCCTCCGAGCAGTTCCCTCGCCCTCGCAAGCGATAGGGGTTTGAGCCCCCTCCTCTTTGCGTACGAGCACTGGTATCTAATGTAGGAATCTGTTATGTTTGTGTTAGGGTCGAGCTCCTTGCAACGATCTATGTATTCTGATATCACCTTAGCGGCTTCCTCCTCACTCAGTCCCTTCGTGTTTACAAGATAAGGCGCAAGCACTAGGTTGACGGTTCTGTGCCTTACATCAGGTATGGGTGTTCCGAGAAGCTTCTCGACCCATGCAAACGTCCCCTTCCTCTGGATACTTCCAGAGGGCTGCGCCTGCGGCGGCTTGATGCTTTTTGCAATCGCCACCACCCGTTGCGGTATATCGGACAGCTTTATTGGCAAGCCCTTCGTTATCTCTGCAGTTATGAAAAACCTTAGTGCTTCAGCCATCTCATGCCTGTCCAGTACTACATGCCCATTATGCATGCCGAAGTTAGATAACGAAAAATCCGGATAGCCCGCCATCTTCTCGGTAAACTGCGCGAAGGCAACCTTGAAAGAGTCGTCTGCTACTGCAACCTTCAGCCCCAGCTCCTTGGCCACGTGCACGATGTCGCCATTATCTCCGCTTTCAAGTGCCTCTTTTGATCTAGCCGCCTCTGCCGTTGCGTATTTGGAGACACCAAGTCGCGAACCCAGGGCGCTCACAAGCATGCGCGCGTAAACATAAGATACCAGGTAGTCTGCCCTGCCGTATCGCATATTCTTGTATTCAAGTGTTCCTTTCCGGAAGGACTCCTCCACGCGCGCCCTGGCCATCTCTAGGAACTTGTCCATGCCCTGCTCTGGCGCGCTGCCCTGTGCGGCAACTACCGCCTTCGCTTCGCTAGTGAAAGGGTACTTGTAAGCAAAAGAGAGTTCCTCATCACTGTTCATGCTCCCACTAATTATACCGCATAAAAATTAAAGAGAGTACCGCTAATATGTCACCAATAAGAACGTTCCCAATAGAATACCTAGAGGGGCCGTACGCTAACCTGGAAGACTTCCAGCCTCGGGCGCTGGATGTCCGAGTTCAAATCTCGGCGGCCCCACTGACTTTTATCGTCGTAGATTAGCTGGTTCGAATCCAAAAGGACTAGCGAAAAAGATTGCATCGGAATACACCTTTTCATAAGCTCGGCTCAGAGAGAGTATTTATAGAGGATAGGTGCGGATTACTTTAATACGAGCCCGTATTCCAATGATTTCTTAAATTCGGCCATAAACTGTATGTTTTTAGTCGCTATTAATCTGTAAAACCCATCAATATTTGTTATACAATCTTGAGCGGTCAATTTTTCTATTTTGTATTCATTAGGAGCTTTGACTATAACGTACTTTACAGTTGCATAATGCCAGTTCCCAATGATTGTAAGTATATCTTTTTCAGACATGTCATCATTATATTGTTCTGGCTTCACTCCCTGTACTCCTGCCTCAGCCGCATACTTGAATCTGTAAGGAGTGGTATAGTACCTAAAATATTCCAGTATTGGCATATATAGTTCAACAGAACTTTTGACCTTGATTTCTAACTCACCAAGAAATTTATCTCGTACTTTTTTTGCCACTACCGCTTTTGTATTATGTTTATGGAGCCAGAAATTTAGGAGTGCCACCTCTTCGGCCTGACT
>JASHRX010000022.1 GCA_030037075.1 Microcaldota archaeon | reverse complement strand
CTGATAAACAACATAGAGACCTTCCAGGTGATCTCGAACTTCCTTGTCATGCCGCTCTTCCTCCTGTCGGGCGCGCTCTTCCCGATAAGCAGCTCGCTGCCCGCGTGGCTCGACACCCTCTCGCACATCGACCCGCTCTTCTACGCAGTTGACGGCATACGCGGGTCGCTGATCCACTACTCCACGTACCCGCTGTGGATCGACGGGATCGTAACGGTAATCTTCACCATCGTCTTCATAAGCGTCGCCTTCATCCTCTTCAAGCGCATACAGGGCACAAAGTGAACCGAAAGCCCTGCAAAGGGTTTTATTAGCGTACATCGCTTCTAATACGTGGTTGGATGGTATTCGGAATAGGAAGCGCGGTGGTCAGCGAAATAGTCGTGGCAGCGCTGATAGCTGTCGTCCTTTTCGTAATCTTCAAGATTGGCAAGGTCATACTGAAGGCGATATTCGGCCTGATAATAAACACGATACTCGGGCTCATCGCGATCTTCGCCCTTAACTACATCTTCGACATAGGCATTCCGATAGGCTGGGCGACGATGGTGCCGACGATACTGTTCGGGCTGCCATCTGTCGGTACAATGGTAATACTCAGGCTCTTTGGGATACCGCTCTAGTACGCCGCGAGCTTCACATCAGAATCAGTTACCGTCTTCCTTTTAGCGTGCTTGGAGAGCTTCACCGCCTTCTCTCCTATGTCGAACGCGTACCTGTTTATCCTCTTCTGGAACTCTTCTGCGGCCTCCTTGCTAACCCTATCTGCTCCAACTTCCTTGAGTATACGCTTGGCTGTGCCCTCTGATATGTACATCGAAGAAGTATTATGGGATAAGCTTTAAATTATCATACTTGGGAGAGCACTTTATCGGCAGTTTCCTTGCCGAGTATGCTCGCTATCTTTGACTTGTTCTCGCGTATGTCAGCGACGCTCTTTATTCCATTCATGTAGAGCATGCGCGCCCTCGCTCGTCCGATCTGCTGCAATCTCACAAGGTCGAGCAGCTCCTCCTTTATCCCGTAGCGCAGCCTGACCCGCATCTCGATCAGCCTCCTGGACGACATCTTCAGTATCTTCGATATCTCTATCGCAGAGTATATCAGCCAGTCTGCGTTTGTCACCTTTGTGTACAATGCACCCGGAGTAGAAGCGTATTTGTCAACTATCTCCGGTTCCTTCATCTCCTCCGTCCAGTCGCCCAGCATGAGTGCCGTGCTGAATGCCCCCTCAGGTTCGTAGTTGCCGTAATCCATTGGGTCGAATTCCCTGAGCATCAGCTTCTTGTGCGTGTGCAAATATGCAGCGTAAGAGTCCTCCGCATCCGCCGTTGTCCTTACATAGGGCCTCATCTCCAGCGTGTTGCATATCATAAATAGTATGTCGAGACCGTCCGCCACGTTTGGAATGGAGTCCACCATCCACTTTGCCGATAGCGGGTCTATGTACAGTTCACTTACACGGCTTCCGAGCTTCGTGGCCCTGTAGACATTCTCGTCCCTCTTTATCATCTCCCACCTTGTGAGGTCGTTGACCACGTCGTCTATCACGCTGTTCATGTGCCGCATGTTGCTGTACTGGTAGCCGTAGAACGTTCGGGAGAAGAATGCAGTTAGAGCGTCCTTGTTGTTGATGAAATTGGTTGCGATGAGCGAAAGTACGTGCGACCGCAGCACCGGGACCACGGCAAGGCTCGAGTCTACCGCCTCGGGTTCCGCGATTATGTAATCCCTATACAGTTCCTTCATGCGCTCAGTGTTAGCTGCGATGAGCAGCGCCCTTCCTTCAGTATCGTACTTTGGCCTTCCCGCCCTGCCAAAGAGCTGCGTTACCTCATTTACGCCGAGCATGCCGCTTGTCGAGTTCTCGTACCTGTGTATGTCCTTGACGAGCACGGTGTGCGCGGGCATGTTCACTCCGAAACCGAGCGTCGTCGTGGAACATATAACCTTTATTATGTTGTTCTTGAACGCGTTCTCTATCGTGCTCCTCTGCGAGTTGAGAAGGCCCGCATGGTGGAAGGCCACACCGGATTTTATCAGCCTGGAGAGCTTCGCGCACTGCTCCGTAGGCCTTTCCAGTGCGTTAAGCACGTTGTTGCTCACTTCTAGTAGGTACTTCTCGTTGCCCTTGATGAGCATCTGGAAGAGAGCGTCTGCAACCCTCTTCGCCCCCGCCTCTGCGTTCCTCCTTGTTGAGTAGAATATCAGAGCCTGCTTGCCCTGCAGCACAGTATCCTCTATTATCCTCAACTCTGGCAGCTTGCTCGTCCCGTTAAGCATTACCGTCTCGTTCGGCCCATCCTCCCCGTAGTACACCCTGCTGTTGCACACTATGCCCTTTGTCAGCCTTACAGGCCTGTAGTCGCTCTCCACGAGCCTTGCGTCTAGCCACTTCGCTATCTCCTTCGCGTTGCCTATCGTTGCGCTGAGCGCTATCATCTGTGCGTTGCACATCGAGCGCAGCTTTGTTATGAGCACCTCTAGGGTGGGTCCCCTTGACACATCTCCTAGGACGTGCACCTCGTCGAAGATTATGCAGCCCACGCCCGAGAGCCATTCCAGGCCGTGCCTTATCAGGCTGTCGAACTTCTCAGTTGACACGAATATCATTTCATATTCTGCAAGCCACTGGTCCGCAGAGTCGAGGTCCCCTATGGACATCGCGCACTTTATGTACGGATACGATTCCTTGAACTCAGCGAACTTCTCTGACACGAGAGCCCTCATCGGCGCGATGTATATCGCCTTCTGCCTTTTTGTGAGTATGGAGTTTATGCACGCGATCTCCGCTATCAGGGTCTTACCGCTTGCCGTTGGCGCCGCGACCACCATGCTCTTCCATTCCAGAAGGCCCTCCTTTATGGCGGACTCCTGCGGGGGCGTGAGCCTCTCTATGCCGCGCTTCTGCAAGGATTCTATTATTTCAAAGGGCATCCTGCCCTTCAGTGACTGCACCTCCATGCTATTCCATCGTAGTTAATCTATTTATTCTGTCGCAACCTGCTGTATTTTTTATACATTGCGTTGTATCTAGTATCTGGTTAGATGGAGGGCTTCGCTGCCGGGGGCGACCGGCGTCCATTTAGGTCACAGATAGCACTTGAATTCATGATAGTCTACTCTGTAGTGCTCGTTGTTTTCGTGATCGTATTCGCCCTGATAGCGAACGAGAGGTCGGCCACACTATCAGTCCAGGAATCCACGCTCATGCAGCTGGTCGCGCAGAACATCGCTGGTTACATAAACCAGGCATTGCAGGCTGGCAACGGTTATGCGTTCAGCACCGCATTGGGTAGCGGGGCTGGCACCTCCTACAATGTCCTGGTATCGACAACGGGCTTGGTGATTGCGCGTACGGTTGTGGGCTCGCAGACTGTGAGCGGCGAGGCGGTTAGCGGCGCGCGCGGACTTGTAATCAACGGCACGGTTGTGGGCTCAGGAAACGGGATAACTCTCTATCAGCTGCCGCTCTACCTTGGGTACATAAGCCTCTCGAATGCGCGTGGCACTATCTTTGTGGACCAGGGCGCGCCTGCCCTTTCCACCTTGCCAGGACAGCTTACGCTCTCAACACCGACAGGGCTCTCCGCACCCTACTTCAGCGGAAGCAACAGCTTCATAATGGCGCAGAACTCGCCCGCCTTCGCTAAGGGAGGCACCCCATCCGTCGGTGCCTTCACATTGGACACTTGGGTGTACCTTACGTCTGTCGTCCCTGGCTCAAGTTCTGTATCCTTCAGCCAGAACAACCCTGTGGTGTCAGAGGGCTCGGCCGGTAAATCCGTCTTCGACCTGGGCTTCACCGGCACAGGTACGCTGAACTCCATAGTGACAAAATCAGGCACAACGTACTTGACGGGATCGGCCAACGTACTGAGAACGCGTGTTCTCTACAACATAGCTTTGGTCTGCAACGGCCTCGCAGGCAGCGTGGTGCTTTACCTGAACGGTAACTCCACCGCAAGCAGCGGCGCCAGTTGCCCCGTGCTGGGAGTGTCAGACAACGTAGTCATAGGAGGGGACGCCCACCTAGCGCAGTACATGAACGGCTACGTGATGGATACCCAGTTTTACAAGGCCGCCCTGACTCAGAACCAGATTGCATTGATCGCCTCGATGGGCCCGACGGGCAGCCCGGTATCGAACAGCGTCGTGGGATGGTGGCCCCTTGACGGCAACCCGTACGACTACTCGGGATACCAGGACAGCGGCATACCATACAACACGATATTCAAGAGCGTTGTGGAGGTGAGCGCGCAGCTCGACACATTCGGCGGCACGCCCGCAACCGGAGTCCCGATAGCACTCGCAACCACAAACGGCCTCTTCGGAGGCAGCAACACAGTCCAGGGATACACATCCTTATCGGGATCACTCTCAACCCTGCTGACACCGAGCAAGGGCTCAGCTGGCAAGGCTACCGTCCAGGCCGAGGCCTTCAACGGGAACCTTTCCACAATCAGCGCGCTGCTCGGATGGTGGCCACTCAACCTGGACAGTGGGTTGACCGGCAACGTATACGAAGGTGAATACAGCGGCGTCTCGGTAAACGGAACTTTCATAAACAAAGGGTTCGGATACCTGCAGAACCGAACAGACACGTATGTGGGCCTCTTCAACGGCGTCAACACATACATAAGCTCATCCCCGGTTCCTTCAGCGGCAAACACACTTACAGTAGCGGTATGGATAGACCCGAACGCGATTTCACAATCGAGCTTCGGTAGCGGCGCAGGTGGCACTATCATAGATGAGAACGAGGGCGGAGGCAGCAACGGCTGGATATTCGGGGTCAAGAACAACAACAAGCTCTGGTTCTGGCCCTCCAGCGGGAACGACAAGTACAGCACAGGGAACATTCCGCTGAACACATGGACGTATGTTGTGGCGACGTACAACGGAAACTCGCTCAACCTTTACATAAACGGAACGCTCGACTCGTCGCAGCCCATGTCAACGCCGCAGGGCGGCGCCACCTTCTTCAAGATAGGCGCGAAATCCTGGATAACAGGATACTGGAGCGGGCAGATGGCGAACCTGCAGCTCTACAACAGATCGCTCACCTCCGGCCAGGTGAAGCAGCTCTACCTGCAGGGCCTGGCCTCTACGCCGCTGGCTAACCAGGGGCTGGTCGCGTGGTGGCCGCTGTCTGGCAGCCCTGGCAGCTACGCGAACACGCAGACACAGTACACATCCACGGCGAACAGCCTCGCTTACAATTCAATCGTATTCATAAACCAGAACGCGCAGCAGAACGCCACTCAGGTCCCGCTCTTCAACGGCGCCAACAGCGTGGTCAGGTTCCCGTCCAACGCGCTGCCTAACGGAAACCTCTGCAACATAACCACGACAGAGTGGGTGTATGACTCAGGCCTTCCCACCACATCTCTGGCGGGCACGTTTGACTTCTGGAGCTCGGGAAGCGACAGCGTCCAGATGAACAACACGGAGCTGAGGTTCACGCTTGCCAACTCTGTGTACACAGACACGTGGACCTACTCTCCAGGCTACAGCTTCAAGGGCTCCTGGCTCTTCATGTCGACAGTGCTCAACGACGGAGCTGTATCGTCGTACCTGAATGGAGTGCCGGTGGGCAACCCGCCCAGCAACAACATAGGCTGCATAGACGTGGCGAACGGCGCCTTTGGCGAGATTAACGGCGGCAGCACGTACATGAACGGGTCGATAGAGGACGTGCAGGTGTACAACTCGGTGCTGAGCCAGTTCCAGCTTGACCAGCTCTACGTGCAAGGACTGCCAAGCGTGGCGCAGGTGAACGTATCGTACGGCTGATCGAATGAGCGAGATTACAATGAAAGAAGGGATCAAGGCGCAGTTCTGGAGCTTCGATGCGCTTTTCGCGATAATGATATTCTCTGTAGCGGTGACAATACTCGCGCTGACATGGCTGAACATCAGCAACGAGCTCTCCCTGTCATCCAGCAACCAGGGATTCATAATGCAGCTGCAGGCGCAGGACGTTGCGCAGAGCCTCGTCTCTCCCGGCAGCCCGGCCAACTGGCAGTCCACAATCAACCTGACGAACCCGTCGAGCTGGATCGATGACGGCGTGGGCCTCGGGAGCTCCCAGGGCTCGTCGCTCTCCACGACAAAGCTCTACGCGCTGCAGTCGATGGTCAGCTACAACTATAGCGCGGCAGGGCCTGCTCTGGGAACGGAATTCAATTACTACATAACAATGAACGGCGGGCCGTTCAACGTGACGATGGGCGATAACCCCACAACAAACAACGCCGTGACCACCTTCCTGAGCAGGAAGAGCGGCGTGATAAACGGTGTGCCTGTGAAGATAGTCGTTTACATATGGAGCAGCAGTGTATCTTCGGCGAGCTGATGATCATGAAGGGATTCATATTCACTCTGGACGCGACCTTTGCGCTAGTCATAGCTGGCGTGGCGGTGGGCGTGCTAGCCTACGCGCACTTCTCGTCGCCCTTCTCCTTCCCTGTCACTACATCGGAATCGTACAGCGTAGCGCAGTCCCTTCTAGGCACGAGCCTATCCGCCGCGGGCAGTTTCTCGCAGTACGCACTTGCGGCGGCAAACGCGAGCATGGGCGCACAGAGCAGCTGGCCCTATTTCGGAAGGGGCGGCGGCCTCGCATCCTTCTCGTCGGTCGGCCCGCAGCTGCCGCAGCTCCTCTTCAGCTACACCGCGGCTAGCAGCATAAACTCCCCGATATCAGTTGATTACGGGATGGCGGCGTTTACTGCAGCTAACACTGTATACGTTGTTAACGCGTCGACTGGCGCGCTCATACTCAGCAAGGCGATAATGGGTATTCCATCATATCCAATAATCTACAAAGGCTATGTGATCTACTCCAACTCCACAGGCTATATAACGGAAATTGCTGCGAACGGCGTGGTGACCTGGAATTCGCTGCCGCTCTCGCCCATCCCGAGCAGCCCGCTCACCATAGCGGGCGGGTACATTGCATATGCAGCGTCGAGCAGCATTGAGCTGATGAGCCCGCTGAACGGCAGCGTCATCGCATCGAATGCGCTGCCGACCAGAGGAACCACTCCAGCGTACGCTTCCGGCGAATATGTGGCAAGCACGTCGAACCCGGGAGTGCAGAACTACATAGGAGGATTCGTGCTGGTCGGACCAAACCTGCAGCAGGTATGGAACTATGCTCTGACAAGCTCCCACACTACCACGCCGGTAATCTACGGGAACGTCGTGATGGTCGGAAGCGGCAACCAGATATACGCCTTTACACTGGGCGGCACTCTGCTTTGGAATAGCGCCTTTACAAACGGGAACGTGCTTGGGGGCGCAGCCACCGGAGGGAACGCATACTTTACCGTGGGCAACGTTGTGCAGACCATGAACCTGAGCTGCGGCTGCAGGACGGGCGGCTACCCGATAACGCAAACATCAGCTAACGCCATACCGTCTGTCACGCCAGGCACACTGTACGTGATTGCGAACCAGATAGCGTTCGACGCGTACAGCCTATCGAGTAACTCGACATATCTATTCAACATATCGCTGCAATCTTCGGATGCGAGCCCGCAGGAGAGTGTGGCGCTGGCATACGGTAACGCATACGTGTCGGGGAACAACGTGCTCTACGCCTTCGGTACCTGCAGGTACCTGCCGAGCAGCAGCCTGCTCCAGGCAATGGCGAGCATGTACCTGCATAGTGGAGGCGGATGCGCTGACGAACTGCTCAATGCGTCATACCCGTCGAGGAATACCGGCATATTCATAAACGGGACGTACGCACCGTCGGTCAGGACCGCGCTCTTCAGCGGCAACGGCCTTGTGCTACCTGGAAGGATGCCAAATCCCACATCAACCTTCTCTGTGTCTGCATGGTTCAACGCCAACGCGCCCGGAAGTTTTGTCTCGATATACAATGCGTCGCCTGGAGCAGGCAGCAACGCCGACTTCGCAGCGGTCTCGGTAGGCGGCAGCACCCCGCCGTACTACTTCGAATTGGTGCTTAACGCGGAGTCCCCCGCGGCCACATCGTGCCAGACATCTAACAGCATATATCCAGGCAGCTGGTACAGCGCAGTGGTTACTGTTACAAACTATGCGAACGTGATAATCTACATAAACGGCAACGAGAGCATCTCTTGTCCGCTGAGCACCGTGGAGGTGCTGCCGACCCTGCCGGCGTTGTCGATCGGAGGCGACCGTCTCACCAGCTCTACTTTCAACGGCATGCTCTCTGATGTGCAGGTGTACAGCGGATATCTGAACTCGAGCGGACCGGCAACGCTCTACCTCTCTGGTCTGGGCGGCGTACCGATCGCGAACAACCAGACTGTCAAGAGCATCGCATGGTATCCGCTGGATGGGGACACGAACGACTACAGCGGCTACGGGAATGTGGGATACTCATCGAATATTGTATATGTGAACGCGCGCCTGGCGCCGCCTTCGCTGCAGCACGCCTTCCAGGTCAGCTCTGCAGCCTTCCCGATGAGCACGGGCTACGGCAGCAGCCCGTTGTACAATGTAAGTGTGGTGACATGGAGATGAGCAACAAAAAAGGAATACTCCTGACGCTCGCGATGATAGTGCTATTCGTGCTCATGCTCGGCGAGCTGATAACATACCTGGTGCTGAACATAAACTACGACCAGCTTGCGTCAGGCACTTCTGCGTCCTTCTCCTCCGCCTCCTTCCTCTCATTCGTGAACAGCGGCAGCGCAAGTTTCTTGGCGGTCAGCCTAAACAACTCGCTCGGCGCGCTTACCCTGTACGAGTCGACGCCCTCCCTTAGGCAGTACAACACTGTGAATAGCACTCAGTATGCACTGGTCAGCCTCATGACCAACGGCACGATATACGGAACAAACATGAATGGATACATGGGCAACGCCATCCTGCAGGATTATGTATCATCGCTGCAGAGGTGGGCGGGCACCGAGGGCGGCACGCTAGTGGTGAGCAACGTCACGATATCGATATACCAGTCAAACCCATTCTACATAAGCGCATCGATGAAGGGGCTTGCGACGCTGAACACGTCGTTCGGCACGACAAACTACCCGATAGAAGCGGTGGCGAACGTCAGCATAAACGGCACGCAGGACCTCGCCGAGCTCCAGGCGGGCAACCCGACGGTCGTCAAAGCGTACTATCAGCCCACCGCGCAGCTCGTAGGAAATACCTATGCGATAGCGGGGAGCACAAGCCCCTACCTCTTCGCCTACGCGCCCGTCATATTCATAGGAGGGACGCCAACATGCAGCAGCATACCGTCGCAGTTCACAAACGGCAACTACATACTTGTGACGCAGAACGCGATAAAGATAAACAAGAAGGTATGCGGCATGGCGGGCCTGGTGGCGAACACGGTCAACAGCTCGCTGCCCGTCAAGCCTTACCTTGTCTACGCTAACAGCGTCATATCGAATACGGTGATAGGGAACGGCACGTCGCTGCTGCTCAACGGTGCCGGCCTCTCTCTGGTAGACCCATCGGGGCTGCAGAGCGCGATACGCAACAGCTACTACCTGCAGTCGAGCTACGCGCCCTCGTACATCCAGGACGCGGAAGGGCAAGCCTCCAGGAGCTCCGGTGCAGGCATAGTGCCGTTCGGCATGCTCAACAGGGTGACTGCGTCGTTCTCCTCGTCATCCAACATACTTGTGCCGCAGACGCTGACCGGAAACGCGTTCACAGTAACCATGTGGGTTGACCCTACGGGTGCGCTGGGCACGGCGGGAACGATGACAATATTCAATTCGATGGGCAGCAACGCGCTCAACTTCAACGTGATAACCGGCAGTGGCACCAGCCTTCCAGAAGACCTGATCGTGGGCCCCAACCAGAGGTTCCCGTTGCCTGGAAACCTGATAGGCAACTCGTGGAACTTCCTGGCAGTAACCTCGAGCAACGGGCTGGCGAGCATCTACACCGGGCAGGCGGGCAACGTGACAGTCTCGGTTTTCAAACCGCCATACTCGCTGACGGACTTCCAGCTCGGTGGATCGGGCCTGGGTGCCGGTGCATTCACGGGCAACATGTCAAACATCCAGATATACACAAACGCGCTGACGCCGGGCCAGATCAGCAGCATATACCTCAACGGGCTTGATGGATCCCCCATACAGAACGCGAGCCTCGCCATCTGGTATCCTCTGAATGGCAACACGAGGGATTACTCCGGAGTGGACAACTTCAACGGAATACCGACCAACATAGTGTACAACCAATTGGCCGGCTACACCGCCGACCCAATCTTCAAGAACTCTCCAACGACATACAACTCCAGTGTGGTGAAGGGCGTGCTCAACTGCGCGAACATAAACCAGTGCGCGAACACATCGCAGAGCCACCTCTACCTTGGCGGGAGAACGTTTGGAACATCGAAGGGCGTCGGCCAAGATGAGATAACAACGCTGGGGATCGCCAACGGGCTACTGCCCGACGGCATAGACTTCCTATCGAGCGGGGCGCAGGTTAGGACTGCATCGGGCTACAACGGCCTCTCGGCCTACACGATCGGACTCTGGCTCTACCCCCAGGGGCCGAGCGGATCGCTCAACAACCTGATAACCACGCTGCCGGCGAACGAATGGAACATAGGCCTATCGGGCGGCACGGGAATCTCTGCGGAGTGCGCGGGCAACACATTTACAAGCGGCGCTACAATATCGTACAACACATGGCAATTCCTCACAGTCACGTGCACGGCCATCAGCGGGTACCAGGTGCAGGTGTACTTGAACGGAAGCATCATCGGATCCGGAGCGGGCACCACGCCCTCAACTCTGCCTACGATAAACTCCCTCATAATAGGCAACTCGGTGCAGTTTGGCGGCATAGTATCGGACGTGCAGCTCTACAATGGCGTGCTCAACTCCAGCCAGGTGCTGCAGCTCTACCTCAACAACACTGTCAACGGCATAACTCCGCTGGGCTACTGGCCACTCTCCTCTCCGTTCAACGGCCTTGCCAACCAGACCCAGGACATCGCGCACGGAAACACCGGCCTCTTCTACTCTGGCAACGTGATCTGCAGCGTATCGAATACCGTATCGAACGCATGCGGCGCGATGTACAGGCAGACCTGACTCACGCTGGGGTTATTCCGGCAAATAGGCCCACTATCACTTTCGCAACTATCAGGTATATGCCAAGGCCGCCCAGCACGAAGACCGGCAGGTACTTGAGCCCGCGTATTGCGGAACCAGTCGACACTGCCGACATTATCACAGAGGCGAAGCCCGTGATCACGATTATCGCGAATATTGAGAAGTACCTGTAGACCTTCAGGGTTATCTGCGGCGGGGATGGCTTGAGGAAGGAGACTCCTATGGTGGGCAGGCCGCCCGGGTTGGCCGCGAGTATTCCCTTCCAGACAGTGTCCGTCACATTTATCATCTGGCCAGTCAGGCCGAAGAGCACGGGCGCGGCAACCACTCCGGCGAACGCTATGAATATTCCGTACATGAAGAGCTGGCTCGCGACCTCCTTCTGCGCGATCTGCTGGTTCCTCAGATCCTTTGATATCTGCTCAAGCAGGTCGGCCATTCCCCCGCCGTATCGCAGCGACTCTGTTATCATTCGGACAGTGTGCGTAAGCTGGTACGACCTGTACTTCTGCGCCATGCCGTGCAGCGCGTTCGCGAGCGTCTCTCCTCCGAATATCCTCCTTGACATGTCGTTCACATCAGCAGCGAAGAACCCGAACTCAGGTCTTGCCGCCAGGAGCATCGCCCTGTCGAGCGAGATGCCGCTCCTCAGGTTCGCAGAGGTTATCTGCAGGTAGTCCGGCAGCATGTTCTCCATCGCTGTCCTCCTCCTGTCTATCAGGTATTCAAGGAATACGTATATGAACGAAAGGTAGAATGCGGCCGCCCCAACTCCTATGAAGAAGGCGAGCAGTGTCTCCACTCCGGAGAGCCTGAGCGAGAAGGATATAACTACAAGGATCGCTATCGAGCCGACTATCGCGTTGCCGAGCATGCGGTTTACGCTGCTCTTCACTCCCGCCAGGTCCATCTCCTGCGAGAGCTTCCTAGCGACGTCGCGCGACACAAGCCTCTCGAAGTTTATTGCCATGTTATCACAATGCGAATATCGGCCTCGATGTCCTTATCATCTGCAGGAAGACTATCTGGAGGAAGATTATCCCGATTATTGCTGCCTCGAGCACCGAGGCGTTGACCGTGAAGACGGATATGAATGTTGTAAGGATTGTTGCGACCGCTATGCCCATGCTCGGCATTATGACGCCGAAGAGCATGTAGAACATCGCTATCGCGTTCAGCCTCTGCCCATACCTTCTCAGCGATATGAGGCGTTCCTGCGAGAGCTGGTCGGTTATGGTCTGCAGCGCGGCGACTATGTCTGCGCCGGCCTTTATGCTCGTCGATGCCTGCAGCATTATCCTCCTGAAGGACTGGCTCTTCGTCTCGGTTACCGTCTGGTCTATCGCGTCCTCCAGGCTCATTCCCAGCTGCGCACGCTCTGCTATCCTGGCGAACTCCTTGCTCGCGTCGCCGTAGCCCGTGCTGATTAGCACTATCGCGTTGTAGAGCGGCATGCCAGACCTCAGCGATATTATCATGTCTCGCGCGGCGAAGAGTATGTCGCGCTCGATGTTCCTGGAGGCTAGCTCCTCCTTCCTGAGCGGATACCTGAGGAATGAATTGAAGGAGAACTGCTGAACCAGGTAGCCGAACGCGATGCCGAGTATTGCAGCGGCGGTGAACGAGAGACGAGCCCTCAGCATCAGCAGCATCACCATTGCGCCGATGACCGCGGCCACTATTATCGACGCGATCAGCATGCGCTGTATGAAATCGTAGACGCTCTCCTTCATGCCGTGTGCCTTGAGCGAGTCCTCTATGCCCTTGTTCCTCGCGGCGATCCTCCTTATGTAGTTGCGCATGAAGCCCTCCTGGTGCCTCGGCTGCGCGTGCACCGGAGGTATGGGCCTTTGTGGCATGGTGGGAGTCCTCTGCGGCGCCACTGAAGGCCTCTGTGGCGGCGGCGTTGCGGTTCGCTTCTGCTCCGGAGCGGGCTGCGCCTGCATTGTGGGCGTAGGCTTGGGCGCCTGAGAGGGCTGCTGCTTCGCCTTCTGCTTCTGCTTGAAGAATGATCCTACGTCAAGGCCTGGCTTGGGCTGCAGCTCTATCTTTTTCCCGTCGACGATGACGCTCTTTGGGTTCTTCTTCTTGTTGAAGAGCACTAAACACCCTTCGGCTTGGCCGGGCGCACCTGGTCGAGTGCGCTTATTAGGTCGCGTATACGCTGGTCACGCATCTCCCACAATGGGTATTCATCCTGTGTGAGCGTCATTCTCTTTCTCTTTATCTGCTCCTTCTGCTCGTTTATGTGCAATGCCAGGCCGACCACCTCCTTCCTTACTACATCGAGGTCGCTCTGCATCAGTACTCCTGACCTGACTCCCTCGAAGAGCCTCTCGAGCTCCGATATCTGGTCGAGGAGCGATAGGTTGACGAGCACTAGGTTGGATTGACCGGTCTGCAGCTTCTGCGCTCCGAAAAGCGGCATCCTGATCGGCAGCGCCTTTGTCAGCTCCGCGAGCTCCTTCTCGGCAGAAACCTTTGCGGCCTGCGGCGCCCTGGGCTGCTGCATCATCACCTGCTGCTGCGCAGAGCCGGGCTGCTGGCTCGCCTGTATTGTAATAGGAGCAACCTGCTCTGCCATGGGCTGCTGCACCGGCTGCACCTTTGCGGGCTGCATGATTGGCTGCGGTGAAATGTGCTGCTGTGCCTGCGGCTGCACGATGGGCACCTGCCTTCTCACAGGCTGCCTCGGCATGGCGGTGCCCCTCCTCTCTATCTCGCTAATCGTTACGAGCAGCTGCTGGTAGGTCGTTGACGCCTTCGAAGGCACGAACTTGAAGCTTCCCGATATGTCAACGCTGCTGGCCGGGGGTTTTGTCGAAACGGTCTGCAGCTCGGCTATCTGCTCTACCAATTTCGAATAAAGTGTCTGGTGCTCGCTGTCGCCGTCCATCCAAACCAACAGGCTTATCGAAGGTAAGCCATATTAAACATGCGTTCTAGGTGCCGGAGTCGCCTGAGATAGAGTCGAGCAGCTTGTTCCTGTCCCTGTAGTAGTCTGCCACCACCTTGCCGGCCTCCTCTACACCGGTTATGTCCTTGCCGACCATCCATTTGAGTATTGAGGCCTTCTCCACTATGTCGTCCCCTATTTCCTTGAGTGTGTACCCGGAATAGAGGCTGAGCGTGTCAGCGAGCCTTGTCATGTCGCCTATCTGCGGGAAGGCGTCGCTTCTGGGGTTCCACTTGTATATTATTCCAACGTCGCCGCTCCTGAGTATCTCACCCATCTCCAGTATCCTCCTTATCCCCTTGCTCCTGTGCCTGAATGCTGTGACAACGCCTCCTATCGCGTTCACCAGTATCTTCGGCAGCGATATCGGCGGGTTGGTCAGCCTGATTATTGTATCTTGCGCGTTGTCCGCGTGGACGGTGCCGTAGACGGCGTGACCCGTGTGTATCGCCTCGAAGAGCGTCTCAGCGTCCTTCTGCACCCTTATCTCACCTACTACTATTATGTCGGGCCTCTGCCTCAACGCGTTTATCGTAAGCTCGTACAGGTTCACTTCACCTTTGCCCTCTGGGTTGGGCGCCCTTGTAGTCATCGGCACCCACTGCAGGAACTCCGGCATTGTCAGCTCCCTCGTCTCCTCCACAGAGACTATCCTCCTGTTGGGCGGGAAGAATATGCTTGAGGCATTGAGAATGCTCGTCTTTCCGCTCGCCGTGCCTCCTGATATGAGCAGGCTTATCTCGTTCTGTATGCAGAGCCAGATGAGCGCGCCTATCTCCGGACTGAGCGTGCCGTTCTTTATCATTGCGGGCATTGTCCACGGGTTCTTCGCGAACTTCCTTATCGTTATAGTGTTGCCGACCTGCGAGACCGGATACAGGGTGGCGTTCATCCTCGATCCGTCCGATAGGACGGCATCCATGAGCGGTGCAAGGTTGTTTATCTCTCGGCCCACTCTTCTGCCCACTCGTTCCGCCTGGTCGTATATCATCTCCTCATTAGCGGGGCGTACGTTCGTCTTGCACCATCCGAAGTCCTTGTGGAAGACCCAGATGAAGTTGACGGAACCGTTGACGGCTATCTCCTCCAGGTTGTCATCCGCCAGGGGGGCCTCGAGCTCGCCGAGGCCGAGCATCATGTTTATCACATATGCGATGAGCAGGTTCTTCACATCCGGTGGAGTTCCTGGCAGGTACTTGTCGATCAGCAGGCTGCTCGACTCTATGTACCTTCTGTTTATCTCGTTGATGTACTTCTTGTCCTGAATCTTTGTCATGTCCACCTGGACCATGGATATGAGCTCTCCACGCATCGAGAAGAGGAGCAGCCTTGTCGGGTCGCTCATTCCGGGTATTGTTATGTTGTAGTTGGGTACGTAGTCCTGCCCCTTTACTATGATGACGTTTATCGGCATGCCGTTTGCATTAAGGCTGTACTCCGAAAGCACCTGCGTCTCTTCCTCCTCCATTCGTTCACTCCTCAATTACCCTTCTGCAGCTTCTTCGTCTCAGCTTCGGCCGCGCCCGCCTTCTGCTTGATCCTAGAAACCCTTGAAGAGGCTGCCCTAGCCTTCTGCGTTATGTTCTCCAGAACACCGGCCTTCTGCTCGGTAGAAACGCCGGCAAGGGAGCGCAGCGCCCTCGACTGCGCTATTATGTCGCCGAGGTCCTGCTTAGCCTGCGCGATCTCCGCCTCGAGGTCTGCGGTCTGCCCCTTTATCGTCATTATCGTGTTGTCTATCTCGGCCGCCTCTCCGAAGCTCGCCTTCATCTTGCTCACCCTGGCGGTGAGCTCCTGCGACGCCGTGTCTGCCGCCGCGCGGCTAGCCCTCATCTCCTCGCTCATTTTCAGATATCGGTTGTTGAACTCCGCCTTTATGTCGCGCAGCTTCTTCTGCGTTGCCTCCTTGTCCTTCACGAAAGCGTTCATCTCCTTCATAGCTGATGACATGGTCGCGAGCTTCGACCTCAGGTCCTTCTCTACCTCAGACATCTGCCTCTGGTACTCTGCGGTCTGCGCCTGGAGGTCCTTCCTGCTCTTCTCTATCTGTGTGAGTATGGTGGCGGTCTGCGCCTGTACGCTCTTCCTCAGCTGGTCCAGAGAGTCGTTAGTGGCCTTGTCAACAGCGGTTATCTGGGACCTTACATTGGCAACCTCGCCGCTCACCTTCGCTGAACTTTCCTTTATGCTGTCCAGCCCCTTGTTCGATACATTGGAATCGAGCGTGTTTATCATGTTGGTCAGGTCGTTCGCCCTCTTGTTCACCGAATCGTAGAGTTCCTCAGCCTGCTTCGCCATCTGCTCTATGCCCTTGGTGCGCTGCTCTATCGCCTCGTACATGCGGTTCAGTTCCGCTATGCCCTTCTTCACCTCAGGAAGCTGCTCCTCCTCCGCGCGCTCCGCCGCAGACACCGATGTCTTTATCGTGCCGATCGTCTGAGAAAGTTTGTCGAGCGAGAGGAGCTCAGATCCGCTCTGCGCCTCGAGCGAGGCGGCCCTGGCATCTATCTGGGTCTTCACGCCAGCCTCCTGCTCAGGAGTCAGTGTCACCAGCGATACGAACATCTTGCCTACTTCGTAGCTTATCTTGACTATGTTGCCCTTCTCAAGGACCTTCGCCCAGTTCTCAACCACATTATTGTCCACGCCCAATACAATTGATATGGAATTCAGGTCCATCTTGCCCTTCTTCTTGAGCAGCTCCACAAGAGAGTCTATAGTAGTCCTGGTCTCCGGGGCAGCGCTGGCCATGGTCTTGCCTATAGTATATCTCAAATGGTAGCATTTAATACTTTGCGGGTCAGAAGCGCATCCTGTAGAAGAACGAGAAGAAGAATGCGATCATTAGCATGAGTATTATCGAATATAGCGGGATGTGCACGAAGAATATCATGAGAACCAGAATTACTCCAAGCAGCGAGAAGTAGAGTGGCTTGTTCCACGCAAGAACCTTGCTGCCATCGAGCGGGAAGATGGGGAGCATGTTGAAGAACGCAAGGATGACGCTTACGGTGACCATGATTGAAAGGGTTAGAGCAAGGTAGCTGCTGCTGGATGGGTTTAGGACATAGAAGAGGGAGAGCGCGCCAAGGAAGACGGCGAAGTTTATGATCGGACCCGCAAGCGATACTATCCCGTTCTCCCTCCTTGTGAAACTGTTTGTGAAGATTACTGTGGCACCGGGCGCTGCGAAAAGGAAGCCGAGCGCGCCGGTCACTATTGCCATGACAAGGCCGAATGGGGAGGCCTGGAAGGCTGCAACGGCTCCGTACTTCTGCGCGACGAACTTGTGCATAAGTTCATGTATTATGAAGCTGAGCACTACAGTGAGCGCAACCGCCGGTAGGATGTAAAGGAAATTGTTTAGGATGCTGCCGGAGACGAACTGGGTGTAACGGATTTCGAGGAGGGATAGCGCGACAGTGAGAGCTGCCGCAGCCATAAGTATGTCCCTGACCTCATGCAACGACGAGAAGTTCTGGCGCATCATCATTAGGATTTTGGCAACAGATATAAAAAAGGGGCGCACAAAATTAGTATCGCAGCTCCATCGTCTAGTGGTCAAGGATACCAGGCTCTGGACCTGGGGACCCCAGTTCGAATCTGGGTGGAGCTAACTTGTAGTAATTCGTGTTATGACCGTAGGTGCTTTTGCAGCCTGCTTTAGGAAACAGCACTTTCTCAAAAGCTTAAGCCTTCGAAGGTTTCGGCAATCATCTTTGCCAAAGCAATAAAACCAGCAACACCTGCAATTCCAAGTATCATCACGATAGCAGCGATACCCATGTTTGCAGTATTTTCAGCTTGTGGAGATATTGACGCAAATGCACCGCCCAAAGTTGCCAAGATGAATATGAAGATAACACCAACTAT